>JAIXKU010000336.1 GCA_026936045.1 Flavobacteriales bacterium
AACGGATTTAGCAGCCTCACGAGGAGAGACGCTTTTAGCCAAAATTTCCAAACGAAGACCAGTCTAGGAAGTTTAAGAAAATCTTGAATCGTCACTTTTTTAATCCTTGACTGGTTATTTTCACTTTCAAACGATAAAACAAGAAAAAATCGTGCACAATTATTACGTAGTACTACGTATTTTTATTAATAATATCAACCGTTAAGCAGTAATTCAGAATAAAAATTTTGATTTTCGCAGTATGTCAAACCCTGAGTACAGACCGTTGGATAAGATTGTATATTTACTTGGTCGCAAGATCAAGGTGATATTGGTAGAGGATCATGAGATGTTCAGAGAAGGTATGGCCTTACTGCTTTCGACCATTCCTTATTTAGAAGTGGTGGGAAGTTTTTCAAACAGCGAAGGATTAAAGGTTTATTTGCTCATCAATCAGGAACCGGATGTTATTTTTATGGATATCAAACTGAAAGAGGAGTCCGGTGTAGATTTAACCCATTACGTTAAAATTGAATACCCGAAGATACGCATCATCGCCCTTTCCATGTACGACAATCCAAATATTGTCTTGAAGATAATAGGCGCAGGCGCTTCGGGTTATTTATTAAAAGATGTCACCAAAGAAGAGCTGAAAGATGCTGTTACGGCGGTGATGAACGGAGATGAATATTTTTGCAAAGACGTATCAAATCTGTTGATGTCGCATGCTATTAATAAAGAGTCGAAAAAAGACAACCGGCAAATCAACATGCGAGGCTTCACGATGCGTGAAGTACAAATCATTCGTTTAATATGTGACGGCAAATCAAACAAAGATATCGCCACTTCTTTATATCTCAGCATACGCACCGTAGAGACACACCGATTGCGCATCATGCGCAAAATGCAGGTCAACTCTACAGCCGATTTAATCACCTTTGCCATTCGTAACGGGATATACCATGTATAGTTGAAATTACTACCTTAGCGTTCCGTTTTCAACGATATGGCAAAAGGAAAAAGGAATCAGCAAATCACACTTATCGGATTTATCGTTTGTGCAATATGCCTTATTGCCTTGTTGCCCAGACGCAGCTCTATATCCTTTGAATACGATATAGGACACATATGGAAACATAATGATCTGATAGCCGACATTGATTTCCCGTTACTCAAAACGGAAGCCGAACAGCAACAAGAAAGACATGTAGCTGAGCTAAAGAAAAAACTGTATTTCCGTTTCAACACCAAAGCTGAAGAAGAATCTATAGAGAAATTAGATGAACTGATAGCTTCCGATACGCAATGGCATGAAAGAGAAAAGCAAGATGCTTTAAGCAAAGGCATGCGCATTATAAAAAAAACATCAAAGCAACAGTTAATTTCTCTCCCTTTGGAACAAACAGAACCGGATGCCTCGCACATTATTTATGTTCTGCACGAAGGTAATAAATATGAAGAGAAGCTCTACGGTGATTTCATCTCCATCGCAAGCTGGGATCCGGCCAAAGAACTTAGTCTGATAACTACAGATACATCTATAAGCGGACGACTGGCTTATTACATAAAAAAGAGTATCGTACCTTCACTGACATACGATGAGGGCTTCAGCGAGAAAATGCATCAGGAATATCTTAGGAATCGGCCTGTAGCCAAAGGTATTATCAACAAAGGCGAAATCATCATTCGAAAAGGCGAAACCATCACACTAGAAAAACAAAATCTGCTCAACTCTTATAAAACCGAGTTGGCATATCAAAATGACACGGTGCCGAATCAGTTGGCCATTTGGATAGGTCAGGTGTTATTCATCGGCACGTTCTTATTGTTGTTGTTTTTGTTTTTGGTTTTATTTCGTCAAAAGATCTCGCGCGATTACCGAAAAGCATTTTCAATACTGAGTCTTATTCTTTTCATTGCCGGCTTAAGCTCGCTTGCCTGGCATTTTCAAGCGCCTTCTGTATATATTGTTCCTTTTGCCATTTTACCCATACTGATACGTTCCTTTTTCGACACACGCATGGCGTTGTTTGCACATATCATTACGCTGATACTTGTAGTCTATTTTGCCGACAACAGCACCGAATTTCTCATACTGCAAATCGGTGCGGGATTAGTGGCATTATTCACCTTTATCAATTTCCGCAAACGGTCGCAACTATATACATCAGCTATTCTGATATGGATTACCTATAGCGCGATTTACACCTCGTTGCAGCTGATGCGGGAAGGCTCATTTCAAGCCTTACATTACAGCACGTATATCTGGTTTTTAATCAGTTGTATCGGCGTTTTGTTCGCCCTGCCACTCATTTATATTTTTGAAAAAGTATTTGGATTGGTTGGAGAGCTTTCATTATTGGAGCTCACAGACACCAACAACCGGTTATTGCGTGAGTTATCACATAAAGCACCCGGCACATTTCATCATAGCGTACAGGTAGCCAACTTAGCCGAAGCGGCTATAGAAGAGATAGGCGGCAACTCTCTGTTGCTGAGAGCCGGTGCATTATATCACGACATCGGGAAAATCATCAAATCGCAATTCTTCATTGAAAACCAAGTACCCGGTTCCAATCCGCATGACAGGCTGAGCTTTGAAGAAAGTGCAGAAGTCATCATCTCACATATTACATTCGGTGTTGAGTTAGGCAGGAAATACCGTCTGCCGGATATTGTAATAGATTTTATACGTACACATCACGGTACTCTCACCGTGCAATATTTTTATAAGAACTATGTAAAATCATTTCCGGACGCCGCTTCTGATATTGAAAAATTCTCGTATCCAGGCCCTGTGCCTCATAGCCGAGAGATGGCTGTGTTGATGATGGCCGATTCGGTAGAAGCAGCTTCAAGAAGCATACAAGATCCCAATTTGGAAAATCTCACCCAGTTGGTCAATAAAATCATCAACTATCAGTTGTCGGAAAAGCAATATATCCATAGTGAACTTACTTTAAAAGATATCGAACGCATACGTCAGATTTTTGTACGCCATCTGCTCAACCTGTATCATGTGCGTGTGGAATACCCTGAATAAGTATTGTTTCCATTTTCATTCTGTTTCATCAAAATAAAATATACCTTTGTGCGTCCGAAAGTAGAACCCCGGATGTTTCATATGACCAAGTACACGAAATTACGCTTAGGCAATTGTTTTAAAGCGGGTTTAATAGGTGCAATTCTTACACTATTCTCTATCTTAGAGGAAGGAATGTTGAAAATACAATACCCTATCGTTGGCTTTATTGCAGGTTTTTTTACAGGTGTATTTGAATTATTTGTTTATCGTGAGCGCCTTAGACGCCTGCCTTTTATCTTGGGGTTGCTGATAAAATCCGTTTCTTACACCGCTGCTGTTTATGTTTTTCTTGTCTTTGTTCTTACTGTCTTTTACAAACTGACAGGCTATGCAAATATCCATAACATCCTGCTGAACTTTGTAAAAAAAGAATCTGTTATTTTAGCCATTCAGGCCTTCAAAGGGTCCTTATTCATTGTTATCCTTTTTCAGCTCGACACTCTGCTTGGTGATGGTGCATTTCGCCGCTACGTATTCGGGAAATACCATATACCGAATAAGCAAGATATGATATTCATGTTTCTTGATATCAAATCATCAACCAAGCTGGCTGAAATGCTTGGTGATGAGAAATATTACTCTCTGATAGATGACTTCTTTCATGATTTATCAGAACCTATCATTGATTCTGATGCTGAGATTTATAAATATGTGGGTGACGAAGTAATCATCTGCTGGCCGATAGAAAAGGGGCTCACACCGCCCACTGCCGTAGATTTATACTTCAATATCAAACAAAAAATCAGAAAGAAGAAAGAATATTACATCTCCCGATATGGCATTATACCGGAATTTAAAGCCGGTATTCATGAAGGATCTGTGATCTCTGCTTTGATTGGCGATATTCGTAAAGAGATTGTATATAACGGCGACGTATTAAACACAACCGCGCGCTTGCAGGAGATGTGTAATGAATTAAATGCAGAAGTGCTGATTTCCGATAGTTTATTCCATAAAATAAAATGGACCGGACGATATGCAGCCCAATCACAAGGCGTAATACAACTCAAGGGAAAACTCAAACCTTTTGAAATATTTTCCATATCCGAGCATTAATCTTTTCTGCTTCCTTCATTTCTATCGAAGAACTATTTATTTTTGATTGTTTCAACTTTTACATGTTGTGTTTCGGAGGTAACCAAGCTGATTCAGCACAATGCAAAAGATCCCACTCAAAGCTATAGAATCAAACAGACCGGCATTATGGGCAAGAAAAAGCACGATTGGACGCGCAGAATTTAACCAAGGTATGGAAGATGAAACAAGAAAAACGATCACTCCGCTACACCGCCTCTCTTTCTGATATCATCATTATCCGCTGCTAACGCTTCAGATTAGGCTTTCCTTCTTTTCCGAGCAGGCTGCGTACACCTGTCCACAATGCACTTAAGCGTGGCGGCTGATTAAGCATTCCCAATGTCTGAGATAATATATCTTTGGGCAAAGCGGATGAAGAAAGCACCGTGCGTGCGTGCAAAAGAAAGTCATCAGCCCATTCAGGTCGCAAGCGACAAGTACTGCCAACCAGTCCTTTCAACATGAGTGCCGGTTGATAATATTCATCCGAAACGCGGTTAATCCATGCAAGAGGTATCAGGTTTAAGGGTAATGATACTGGCGTAAAACGAAGAATAATACGATTCAGCGCCGGCTGCGACATATCCATCGGCGGGAAAGTATCAAAGAACCAAAGCCCGTCACGCCAGGCAAAATTACGTAGTGTGGGATGAAATCCCACCTGCACACCGGACAATAAAAAATCAACGGTTTGTTTCAACAAGGCTTCCAACAACGAGAAACAGATCGCCTTATCTCCATTTATCATACGGTTGCGCACCAACTCTTCATCCAAGAAAGAGGGTTGCACGATCACCAAATAATATCGGCGGTTTCTTTCCGCTATCCATAATTTTGTCTCCGGAAGCCTCAGTCCTGCTAAGTTGAGTTTTCCTATATACGATGTATGATTGGCGGAAATCTCCATAGCTAATGCATGGTTGCGTATCGGTTTATAAATTTTCATCACGTGCATATCCATGCCGTCGGGATAGATACGAAAAGGTTGTGAGAAAAAACCTAAGTTGGATATCTGTTTATTATTACGGGCTTTTTCTTTGTACCATTGGTCAAAAAAACATGCAAATGCCTGTTCCATACGTAGGGCGAAGGTAGAAAAGGTTTTTATTAATTCGAGTATTTAATTCAATTCCTCGTAATTACCATCTTCCATATCCTGATCGGGAGGCTGAGGTGGTTGCTTCATAATCAGGGCTGCTATTAAAAAGACCAAACCCAACAAACATAATAGGCCGGCTACCAAGAAAGCAAATATCCGGGGATAGGCATATATCAACAGGCCAGTGATGAGTAAAAAGAATCCGGCATAAAAAGCCATGCGCCGTGTGGCGCGTACACCGTTCACTATAAAATTAAATCCGCTCATGTATTTATTTTAAAATTGAGAGGCCCAAAAAGTAACAATCCCGCCACAAAGAGCGGGACTGTTACTAATCAACCCTAACCATCCAAATTTTAAATATTCTAAGCAACTGCAAACACCTTTCTTTCAGGTGTTACAGTTTTTGTTTTTTCTGCAATGTGATTTCCATGATACCGTTTTCATAGCGTGCAGCAATATACATCATATCGGCATCTTTGGGAATCTGAAAAGAACGACGAAAACTTCGGAGCAAACTCGCAACGACGATATTGCTTGCCGTCTGCACTTTTGTTTTCTTTCTTTATGGTCGCAGGTTACAGTCAATATATTTTTCTCCACTTCAACCGTTGTCTTTTCCTTCTGTAAACTCGAAACCGCAAATGCTATCAAATAACTTCCTGATCTTCGTGTATATGAACCTTGATTGCATATACTCAATTTTCGCATCAAATATATGAAAATTTTTATCTCTCATATAGTTCTGAAGAAAAAAAAATCCCATCGTGGAACGATTTAACATTTTTACTGTATAATATAACTTCCTTTTTGAAAAAGAGATGTCAAATACCATTCTCACACCAAAAAATCGGACAGATTGACACCGAGAACCAAACTATCATGGCATAATGACTGTCACTCTCTTAGATTAAAAATACATAATCGTTCATTATTTTAATCATAAAGGCGAAAAGGTTATTTCTATTTTTGTGTCATGACAAATCAAGAAGCATTAGATTATTTATTTCACGCCTTACCCATGTTTCAGCATGTTGGCGCGCCGGCCTATAAGAAAGATATGGGC
>JAIXKU010000201.1 GCA_026936045.1 Flavobacteriales bacterium
CTTTAGTATATTATCAATGGGAAGAACTCCTGATTGGGGATATCGTGGGGAGCCGGGGTAATTAAATAGTATTACAGTTCCATCGCCAGGATTTTGGTTTAGCATATATGTTAGGCCATCTGTTTGATTTTTTCCCTCAATGCCAATATAAGGAGTATATGTGTGTGTAGTCTTGTACAAGAAAATTATGTTATTTGATCCTTCATGAAGCTGTAATTGGACCGTATACCTCTCATTATTACAATCGCAACATTTGGGAACTTGGAAATACTCCACAACAAAAATTTTTCCTCCATTCTTTATTAGAGTCTCATAGTAAACGCCACTATCTGAACAACAAGGGTATATGTCTCTCCCAAAAAGCGATATTGGGTCAACATAACTGTCTGAAGTTGGAAAAGGAGAACTTGGATACCAAGTGTCAGGAGTAGCAAAGTTTATCCAGCCGTTTGTCATTATGTTAACTTTGTTGTAATTGTTACCATAATACCTAAAGTCAAATCCAAGAGGTATGCCCGTTTTGTATCCATCATCACACCCTCCAGTATCCCAAGATGTGATTTTAGTTCCAGTATCTTTTATTTCAATCCATGGATAATGATTTTTAAGAGAAGGATCATCATTTGAGTCTATAAATATGTAGCCAAAGTTGTCTGGGCCACCACTTTTTCCTAATACAGAAGCAATCCCAAAGTGCTTGCAACAAACAACAAGCTTATCAAAACAGCTATTATCTTTTTCATAATTAGTCACCACTATTGTTGTTATAATGCGGATGTTATTCTTTTTAAATGTTTCGCCTAACTTAATTTAGTCATTTACCCATATAAATGCCAGATTCTTTAAACAGAAGCTAAATTGTTAAACAATCATTTTATTGGAATAAATATTATTTTGAGCTGTAGCGGCATTATGATTAAAGCAAAAATATTTAATAATGGCAGAGTATTAAAGAGGTATGGGTAGGGCAGAAGAAAGTGAAGTCAGGGCAAACAAAGGTGTCAAAGTCACCTATAACGGCCTAATTGTAAATATTATCTTAACTGCCTTTAAGTTCCTAGCCGGGATCATTGGCCAGAGCGCTGCAATGGTGGCAGATGCTGCACACTCCCTTTCAGACCTTGCTTCAGATGTTGTCGTCATCCTTTGTTTTCGCTATATAAAAAATCCAATAGATGAAACACATAACTATGGTCATGGGAAGATAGAAACTCTTTCAACTGCCATTGTGGGCTCGATGCTTTTAGTTGTTATCTTCTTTATAGCCTCATCCAGTGTGGAGGAGCTGCTACGCTTTTTTAGAGGGGAGGTAATCCCAAGACCTGCACCGATTGCACTAATTGCAGCCATACTATCTATAACCTCAAAAGAGCTGCTTTACCGGTACACGTTAAAGGTAGGAAAAGAGATAGAAAGCCCGTTAATTATTGCTAACGCTTGGCATCACAGATCAGATGCCTTCTCCTCAATAGGCACAATGATCGGTATCGGGGGGGCAATATTTTTAGGGGAGAAATGGAGGATCCTTGACCCGCTGGCTGCATTGTTTGTAAGTGTGTTGATATTAAAAGTCGCCATAGACATATTAAAGGATAGCGTCAGCGAATTGATTGAAACTTCAGTTGATGACAAGTTAAAAAACGAGATTTTTGATACGGTGTCAAAAGTTAAGGGCGTCAAAGATTATCACAAGCTTAGGATCAGGCGCATTGGAAACTACTATTCCATGAGCTTGCACATCCTAGTGGATAAGTCCATGACAGTCAAAGACGCCCATGACATATCCTATAACGTTGAGGAGGAGATAAGAAAACTGCTTGGGCCTGAGACCATAGTCACTACTCATCTAGAGCCGTATGATTAAGGATTTTGTGTCATTTTTTTAGGCTAATCTGTTTTGTAAAAACGGCAAAGCATTGCTAGGTCAGGTAATACCCTGCGCCAACGACATACATCCTGCCCTTGTTTATAACACTCTTGACAAAGGATATCTTTTCTGAAGCTATATTTTCTCTTGGTTTTTTCCACTGGTAGGGTTCTGACCACCCTTCCCCCTTACGGCTGTTTGCTATCTTCATTATCATCTCAGTGATGTTTATGCCGTTTGAATCGGTCATGTCAGTGATTTCTATATCCTCCCCCATATTGTCAGGAGGAAAAACAAGCCTTATTATCCTGTTACCTCTCACCACCCAAACAAACACATAGATGTCCTTATATAGGAACCTGCCTTCTGTTCTAAACAAGGGAAATGCATCCTCTCCCTGTGCATGGACAAAAAATGCAGCCTCCCTAACTAATGATTCAATTTCTTCTTGGATGTTATATGCCATATTGACCACTAGTAAGGAAAAGCTATCCTATAGTTAAATATCTTTTTAGTTGTTTTTGATTAAAAGTAAAAACAGATTTAATAGAAAATAAAAGAAAAAGATAAAAATTAAAAATTAAAGATTCTTTTTCTTTACTTTAATTGAGGACGGTGGCAGCCCGCCTTTGTGCCTGTGGGGTCTTAGCCTTGGTGCGCCTGGCCTTTGTGGTAGAGATAATCCTTTTGGTGCAGGGCGCCCCTTTGGTCCGGTGCCCTTCTTTCCGAATTTGAAGAAGTACAATGCTCCAGCAAGTATCAGTAATCCAAGGCCTATGGCAAGGAACAAGACCAGATTGTTTTTCTTAAGTGATGTGTCAACTACGACGGCTGTTTCTCCTGCTGTTACCTGCTCCTCAACTGTTGTGAATCCTCCTTTTGTGATGCGGACTGTGTGTGTCCCAAGTTTTAAACCAGTTGCAAGTAGCTCTCCGTTTGAATCAGTTATCCCGGCAAGTGCGCCGTCAATGTATACGCTTGCGCCAGAAAGCGGTGCGCCGCTTGGATCCTTTGCAACGACCCTAATTGAGCCTGTTGCAGGGGCCAATGTTATTGTTAGTGAAGATGTCTGATTTGAATTGATGTTTGTTGTCTGTTGAAGGCTTTCTGCAAATCCGCTTGCAACTGCAGACACTCTATAAGAGCCTGGTGCAAGCTGAGCTGACCCAGTGCCGCCTGATGTTGTAAATGATTTTGCAACAACACCGGTGCTTGATCTCACTGTGACTGTGGCGGTGTTAACTACCGCACCTTTGTCATCCTTAACTGACACTGTCAAGGTACCCCTTATTGAGTTTAGAATAATGTTCCCAAGGACTGTTTGAAGATTGACGGTCTGTCTAGACTGGACGCTAAATGATGAGGATGTATATGCATCGTATCCTGCCTTTGAAATTGTGACCACATAGGTTCCAGGGAGTGCATCAAATGAGAACTGGCCTATGGAGTTTGTTGTCTTTGTGTCGACAAACTCTTCTCCAGGGTACTTCTTTAAGACTACTGTGGCAGATGAGACTATCTGGCCAGCATCATCCTGGACTATCCCTGTGATTGTTCCCTTTGTTTCAAGGATTACTATCTTTTCCCCAGTTGTAAGTGAAGTGGGCTGTAAGTCCCTTAACTCCTTTTCATAGGCTGGTATCTTGATGTAGTATGTTCCTGTTGAAGGTAGTGGTGAAGACTGGAACTTTCCTTCGCTGTTTGTAAGCCTGCTATCTATCTTAACATCTGTGGACTGATTGAATATATCTATTAAGATGTTTGGTGCAGGTGAGCCTATCTGATCAAAGTATACTGTTCCCCAGACATACCCTTCGGTACCTGGAGTTGTCAAAGTTATAGTTTGGGCTGTGGCTCCGTTTACTGTTACTGCGCTTGTTCCATGGTCATTGTATCCGCTGGCTGTGACATTGTTTATGGTGTGTGATCCTCCGGAAAGTGCAGCAAATGTTACCTTGCCTTCTGCATCGGTAGTCTTAGCTGTGCCATCGACTGTGACTGTTGCACCGGAGATTGCAGTGCCTGCTGTGCTCTGTACTGTGATTGTTAGATCACCTGGTGCCATCACAACTGGTACACATACTCCAGATTGGCATGTGTATCCGCTTGGGCATGGCTGAGTTGCTGAACATTGAGGTGGTTGCTCATTATGCGGAACATTTACTGTAAAGCTCCATGGGGCAGTGAACTGTGTCCTGTTTCCGGCTGTGTCAACAGCACATATTCTCCAGAAGTATGTTCCGTTGTAGAGTGGTGTTTGGATAGTGTAACCCATGTTGACGTAAAGATTATTGTCAACATTAATTCCCAAAACTTGGAATATTCCTGAAACATCAGTTGTTTTATCTGGCGGGAAGGTGATGTCTGTTGAATATTGAATTATGTAGCTTGATATCTCTTTTACTACACAGTCACATCTAGAGTGTCTCCATTCAAGTTGCGGATTACTTGAGTTAAGAGTAAATCCGTTCGAAGGCGATCTTAGTGCCAATGCTAGCTGATCCCTAGAGGTATTACCTTCCCCTGTTATACAAGCAGTTGGCCATGGCATTTCACATGTGGGCACTCCTGCCTGGCTTGAGGTACCTGTAGACCCTGCCGGGAAATCCCCCCATAATAGTGGTGGTGAAGTGCTAATTCGGAAATTTCTAGTAACAGAATTAGTTCCGATATTACCTGCAGAGTCAACGGCATAAACTCTCCAATAGTAAACATGACTTGGATTTGTCAAAAGAGTTTCTGGAAAATCATATGGCGGTACAAAGTTAGTTACTGTAAGTGGCCCTTTTTGATATACCGCTGCTTTCCAACTATCAAATGAAGAAGTACTTGGCCATGTGTTTGTAACTGCGTTAGAGAAACTAGCATTTCCAGATATTTGTATATAGTATCTTACAGGATTAGATAGATTATTAACATCATTCACTGTGGCCCAGGTAAACTCCGGCCTCTTGTTTTGGCTTACTTGTCCATTTGTTGGTGTAAGTAAATTTGGCCCGGGTGGTCCGGTAGAATCTATAGTAAATCTCCATACAGGAGAATATGAAGTCGAGTCCAGATTAGATGCAACTTTCCAATACCATACCCCATCTTCAAGATGTCCTATTGCAGGATTGGGTGGAGTTGAAGTAGAAATGTTATAGTCAATAATCCAAACTTTTGTTGAGCCTTCCATGGCATAATTTCCACTGACTGCATCATCAGATTTCAAGAATTGATTTACTGCAATCTTATCAGGATACAAAGTGTAATCCAAAAAGTCAGTATTATCCCTTGAAAGCCTTATATTATACCAAACTGAAGAGCATACGTCCTTCCATTGCAATCTTGGATTATTTATTGTTAATAGAGATAGATCAGCTGGTGCAAATAAATTTGGGGTAACTGTTGAAACTGAGAAGGTTCTTGTTTCTGAATATGGGCTTTGATTTCCAAGTTTATCAGTTGCCCAAGCTCTCCAGTACCATGTTCCATTTGACAGAGATTGTGAAGTATGCATTCTAAGATTGAAAAATCCGGGTCCTGTTGGTTTGTCTTGCCAATCAATATACCATTTGTTATATGCTTTTTTACCGGCTTGTGGGTTTGGTGTACAAAAGTTGGCATCGTTTCCTGAAGCAGCTATTTCGTATATATCAACTGATTCGGTAATTACATTAGACGTAAAGTTAGGTGTAGTTGAGTATTGTATGTGATAGGTAAGACAATTGTTTTGCCCTGGATCGACGGGCCTTTCCGCAGATAAATCAGATATTTTATAAAACGTAAAGTTAGCTTCATTTTGATTGAATGGTATAACGTGACCATTTTGTGGACCGTATAAGCTTGGTGCGTCGGCTGCAGTATCTACATAAAAGAATGCCCCATCAGAATCATCTTCAGAAGGTAAGTGGGGTGGATTTTTTCTCGATGGTGACCAGTTAGCATCTTTAATAGTTGTTCCAACATTATCTGCCATATCAGTTCCAGATATGGTAATTTGTGCTAATCCATTATTTACATTAGAAGATGGTATATTAAATGTCGCTGTAAATATAGATGCCGGTGCAGATTCTGTGACGGAAAGTGATGTCCAGGAAGTTTGATTATGTAGTCTTATTTGGACGGTCGGCTTTGTTTTTAAAGTTTCAGATGCATAAATTTTAATTTGTAGTGGCCCAGCTCCAATAACGTCAGGTGTTGTATTGTAATCAATTTTTGGGGTCTTGACATATCTAACTCTAAATTCTGGAGGTATTGTGTCATCTGAACTAATTGTAAAACTTCGGGGAGTTGTTGTATATCCACTATTATTACCAAGACTATCAGTTGCAGCTACCCTCCAATACCAAGTTCCCATTGTAAGTCCAGTTGCAGTATAAGATCTAGTTGTAGCTGTATTAGTC
>JAIXKU010000150.1 GCA_026936045.1 Flavobacteriales bacterium
TAGATTTTCTTCTTTCTTCGGTTTGCGAAATTTTATTGCAAAATCAGTATAGTAACTATGACCGGAGAGAAAAGATACCTGTAAGCGATTCCATTCCTTTTCATCTTTTACAATACCATATTGCAGAAATTCATCAAACAACATATTACCTATCGGGAAGAAATCGTCTGTACCCAAATAATCCAAATCTGCATCACAAATTATTTTCTCTAAAAGATTAGTTGCTGACTGCGGTATTCTTGTACGTCGAATTAAATTATTTACAAGTTGTACCTCAAATGGCAGAAATCCAAAATTAAGCATGATAGGCGTTGCAATCTCAATACCTTTCTCCTCGTGGTTATGATAAGTTTCTATAAATCCAATATCATGTAGTAATACGCCTGTGTATAGCAATTCTTTCTCTTGCTCACTAATCCCCTCATGTGCGGCAATACGAATGGCTGCATCTAATACATAAATTGTATGATGCACCCCATGATATGACAACTCTTTTGGAAGACGCGCCTCTAAAAGACTTAGAATGTGTGACTTAAAAGATTCAAATCGCATTTTATAAATATTGTAAGCAAATATACAACTTTCCATAAGAAACAATCGTTATTTTATGACATGGTGGTATTTAGATATATTTTACTGCTTTGCATTCTTGTAACAGGTTGTGTACCACAGACAAGACAATTAGGACAAGCATCGGATAACGAGGGATATAACTTTTTTATTCCACCTAAGATCACTTTGGTAAATCTTGATAAAGTTGAACCCGAACTTATGGATACGCTATGCACTTACCTATCCGATAAATTTGTCTTATGCTCAAGTACCGAGAATCATCGTTTATTTCCTAAAAACTTAGGAAAAGAATTGGATGTAGATACCGCATTAGGATTTCTGCGTAGTATAAAACCAAGTGATGCAAAGTTTACAATAGGCATTACAACACGCAAAATATTTGTTACGGAGAATGGGAAAAGAAAGACGAAACAACTATTAGGTCATGCTAAATTGGGTGGACAAGTCAGCATTGTTTCTACATATGAGTTATCAAGGAAGAAGCATTTTCAAGAGAATTTTAAAAATCGTGTCATTAAAGTTATGGTGCACGAGTTAGGGCATAATCTAGGTTTGGAGCATTGTATTAGTACTGATCAATGTATCATGCACGAACAGGCGGGTTCGCCGCAACAACTTGACAGAATGGAAATGATCTTTTGTGGAGATTGCCATTTTAAGTTAATCTCAGAAATTCAATTTGCTTTCTTTTATTGAATCAGTTTTCTAACTCATAAGAATCAATCAATACAATAGCATTGGCTAAAGATACCGGCCATAGCAACGGATTTAATTTCCTAAACCAAGTGAGTTGCCGTTTGGCATAATGCCGCGTATGTTGTTTAATCTTATCCACAGCTTCCTCCAAGGTGTATTGTTTTTCAAAATACAAGAATAATTCCTTATAGCCTACGGTTTGCAGTGCGGATAGCGAGCGATACTTGTACAATGCACGTGCTTCTTCTAACAAGCCATTCTTCATCATCAGATCTACCCGATTATTGATATTTTCATAAAGTACTTCTCGTGGCGGGTTGAGCATGAAAATAATCGGTAAAAATGGAAGATCCCTTTCTGACTTCTGTCTCAAAATCTCAGAATAAGGCTTGCCTGTTAGACGAATAACTTCTAACGCACGCATTATTCTAACAGGATTATGTATATCCATGCGATTGTAATAAATAGGGTCAGATTGACTTAGCTCTTGCTGCAATGTTTCAATGCCTGCATTTTTAAATTGCAAATTAAGTGCATCCCGAATAGTCTTGTCCGATGGTGGCACATGGCTAAAGCCCTCAAGCACAGCTTGTAAATAAAGGCCTGACCCGCCAACCATGATTAAGAGGTCGTGTGTTTTAAAAAGTTCGGTTATCTGTTTTAGTGCATCATCTGCGTAAGTTGAGGCATTGTATTCGTTAAATAAACCTCGACTATGAATAAAATGATGTTTTACCTTTTTTAATTCGTCTGAAGAAGGCGGTGCTGTTCCAAGTAATAATTCACGATAAAACTGACGAGAATCAAAGGAGAGAATCTCCGTATGATAATATAATGCCAGTTGAATGGCTACAGATGTCTTACCACTGGCTGTAGGTCCGGTTATACATACCAGTTTTTTCATGGTTTTATGGGATTGAGACCTATATCAGCCGCCACTTTCGTCATAAAACGAAATGCTTGTTCAGCATCATTTTCAATAATGCCATCTAGAATAGCATCCTTAACCGCATTTTTCAATATTCCAATTTCAGGACAAGGCCCAATACCAAATGTTTCCATAATTTTCTCTCCGGTAACGGGTGGTTGGAAATTGCGTATCCTGTCTTTCTCCTCTACTTCCTGCAGTTTTATTTTTACTGATTGAAAATTTTGTAAATACTGTTTCACCTTTCTTTCATTCTTGGAGGTAATATCAGCCCCACACAACAACATTAAATCATCAATATCATCACCGACTTCAAATAAAAGGCGGCGCACGGCAGAATCTGTTATTTCATCACTTACCAAGGCAATTGGGCGAAGATGCAGGCGAACCAACTTCTGAACATATTTCATCTTCTCATTAAGGGGCAATGATAATTTTCGGAAAATCCGAGGCACCATACGTGCGCCAAGTTCTTCATGCCCATGAAACGTCCATCCTTCATCAGGTTCAAATCGTTTCGTTGCCGGCTTGGCAATATCATGTAATAAAGCCGCCCATCTCAGCCAAAGATTATCTGATTGCAATGCCACATTATCCAGCACTTGCAATGTATGAATAAAATTATCCTTATGCCCTTTCCCATTCACATATTCTATCCCCTTCAAGGCTTCTATTTCTGTAAAAAAAAAAGGAAGTAATCCGGTATCTGAAAGTTTATAGAATCCGAATGATGGTTTAGGAGCAAGCATTATTTTATTTAGCTCATCAGCTATTCTTTCAGAAGATACAATTTTAATACGAGAGGCATTAACAGAGATCGCATTTAGCGAATCCGCTTCGATCTCAAAGTTGAGCTGGACAGAAAAGCGTATGGCACGCATCATGCGAAGCGGGTCGTCAGAATAGGTAACATTAGCCTCTAGCGGTGTTTTAAGCAGGCGTTTCTCTAAATGACTAAGCCCATCAAATAAATCTACTATATCTCCATACCCCTGATGATTCAGTCTAACCGCTAATGCGTTAATCGTAAAATCGCGTCGGCTTAGATCGTCTTCCAATGTCCCATCTTCTACTATAGGCTTGCGAGAGTTAGCTCGATAAGACTCTTTTCTTGCTCCTACAAACTCAATCTCCAAATCATCCTGATGTATAAGGGCCGTGCCAAAATTTTTATATACAACCATCTTAGCAGTCAAGTCTAATCTTTCCGCAACCCTTTCAGCTAAATCAATACCTTTCCCAACCGACATGATATCTATGTCATTACACGTTCTTCCTAATAAGGTATCTCGCACAAACCCTCCAACCAGATATGCCTCGACACCAAGTTTATCCGCCTCCTCAGAAATAATTGAAAAGACCGTATGGGTAAGATATGGCTTGAAATCTCTAATCAACTCTTTAAATTTGAAGCAAAATTACTAAAAAGGGTTTATGTGAGACTTGTTGACGTGTACACTTGCATATATGTATCAGCCATTTGAGGCGCTTTTATCAAAGATGCTTTCTGTAGCCCTTCCTGTAAGCGACGTTCGACCTCCTCATTTTTTGATAGCACTAGATGCAAAGCAGATACAAGCTCTTCCGAATTCTGTGGGTTGATATACCAAGCAGCTTTTCCTCCGGCCTCTTCAAAGCAACCACCCTTGGATGTAATAATCGGCACATAGGAAGCCATAGCCTCCACTATTGGCAATCCATATCCTTCAATTAAAGAAGGGTAAATCACACATTGAGACATTTGATAAAGAGCGGGTAGGTCGGTAGTCGGTACTTCAAATAAAAAATGTATCCGATTTTGCAATTGATGGGTATTGACAGTTGCCTGTAAAGTCTTTAAATACTTTTCGGGTTTACCTACTATAACATAATGCAAATCCTGATTGGGATATTCTTTTAAAGCATTTATAACCAATAAGTGATTCTTTCGGTATTGCAAATTACCCGGTTGAAGAATATATCTAGCAGGTAAGTTATATTTTTCAGAAATCTTACGTTTGGTCTCATCATCCACACGCTTAAAGAAAGAAGAATCTACCGGTTGATAAATGATATGTAGTTTTTTTTCATCAATATGAAAGTTCTGCTTCAAATCATCGGCTGTTTGTTGACTAATTGCTATAATTACAGATGCATTATTTATGGCATGTTTAATCTTTCTTTTATAAAAAAACGTATTGAACCATTCATGTGCATAATCGGGGTGAAAAGCAATTAAATCATGTATGGTAACAATTTTCTTAGCCTCTGATTTTTTAATACAAAATGGCAACTCCTGGCTTAATCCATGAAAAATATCCAAATCAAGGTCTTTGGCTATAGATCCCATTTTAAAACGTCGCCATATCCAATGAAATCGCCTGTCAAAAGATTTTTGAGGCGTAATGATACTGACATTAGCAATTTTTGAGACCTCATTATAAAACTGCGTATCCTTAATGTATGGAGAGAATAAAAAAAAGGAATGTTCGGGAAAGCGAGAGATCATAGCGCGAATAAACATTCGTGAATAATTTCCCAATCCACTGCTGTTACAAAAAGCCCGCTTTGCATCAAGTCCTATTCTCATAAAATCAAGTGCTTGTATCTATTTTTCAAACCTACATAAAATTTTTTGATTTAGCGTATAATATCATCTTAACAGCCTATTGAAATATATCAATGCAGTATGCTTAAATATGCAACATGTCAATTTGTTTATCCGTAAGCCGCTTTCCATTAAAGAGCTTGAAAAATCGAAGTTTCTCTTTTTTATATATCCGATGAAATGTGAAATTAGTAAAGAGATAGGTTAGCAGCACCGGTAAAAGCCATAATAAAATATTGAGTATTATAGATTCAAAAGGCGCCAAACGAAAAATAAGAAAAAGGAAATACAGACAGCCTAAAACCAATAGGTTTATCAGTGAGAAAGGATTGGATAGAATCAGTCGCACATAGATTCTATCTTGAATTATATAGAAATAACCTGAGACTTTTATTTGTCGTTGGAAATTGGCAGCATTATTTTTTATAGCAACAAAACGATTAACTGAAAATTTGCCGGAATAGGGTTTTTCAGATTGGGCAGGGAAAAGGAAATAAAAAGAATGAGGTTGGATAATATCTTGCAGTTTACGTATGATTTCATGAGGAGATTCTCCAACCTCTATCACATATGATCGAGCAGGGATGAAAGCAAGTAATAACTTGCGATACATGTATCGAAGTCTATGTATCATATCATTGATACAAAGTTAGGAAAAAGGCAAGACGCATATTAAGAAAATGGCGAATCCGGCTCAGCAGCCAGATGATTAAAAACCTGCTTATCCATCCAGCGGGGAAAAAGCTTATTGATAAACACGGTCAATTTACCTTGAGAGGTTAAGACAAGTGTTGATTTCTTCTTATATACCGCATTTAAAAAATGATGAGCAACTTCTTCAGGCTGCATCATTTTATCTTCATCACGCGGTGTTTCGCCCTGTATTGATCCATCTTTTGAAAGTGCCGTATTACGAATATTTGAAGCCGTAAATCCGGGACAACAAATTAAGACATGTAACCCTGTTTTAAGATTTTCTATTCGCAAAGCTTCTAAAAACCCCTGCATGGCAAACTTACTGGCCGAATAGCCTGTACGCGCCGGTAATCCTTTCATGCCTGCAATAGATGATACACCTACCACCGTACCTTTATTTTGCAACAGATAAGGCAACGCATACTTTGTACAAAAGACCGTTCCCCAAAAATTAATATCCATAAGCTTTTTCAATACATCCAAATTGACATCTCTAAATAAAGCACGCATCGAAATACCTGCATTATTAACCAATATATCTATGGCTCCAAATTTTTGAACCGTAGCCTCTATCAGCATTCGGCAATCTTCTTCCTTACTCACATCTCCGGCTATGGAAAAAACAGAGGTACTGATATCTGACATGTTCTTCTCCGCTTCACGAAGAGTGGATTCATTACGGCCATTAATAACCACCGATGCCCCTTCTCTTAGAAAGGCCTCGGCGATAGACTTACCAATACCGGAA
>JAIXKU010000308.1 GCA_026936045.1 Flavobacteriales bacterium
ATTTTATTATATTTGCTTAAAATGTAATGCCAAACTAATTTAAACTTAGGATATGGAGGATAAGTTCAACAGAGAGAAGTCTGACCGATACTCTAAATCGGTAAAAGCGGGTAAACGCACTTATTTTTTTGATGTAAAATCAACCAAAGATGAAAATTTGTATATCACCATCACAGAAAGTAAAAGAAAGCCCAAACCCAATGGTGATGGATTTTATTATGAGAAACACAAAGTCTTTCTCTATAAAGAAGATTTGGTGAAATTTACCGGTGGGTTGGCTGAAGTGGTTGATTATGTCAGAAAGAATAATCCGACACCGGTTGTTGAACAAACCTATACGCCAAGTGAAATTGAAGAAACTGGTTCTGCCACTTCTGATATTGATTTTGATGATTTAGGCAACTAAGTTGTCTTTTCTACTCCCTTTATTTCGGTTCAATAATTCTGTTTTTTAGCAGGGCTACTTCTCTCTTTAGTTCGGACAAGACCTTACCTACATTATTTGTATCGGTTGATAAATCAGGTAGTTCAGGGCTGATATAATGCACAAATTTCCACACTTCAATCACATCCTGAATATTTATTTCGTATGGCTCATAGTAGGGATTCGTAGAGGTGAGCAATAAGGTTTGGTTTTCTTTTACCTTATTGTAAATGATTTTAAAAGCTACACCGTCATCTTGGCTAACAATGATATAAGGCTCGCCACTACGAATATGATTCCAATTTTGCACATATTCACCAGTCACCCATGCCCCATCACTAACGGGAGGCATGGAATCGCCGCTCACCTGAAAGGTACGATATTTCTTCTCTTTGCTTAGAAAAGGCATGTGAAAACAGGGCAGTACACGCAAATATTCCGGATCGGCGTACCCGGTCATATAACCGGCTTTAGCTTTTAATGGCACTACTTCTATGTTATCCTGATTCTCATCATTAACGGTCGTTGCCAAAATACGAATTTTCTTTCCTGTAATATCGGTATCAATTCCCTTTTCTAATTCGGATAGATACATTTCCGACAAACTGCTTAGATTAAGCATAAGCAGCTTATCTATGGATATCTTAAAGAATTTTGAGAAACGGATTAATGTTTCCAAATTAGGTTCGGCTATCCCTTGTTCATAGGCACTCAATGTGGTACGTTTTAAACCAAGTGCACCGGCTAGTTCTTCCTGCGATCTTTTCTTCCGTTTCCGTAGTAATTGAATGTTATTGGCAAAAAACATGGCAAAAGTTTTGACGTAAAATATGGAATGTTTAGCATAAATCCAAATTTTTCGTCAACGATCGTATCAGAATAGGAGAAGATTATCCTATGATAAAAGAATGAAACTCTGATTTCAGATATTTCTGAATGAGATAATTGATTTTAGTTATGTATGCTGATTTCAATTCAGAATAATTCATCAAGCCTTTTGATAAATTAAGCGCTGTCAGTGGCCAGGCATTTTCTCTATACTGGGCACGTATCTCACGAAATGCACGATACGATTGCTTGGTGTTTAATATTCTGAGATAATGTTTAATCCCTTCTGTTTTTGAGGTATATTCACGCAAATAATAGGTTTGCTGTGCGCTTTCTGTTACCACAGACCCATTTATGCATCTGCATGTTACTCCAAAATAGTTATGGGTTAATTGTGCAGCCTTAGATCGGCCCCAACCACTCTCAATAATGGCTTGTGCCAATACCAGCTTAAGCGGAACAACATCTACACGCTGAATCAGCTCGTCCATAACAGAGGAAACAACATCATTAAACGTTCCATTTTCAAGATTCCATTCCACTTCATAGTCTTCAGCCAATTTGGCGAGCCATGTTCTATTTTCTATTGTAATGTATCCTGTACGATTAAAATATTCAGAAATAGCTAAGAGTGTATTTCGATCTTGATAAACCTCCATGTTAGCTGCCGCAATATGAGGCGTGAAGCTGCGAATAAACTCAATATTTTGTTTGCTCAATACATGCTTTTGTTTAGCTTCTGCATGGATCACAAACATTATTATGCCGACTGAAACAGCAATTACCTTTTTTGTTAGCATATAAGTGGATTTACATTGGGCCGAATACTTCCTAAAGAGCGAAGCATTACATAATATGTAAAAAAAAAACTGTTTATTTAGTTTTTATGTATTGATTTATATCACAAATATACAACCCTTTGCCCTTTCTGCCAAATTAAGCCCCCTATTTTACACTGTTCATAAGTTTCATCATTCGGTTATATGTATATATTTGTGGGCTTTTCAGATAAATATTCATTGTTTATAAAACATGGGAACAGACTTAGAATTTAACAAAAATGATGACGCTATGCGTCTTTTACTCTCTGAGATTGAACAAAAGTTACAGAAAATCAGGATAGGAGGTGGAAAATTAAGGATTGAGAAACAACATGCACAAGGTAAGTTGACGGCAAGAGAACGAATTGATTTTCTGATAGATAAAAATACAATATTTTATGAGTTAGGCGCTTTTGCCGGTTATGAAATGTACGAATCGGAAGGCGGCTGCCCGGCCGGAGGTGTGGTGATGGGGGTTGGAACGGTGAAAGGGCGTTTATGCCTTATTGTTGCTAATGATGCTACGGTTAAAGCCGGTGCATGGTTCCCGATTACTGCCAAGAAGAGTTTACGGGCACAGGAAATCAGTATGGAGAACCGTTTGCCCATCATTTATTTGGTTGATAGTGCCGGCGTATATTTGCCTATGCAGGATGAAGTTTTTCCTGATAAAGAGCATTTTGGCAGAATATTTCGCAATAATTCCATCTTATCTTCGATGGGAATTACACAAATAGCAGCTATTATGGGAAGCTGTGTGGCAGGAGGTGCTTATTTGCCTATTCTTAGCGATGAGGCTATGATTGTAGATAAAACAGGTTCTATTTTTTTAGCCGGATCTTATTTGGTAAAAGCAGCCATCGGAGAGGATATTGATAATGAAACCTTGGGTGGTGCTACCACTCATTGCGAAATCAGTGGTGTAACGGATTATAAATGTGTAGATGATAAGGATTGCTTAACGCGTATCCGAAATATAGTGGACAAAATCGGTTCATTTGAAACGGCCGGTTTTAGCAGAATAACTCCGGAAGCGCCCAAAAGGAAGCCGGTAGATATCTATGGCATCATACCAGCTAGCCGTGACAAAGCGTATGATGTCAGAGACGTGCTTAGTTGTTTGGTTGATAATTCCGAATTCGAAGAATATAAAGAAAGGTATGGGCAAAGTATAGTTTGTGCTTATGCACGTATTGATGGATGGGCCGTTGGCATAGTAGCCAATCAGAGAAAGGTGGTGAAATCCAAGAAAGGAGAGATGCAATTTGGTGGTGTTGTATATTCGGATTCAGCCGATAAAGCAGCGCGTTTCATTATGAATTGCAATCAAAAGCGTATTCCCTTGGTATTCTTGCAGGACGTAACAGGCTTTATGGTTGGTAGCCGCAGCGAACATGGTGGTATCATTAAAGATGGCGCTAAGATGGTAAATGCCGTAGCCAATTCGGTTGTGCCTAAAATTACGATTGTCATGGGCAATTCATTTGGTGCCGGGAATTATGCCATGTGTGGCAAAGCCTATGACCCGCGTTTTATATTTGCATGGCCCACGTCTCAATTGGCAGTGATGGGTGGTGCACAGGCTGCCAAAACATTGCTGCAAATCCAGACAGCTAATATGAAAGCGGAAGGAAAACAAATCAGCAAGGAAGAAGAAAGCGCATTACTTCAACAAATTACGTTGCGCTACCAACGTCAAATGAAGCCCTGGTATGCCGCTGCTCGCTTATGGGTTGATGAAATTATAGATCCGGCTCAAACACGGGATTATATTTCTATGAGTATTGCCGTAGCTAACCTATCACCCGTTACCAAACCATTTAATTCGGGTATCATCCAGACTTGATTTAATAATGAGTGAGACCATTCGCATATCGGTTGTCATCTGTACATATAATCGGGAAAAGTACATTCGTAAGACGCTTAATAGCATAGCCGAACAATCACTTTCATACGATACGTTTGAGCTTGTTGTGGTAAATAATAACAGCATGGACGCTACCACTTCTTTGGTGGAAGCATTTATTCGGGATAATCCGCGAATGCAGATTCTCTTCTGTAACGAACCTAACCAAGGCTTATCATTTGCCCGTAACCGAGGTATAGCTGAATCTCAAGCAGATGTAATTACTTTTTTGGATGATGACGCCATCGCACCGGTTGATTTCTTAGAGAAAGCACTTGAGCTTTTCTATCAAACCTCTGATACATTAGCCATTGGTGGTAAGATCATACCGGAATTTGTAGATGGTAAACCGAATTGGTATTCATCTTTCTTTTGGGGAGTTACCGGTCAGTTTGATCCGGGGCACACAGCCGGTCATATCCTTTATTGGGGGAAATTCCCTTGTGGCAGCAATATGACATTTCATAAGAAATTCTTTGAGAAATACGGTTTGTTCAATACCAATTTAGGACGAAAAGGTGTGGTTTTGATTGCGGGTGAGGAAAAGGAATTATTTTCCAGAGTCAAAGAGCACGCGGATAAAAGGCGTGTATGGTATTATCCTGAATTGTTGGTTTATCATATGGTGGATAATACAAAGCTGAATGCGGCTTATATCAAAAAATTCTCCTATGGATTTGCTTTGGGCGAAAAATTAGAGGTAGCGCAAGCACCGTTTTTTAAGAAGCTGACCAGATATATAGAATATACACTTAAGCCTATAGCTGCTATGGGAGTTGCTTTTTTTTACTTAACAACAGGCCGAGCAGCTAAGGCTGGTATGCTCTTTCGGTTTGCCTGGTGGATAGTAGATGGAATTTGGAGTAGAAATAAATGAGCCTGATTTAGGTCTGATATTGCACATGATATTCTTTCTTTTTTTCAAGCAGCTCGTCATAAAGTCGCTTGGTATCGTTTACTAAGCGGGTATAATGAAAGTTTTCCCTCACATGTTCCCAACCATTCAGAGCCAGTCGGCTTCTTAATACCGAGTCGTTAATTAATTGGACCATGACGGCTTGGAACTGCTCAGAAGAAGAGGTGAGCATGCCTGTATAATGATTTTTAACGACATTTTCTATCCCCCCAACCTGCATGCTGAGTACACATCGGCTGCTTGCCTGAGCTTCAATCAGACTAACAGGCGTTCCTTCATTGAGGGAGGTAAGACATACTAAATCTAAACCGGCTATGGCAATATCCACATCTTTTATCCAAGAGGTAAAAATAACATCCGCTGTATTATTGTCGGCTTTGGTGCTAACAGTTAAGCCTTCTTCTAAACATTTACGAACCAGTTCGTCGTGTCGCTCGCCATCACCGATAATGAAAGCACGTATAGATCGGGTTGTGTTTTGCCTGGAATGACGAATGGCGCTGATAAAAAGATCGTGATTTTTTATTGGAGACAAACGGCCAATAATGCCAATGGCTATATCATTATTCGTCAAACTATATTCTTTTCTGAATCTGGCTCGTTTCTCTTCTGTGTTTTCTCTAAACCGGCTTAAATCGAATCCTAACGGAATAACTGAAATTTTATCGGGATAGCAGATATGATGAATCTCGGATAGTTCATATTTCTGCATCTCGCTCAAAGCAATAATACGCGTTGAAATATTAGCCATCCGCCGTTCTGTTTGTTTAACCAATTCTGTTTTTAGCCGATTGAAATAGGAATGGAATACATGGCCGTGAAAGGTATGCAGCACAACCGGTACACCGCATTTATATGCTGCCCACCGGCCTAACGCACCTGATTTTGAGGCATGTGTATGTACAATATCCGGCTTGAATCGCTTTATGATTTCCTTTAGCTTGTAGTATGCAACCAAATCGCCATTGTATTGCATAGAACGTTGCATCTCAGGTATAATAATGGGCTTAACGCCTAAATCACGCAATATATAAATAGAGGAACTTTCATTTTTTTCTATTTCACCGCCAATAAGCAATGTTTTATAGTCCGGCGACAGGTGTTTTGTTAAATATGCCGCATTGTATGTCGGCCCACCTATATTAAAACGATTAACGATACGCAAAACTCTGGGCATAAAATCAAGGGGTGTTTTTCTCTTTCATGAAAATAAAGTTACACATAATCTCCTTATTTGCAAGTTTTTTATCACTTCTTCTACTTCTAATCAAATAATTACCTTATTTGAGAATTTTGCTTTGACTTCTTATATAT
>JAIXKU010000099.1 GCA_026936045.1 Flavobacteriales bacterium
AGTCTATTCAATGAACGCGATAGGTGAACGACTTTACCGCAGATTATTTGGCGTCTTAAAGATCGCACCAAGAGAAGTCATCGCTGATCTGATTTCGCAAGCGAGTAAGAAGGTTGAAAATCACCGTTTTAGCGATGCCTTTATTATGACGGAATGGGAACAGGTCGTCGACGCTTGGCAACTCAATACTTGGGAGGAGTATCAAAACGTACTCAGGCTTGGTAGGAAAATTCGCTTGCCTGAAGACAGGCGTAAAGTGCTTTGGTCAATATTTGAAATCATTCGTAAGGCGTTAGAAGATGTTGGCCATCTCACCTACGCCAGCATGTTTGAGCGTTTAACCCTGCATTACAAGGCGGATAATCGCTCTCCTTTTGATTTTATTGTGGTGGATGAATCACAAGATATCAGCATCGCTCAATTAAAGCTGTTAGGCGCATTGGCAGAAAATCAGCCCGACAGTCTTTTCTTTGCTGGAGATTTAGGCCAGCGCATTTTCCAGCAACCCTTTTCATGGAAGGTGTTGGGTGTTGATATTCGTGGTCGATCTCAGACACTAAGGATCAATTATCGCACATCCCATCAAATTCGAATGTTTGCGGATAAATTGCTTGATCCAGAAATCTCTGATGTAGATGGCAATATTGAATCACGCGCTGGGACAATCTCTGTATTTAATGGACCGATTCCTGTTATAAAAACTTTCGCCTCTGAAGAGAAAGAGATTGATGCTGTTAAAGAGCAGGTGCAGCGCTGGATCGAAGATGGGCTGGCTTTACACGAAATCGGCATCTTTGTGCGTTCGGAAAAAGAACTACGAAGAGCAAAGTTACCTGTTGAATCTTTAGAGCACCCCTATAATGTGCTTGATGAAATGGTGTCTATTACAGAAGGATTTTTATCCATATCGACGATGCACCTAGCAAAAGGATTGGAATTTCGTGCGGTTATTGTGATGGCTTGCGATGATGAGGTCATACCGCTACAAGAGCGCATTGAAATGGTAGCTGATGAATCCGATCTGTTAGAAGTATATAACACAGAAAGGCATCTATTGTATGTGGCCTGCACACGAGCAAGGGATCATTTGCTATTAACTGGATTAGAACCGGTATCTGAGTTTTTGGATGATTTGCGAATGTAAAGTTGTAGATTTGTAGAAATACCGACGAGTTAGATGTAGTATGCTTTATTAGGGGATCTGACATAGGAGAGCTTTCTGATAGAATTCAAAATATCATTACATGGAAGAACAATGATAGATAAATGGCTGAACACAAAAGAATATTTTGTGACCTATGGTCTATTGATCAATGCTGCAAAACACTTTGGATTTTGCACTTACCAGGAAATTGCCCAGGCTAATGGCTGGCCGATGGTTGGAAGCTAGATGGGGAAGCTGATCGGTGAGGTGATCGGATTAATTTCAAAAAATGAATTAGAGCAAGGTCGTCCGATGCTAAGTGCCATTGCGGTTGGGGTTAGCGGTAAACCGAGCGAAGGCTTCTTTAACTGGGCACGCGAGCTTGGGGTGCTTGAAGAAGGCCAGGACAAAGAAACCCTTTGGCGGAACGAGTGCGAAAAGGTATATGAAGCTTGGAAGATCTCATATCGAAAAGAATAATCCACAGCCGGCATGTCAGATGAGGTTTGGTCTAAACGGTTATGTTATTAGAATTCTAATCTAACCATTTACAACAATACCAATCGGATTGCGCCAGAAAGTCTGCATAAAACAGGAGTAGCTAATATCAAATCTTCTCTACGCGTAGAGAGTTTTGTTTTTTTATTGTAATGTTGGTGTTGCTCGAACAATATCCCCGTGAAAGGATTCTTTCCAACCTTTTTCTCCCCTTGAAAATTATCCAAAGATTGTGGTTTTATCAATATGGTTGACAAAGTATATCCAGACCAGATTATTGTCAAGAAATGCAGAATGGTTGAGACCCACTTCATAACCCTGAGACATTGGTCATTTTGGCGCATGTATTCGCTCTCTACACGTAGAGTGAATGGAATGAAAAATGGTAAAAAATAGTTCAAAAAGGTTCAAAAAAGCCATCTCCATGCATGGAGTTGATACGGTGTGTGTCATTTAAGAAATCCCCTTGTTTTAAGTTCTCTACGCGTAGGGAAAAACGTTGTTATCTTTGATGTTTTCTCAGCCCTGTAATGATACACAAATGTAGTTTATTGAGAATGCGCAGCAATGGATGTCACTCCAAAGGTGTGGATATTGAAAAGGGTTTCGAAGCAATTTCTCCCTGAAAAAGTTCAGGCCGGTTATATCTTGAGTGACACTGGCCAGGAGTGAACTCGGGGGGTATCGAAAATCGAATAACTGCTGTACCAAGCGTCCAGCTGGCGCAACCCGTCCACCCGCCAAGATGAGGCGGGCTTTTTGTTTTAACCCCAGGAAAGGAGATTTATGGAAATAAAGGTCAAGATTCTCAGCAAATGTCAAGATTGTGACGGCCAGGCCTATCTGCCATCAGCTAAGGGCATCGATTCCAGAGGCGAGGAATATCAACGTTACCTGCCCTGCCCGGCCTGCAAGGGCACTGGCCAGACCGAGAAGTGGATTGCTCTGGAGGAATTGCAGACACTGCTCAAAGGTTTGGAATGTCCGCATGAGCATGTCTCGCAAATCGGCAGCTTTCACTTTTCAGCAGGCGAAGTGTGGGATGACATCCGGGATATCTGCGACGATTGCGGTCAAATCCTGGATTAGTCCAATTCCGCTATTCTATCCACTGAGCGCTCTTCCTTAATTGGAGGAGCGCTCTTTTTTGTTTTAAGAAAGGAGTTACTTATGAGTAATGCTGTTGAAAGCCCGGGTGACCGTTCCTTTGGTTATTCCGAAGGCACTGCCACCTGGGCCACCCGTTATATTGACCCGTCAGGATTTGAGTGTATGTTGTCCCTGCAAGCTGAGAGTGGTTTAGAAGCGCTTAGAAAGGCGGAGAGTGCGCTGGCTCACCTGAAGGATGCTCAATGTATCCCTTTGCGCAAAGACAGCCCTGAGAGCGCTAAAAAGAGCTTCAACAAACCATCTGGAGCAACAGTGCTGATTAAGCCTGAGGGGGATGAGAAAAACCCGACATGTCCACTGCATGGCGTTGAGATGCAGAAATGGTCGCGTAATGGGCGCACCTGGTATTCCCATCGCTGGGAAGGCGGCTGGTGCAATGGGAAGCAGTCATGAAACGGAGAAAGGACGTATTTCCCAGAAAGCTCACAGTCCAGGATGTCGGTGATTACTATAGAAAGGAGGTGACCCCCCAGATTCGTTTGCAAGGGTTATAGCTGCTCAAAGCTGGCCTGAAACCCGGAAACCAGGTGCATGTGAGCAATCCACAGCCGGGCGTGCTTATCGTGAAAAGTCTGGACTAACACCACACAATCCCATCCAAAAGGGCAGTCCACCAACGGGCTGCCCTTGTTTTATTTAAGCAAAGGAGGCTTAAAACAATGAGAAACCAAGATGTTATTGAAAAAATTGTCCCACCCATCCACCAGGTTGAAACCCCCAAGCTGCAAGGGTCCTATCCCCATGCGCGGGTCAAGGGCCGGGTCGTTACGACCAAAGTTGTTGGCGTCACCTTCGAAGGGCGACAGGAGGTGGTTGCCTGGGCCTGATCTCAACCAAGCGTTGGGGTTCAGAGAGGAATGGCAAATAGACTATCACTTATATGCTGTCAGGTCATTCGATTATTAAGGGAAAACAAGATTTTCTGGCTTAAATTTACAGGGACAAGGTTGCAAGATCTAAGTACATCCGGACATCATCCAGTTACTATTAAAAAATTCCATATTTACATAAAATCAAACATACATATCAATTAAAAATGTCAAGGATATCCCATCGATCTTGCCATTCACTTAATCGACTTTCATCAATTGAATGGTGTGTGGAATCTGGGGTGACAGGCCTTGTTCCCCCATGTTTTTTGAGATATTCTTGATGTGCTAAATAGATGTCATTTTTTATCCACCAATTTGGTACAACCCAAAACTTGGGATGTTCATCATAATTCCCCAAACTTACAAACACCCAGAAATTTGATTCATCAGATTTGGGCATCATCGGTTGACCATCCATAATACTCGACTGCCAGACTCTACTTCGCTTGGATTTTACCCGAAGGGTAATGGAGCGACTTTTATCGTGATTGTCGGCAATAATGACAATTTTTGACTTCTTTTTGACAGGTGTCGCAGACACTCCTCGCTTATTCAATTCAGCAACGGAGAAATATATACCAGCCTGTCTCACTTGTTGTAAACTTGCTTTTCGAAACGTTTTCTTTTCTGTCACAAGAGCCCCTTCATTTAGAATAGTGGCCACAAAAAAAACATAAGATGTTTTATTCCTTCCAGCACTAAATTATTTTAACACAATAAGGATAAATCGCAAAAAATCCCTGCTTTTGGTATAAAGTTACCAAAGGCATGACCATGATTTAATAAGTGCATTTTGTATATCATCGAAATCAACCCCCTTTTTTCACTTATATACAAAAGATTCCGACGGGTTTACCGCTATATATAGCGCCCCCGGGGCGACTCGAACGCCCAACCAACTGATTCGAAGTCAGGTACTCTATCCATTGAGCTACGGGGGCTAGCAAGTTTATTATACCGCAAAAAAATCCCCGGATGGTCAATTAGAGCCGTGAAATAGTGAATTTGGCCTGCGGGTTTGACCCTTCATTGATTAATAATCAAGTGCTATCTAAACAATGTGTTTTCACCTTTTAAGGATTTTCAGATGCTAAATATTATCATAAAAATCTATTTGGCGACCAGTACCGGATAAGCTAGTTCATAAGTCAGTTATAGAATATATGCTAATTAGGCAATCAAGATAATCTATTATTGCCTTGTCTGGTGGTAACTAATGCGTTTAGGTTTTTCTTGGTTTCTTGTCAATTATTTTTTGCATTTACGGGGATAATGTTACAATGTAATTGATTCTCCAAAGCTATCCTCCCAGATATAAAGGGTTCTGTACTTGTGAATGTGGAGGGAAATGAAAACATATAGGAATCTCCAAACTACAATTTTGATAACAACATCGGTTGTATTACTATCATTAATGGCTTTTGTTAATGTTGTAAACGGGGAAGAAGGAATTTATCAAACATACTTGCCATTGATACTAATATCCGAGCATTATCAGGAGCCAACACCACCGCCTAATTCTGCTCCTTTGCCGGGTGAAAATTTGCAGTGCAATACCTATGGTAATGCAATAATTTGTGCCACAATTTCAAATGTAACTCCAACAAAATACTCATGGTTGACTATTAGAGGACAATTAATAGTAAATGGTGTTCCTCAAAATAATCTTCGAATGTACACTACTTGGCACTTTAAAACCACAGAATCTTATTGTAATGATGGTATAACCAATGAAGATGGGATTGCATCGTGTCGTTATTATATTTCTGGTGCAACATCAGGATATAAGGTAAATATTAATGTAAACATTGGAGGTTATTCGGTTACAACATGGTTTACAACTCAATAATAAAACACTGCAAATAGTCTGTTGGAGACATAACGAAATTCTGCGAAGACGTGCTACTTTTGCGAAAATTAAGAAGCCCTGTTAAAATAACTTTTGCAGGGCTTTTGATCTTAATTTTCTTCGAAAGCGGTGATTTTTATTCCACACAAAACCTGATGGGTCAGACTAATTTGTAAGTTTTTAGGCGTTACCTAGCCCAAACAATCGAAGACCTGCATGTTTCTTGTCGGGATTTCAGCCCTGTTGATAACTCGGGATTGTAATTTTGTTTACTTAAATATCAATGGCAAAACCTAAGGGGAAATTTCTATGAAAACAATTGTTGACACATGGTTTCCCCGTTTTCTAGCCAGAAGCTATGGGTTTTGGGTTTGTCTGGTTTATGATCGCTGCCTGCAGTTTCCGTTTATCGTATTAATGCTTGTCTGAACGCTCGTTGTCAATCTCAAGTTTTTTCGACTTACGATATATTGATATCACTCTTGACAAATCTTAATCCTATGCTATGATATCTTTAAGTAAATATAAGTGAAATGCTGATATCTTAATAAGGAAAGGTTGCGCACCATGTCACACGTTCTCAACTTAACCAGGGATGACCCAGTAATTTATTTAAAAGCCTATGGTGGGGTGCAGATCA
>JAIXKU010000338.1 GCA_026936045.1 Flavobacteriales bacterium
CGGGTATATATACCACGATACAGACAAGCCATAATTCACAGTTTCTACGATACAACAGGTCGTGGCGAACAGGCACTTGATTTGGCTTATGAGGATATAAAACAGGCTTTCTCTTATTATTTAGAGCACTACAATCAAGGCCGACCAATGATATTAGCTTCACACAGTCAAGGCACTCGACATCTCAGACAGTTGTTATCCGATTTTTTTGATCATGACTCATTACGTCTCAAGCAACTTGTTTGCGCATACGCCGTAGGATTTGAAATTGATAAAGATAAATACAGCACTCTCAGGCCATGTGAAGACCCTGAGGAAACAGGATGTTATGTCACATGGTCTAGCTTTAAGGAGGGACATAAACCCGGCAAATGGGCTATGTTGGTAGGGAATGTATGCGTAAATCCTATCTCTTGGAGACGAGATACGCTACCTTCCTTTAGTGCAAATGATGCAATACTGCTAAGCCTTAGAAAGAGAAAAACATATCCAACTCAAGCCTGTATTTATCAAAACTACTTATGGGTAAAAACAAAAGTACCCATTGTAAGACATTGGGTAAACTTACACTTGGTAGATTATAACTTATTTTGGTATAGTATTCGGAGAAATGCCGGTCAGCGTGTAAATGCATTTTTACATGCTCAATAATATAAGTTGGGAACCAGGTAATTGGTAATATAATCCTGAATACCGTCTTCCAATGAATGAAATTCCGTAAAATAACCGGCTTGTCTGAGTTTCTCTGTTCTAGCTTCCGTAAAGTACTGGTAGGCAGATCTGATATCCTCCGGCATATCAATAAAATCAATAGCAGTATCCATCTTCATAGCAGAAAACACGGCTTTTGCTAAGTCAATAAAACTACGGGCCCGACCTGTGCCAACATTATAAATACCTCGCTGTGGTTTATGCAAGAAGAAATACATAAGTATAGATGCCAGATCTTTCACATAAATAAAATCCCGTTTTTGTTCACCGTCTTTCCACCCCTCTTTATGAGATTTAAATAAAACTACCCGTCCTTTTTCTTCTATCTGTCTATAAGCATGTAAAACAACAGAAGCCATACGTCCTTTATGATACTCGTTGGGGCCAAAGACATTAAAAAACTTAAATCCGTACCAATGCGGCGGTGTCTCCTTTTGATTCATAACCCAAAGATCAAACTTGTGTTTCGATACTGCGTAAGGGTTTAATGGTTCTAATGAAGACAACAATGCATGATCATCTATATAACCATAAGAGCCGTTGCCGTATGTAGCTGCAGATGATGCATAGAACAACGGAATTGAGAAGCGTGTGCATAATGTCCAAATAGCCTGCGAATAGAAGAAGTTAAGTTGATTAAAAATTGTTTCATCTTTTTCTGTGGTATCGGTACGTGCGCCTAAATGGAATACGGCCTCTACTTGATTGGCATTCGTTTCAAACCAAGGAAGAAAAACATCCCGGTTCATTTTTTCGGCAAAAGCGATATTATCAAAATTCTTAATCTTAGCAGGATGATTAAAATCATCTACCAAAACAAGCTGTTTATAGCCTACCTTATTTAGGTACCGAGACCAATAACTGGCAATAAAACCGGCAGCGCCTGTAATGACAATCATGCTGCAAAGTTACATTTTAGCTTTTATGAAGCAGAAAAAAAGAGGGCTTTTGCCCTCTTTACATAAATATATATAATCAAGATTAATGAAGTATTATTTTCTCAGTCGCTGTACCTAATGTTGAGTAGATACGTATCAGATATGTTCCGGAAGGCAATCCGTAACGATAGGTTGTAAATGTACTTGACTCAATATGATCACGGCGTATAAGTACGCGACCGGTCATATCTAATAGCTCTACAGCATGAATAGTGGCATTACCTTGTAGAGCGATAGTAACATGATCTGTCACAGGATTAGGATAGATCTGGAATTCTGCCACATCCTGGTTCTCCACACCAATTGTTTCATCTTGAATAACCAAATACATACGAGGTGCCAAATAACCAATAATTGTATCTATGTATGCAATAGCCTTTGTTTTACTCATATCCGGATTGGTAGTCAAACTTGCGTTATGAAGGGTAGTACCGTTTTGGCCTATCAATGCGGCATCAGCTACAACTGCTGTAGAGTCCCACCATTCCCAAGGAGCGCCTTCTTCAGCACCTGGAGTCGAGCAGGCTGGGCGTTCAATCTGAAATAATCCTTCATGTGTGGCTTTGGCATTCAATGCATAAGCACGTGTAGAATAATCATCTGTAAACGTGTGATTCACCCATATATCATTAAGGCCTTGCTGAACAGCTTTAGCAACAACAGTACGTGAACCATGAACGAAAACAACCACTTGTTGAGTAGTAGGTACGATCACATTACCACTGTCGAATGGAGCAAAGATGTCTTTGCGGCAATGAATACTGGCAACGGGTACACGAGGCCATGTTTGGTCCATCCAGCTGATATCGCCTAATGCTCCACCTAAATTTACCACCATCGCTACATCATTGGAATAGCCGGGGTGATTGTAAATATTGAATGCGCCGCCTTGTCCATCAATACCACCTACTAAAGACGTATCAACTACAGAATGTCCGTTATCATCCAAAAATTTGGGTAATTCAGTTTCCTGATATTTATCTAAGAAATGATAAGCTAAAGACGCATATCCGCCAGATCCCTGACCAATGATAAATATTCTTCTTGGATCAATACGGTAAGTATTGGTTGTAGCAGCATCCTTTTTGAAAAAGCGTACAGATGTTTTGGTATCGTTAATCAAACGGTAAACGGCATTTAAAATCTGACGTGTACGCTCAATTTGGCTTGGTGCAAGCGGGTTCCATCCTAAACGATATCGAAGCGCTGCCACTACATACCCTTTCTGTGCAAAACGGGTACAAATCTCCACAACAGAACTATCGGTTGCACTACCTGTTGTTTGTCCATTGATATATTTGGGTAAAAAGCTACCGGTATGCAGGTAAATAATTACCGGGCGATCATTTTCTGTGTCAGAGGTCGGTGGCGTATAAACATCCATCTGCAAAACTGTGTCTTTAGGCGAACCTGAGCTTGTACCGGTCGGAGCTGGTGGAAAATTTAAAAAATAATAATTCTCGCCAAAAGTCACTTTGGATGTACGGACAATATCTGCTTTATCAAAAATATCATGTAAATATCGTGTTTGTGCCGAAGAAAGCAGCGTAACACTTAGTAGTAAGAATTGCGTAAAGATTAATTTTTTCATAATGATGTATTATTATTTAAGAAATCAAAAGTATTGAAATAGTTAGAATAGATATACTATAATGAGTAAATAATAGGTTTGACTTAGGATTAACTTATTTAAAGTTCCAATCAAACAGCACCGAACCATATACCATTCGGCCTACTCGCGGTCCGCCATACACTTGAAAAACCTGATTATCTGTAATGTTTTGAGCGCCTAGTTTAAAGGTAAGATGTGCTTTCTTAATGGTATAATTCAACTGCGCATCCAAAAGGTAATAAGAAGGCACTTCACCTGTAAACTGTGGCGATCCTTCAAATAAGAATCCTTGTATCCATTTGAAATTGACGTTGAATCCCCAGTTATTAATCTTGGCTTTACCTATGTGCATCTGGATATCACGACCATCAATAGATATATTGAATTTATGCTCCGGTGTATTAAATGCCGGGATAATAGGATCCGTACCTGTTCTGAATAACCGATTCCATGTATAATTACCGCTCAAGGTAAAGTATTTAGCAAAATAATAACTGACTTGCACACTGGCACCCATGGTATATACTTTTTCTACCGCATTAGTGGCAATTCTGTACACCTTTGTTTTAGTCGTTGGGAAACCTATAATATCAAAGTCTCCGTCAATACCTACTTTATAACCAATAAAGTCCTGATATAAGCTGAAATAGTAGCTGCCATCAATATACACCTTGTTAGAAATAATACCACGGTAACCAATCTCAGCCGTATAAACCCTTTCCGGAGAAACAGGATCAATGGTGACAGAGTCATTACCACTATTGATATATCTTAATACGGATGGGTCTAAATTCTTCAGATATTCCTGAAAAGACGCCACGGTAATCAATGAATCATAGCCGGTGATATTGCCGCGTAACGTAGCACGTCCGACATCATAATATAGATACTGATCGGCCAATGTCGGGTTACGCACACCACTGGAAATATTATAGCGTATCGTATGATTCTTATGGGGCGTGTGCACGATAGAGAATGCCGGGCTGGCCAATACAGGGAAATTCTGATTCTTATCAATACGTACCGTACCATTTATTTTAACTTTCTCCCAACGTTTTTCAAATCCAAGATAGGCACCTATTTCCCAGTTGGTAATTCTCACGCCACCCGTATCTGAAAAAATTGTACCTTTTGAATCGGGCATATAAAGTCGAAAGTTGGCGCCAACCGTAAAATCAACCGTACTAAAGCCTTGTGTAAAGCGTGTCCACCCTGTTGGCTTTTCTTTTTCCTTGGCCGGTTTGAATCGGAATTTATATTCACCATGAATATGATATAATGCACTATGATCTATCAATTGTGCACCGCCATGACCTAATGGGCGAGAAATAATTCCTGCCAATGCCGTATCAAAATCATAGGTTCCCGGTTCGAAATATGGGCTAAACAATGATCCATGTGTCATATTGTTGGCATAGTCTCTGGCCTCCTGATGCCATACAGGCAATGAGTCGCTCAGCATGGCCAGCATGGATGCCGCCAATCCGTAATCATAATTATTGACCGATGTGTTGGAAGAAATAAAAGGGTAACCGTATATAGCCTGAAAAGCATCAAACAAACGGCCATGATTTTGAAACGAAATATGATTCTCCCAATAAGACAGATAATCATTATTCCAGTTTTTGATACCTGTGCCTAAAGGCTTATTGTTATCTTGGAGTAAGAAGGCTGCCACTACCGCATCAAACGTATTACCTGCATTCTCGTTTGTAGCATAAGCCCGGATAAAAAACTTATCTTTTTTAGATACTTCAATCATATTTTGATGGAAGGAAATGCCTCTTAAGCTATAGCGATTTTCACCTTGATACACGGTTGTGCCATAACCAAAACTGCTTCGTGCCATGACCTCCACTTTCTTACGCGTCATATAATGCAGGGAGATAGATGATTTCAGGTTCTCGGTATTATAATCTACCAAGTCTTCTTCTCTGTAGCCATTACGATAAAAGAATCCTAAGCCCGGACGATCTTTACGAAGCGATAAGTCGGTATAAAAATCATAGCCATTAGCCAATGCCTCATCGCCATACACATTTACGGCATCATAGCCTCCCGGATTATCTTCACCTACCTTAGAGTCTGTAGAAGCGCTGTAGTTTGTAGCCGGCCAGTCATCTGCACGCATATAGTAAAAATTGAACTTAATGGCAAAGCGATCAAAGCCTTTTTTATCCTGAAACTTTTCAGCAACTCGGATAGCACTCTCAAAGAAATTTCTTTCACCTCCTTTAATCATAATACTCAGACCTGGAAAATCAAACGGGCTTTTTGTTTGCATGGAAATAACACCATTAAAAGCACCAGGACCGTAAAAGGCAGAGCTGGCGCCTTGTATCAAATCCACCTTTTGAATATCCAATTCCGACGCACCCAAGAAATTTCCTAATGAAAAATTGAGTCCGGGCGATTGGTTGTCCACTCCATCAATCAGCTGCAAAGAACGTACCGGCGAAGTACTGTTAAATCCACGTGTATTGATAATTTTGAAGCCGATGCTGGCAGATGTCAAATCTACCCCTTTGAGTGCACCTAATCCATCATAAAAGGAAGCTGATGCTGTTTGACGTATAGTGATGGCGTCCATGGATTCAACGGTAAGTGGTGCTTCTTTTTGTTTTTCGGTGATACGCGTATCACTTACCTGCATTTCTTCAAGCAGCACCTGATCAGCTTCCATTAGAATATTCAGAATATCTTTAGCTTGTGTAACAGCAATTGTTTTCTTAATATATCCCAGGCCGGATATTTCTAGATTATTGGGCAGGCCTTTGGTCAGCTTAAGTTGGAACTGCCCGTCAAAATCGCTGGATGATCCATTAGTTGTCCCTTTTTCAATTATATTAATACCAAACAATCCCTCTTTGGTGTCCTTATCTTTAATAACACCTCGTATAATCTGC
>JAIXKU010000284.1 GCA_026936045.1 Flavobacteriales bacterium
GATAATCATTCTCTTATTTTTTAGAAAGAGCTTAATTTTCTTTTTTTTAAAAGCAAGTTGAAAAGAAGCCGTTATAGTTGTCCCAAATATCATGAAAGATTAGGTGTCAATAAAGAGCTTTACTCTCAATCCGGCTTTTTTTAGAAAAAACGGGTAATAGGAAAAATGATTTCTATGCTTTTAAAGTCTAAAAATGATACGCCATCTTATTTATGCAGACTCTATAGTAAAGCGGAAATATTCCATGATAGGATTAGCCAAAAGCTTGGAACAGGCATCTTCTACCTTGGCCTTTGCCTCATTTTCATTGGCGGCCTCAACGGTTAAAGTGATATGACGACCAATACGTACATTTTGGATTTCGGGTAATCCGATATTTTTCATTGAGCCGGTTACAGCTTTTCCTTGAGGGTCAAGCAAAGCCTCCAAAGGCATAACATCTATTGACGCTTTAAAAATCATGTGTTTTTTATTTTTCGAAAATGTAAGACTGAAAAAAGCAGATACAAAAATAAGATTATTGGGGCGGATGCAAAACCTTTCCAAAAAATCAATATTAAAGAGCTGAGTAAAAACAGATAGAGGAAAAGATTGTCTTGGATTTTATACGATGTAAATTTGAAAGAAAAGAGTCGGATGGGCGCATTCAGCAGCCAGGTAAAAAGAAATGCCAACAAGATGATAAAATAGGGAGAAAGGAATAGTTCAATCCATAAAGGACAACCGGTTTGGCTATAAGCTAAAGATGAAGGTGAAAAATTTTCAGTCCGAAAATCAGACGATGCGTTTAGACAAGGATGATATACCAAGGCCATAAAAACAGCTGCCCAAAATAATGCATGAGCCGGTGTAGGAAGGCCACGAAAGGAATGTTTTTGTGTTTCATCATGGTTAAATCTAGCAAGCCTTATGGCTGATGATACAACCGGTAAAAAAGCCAAATATGCGTAGTAATCCTGAAATGATAAGATATATTCTGACGTCAAAAGATTGAGCCATTGAAAAAGCATATAGGAAGGTAATACGCCAAAAGAGACAACATCAGCCAGCGAGTCAAGGTCTTTGCCGATAGATGAAAAGGCTTTGAGCCAACGTGCTGCTGATCCGTCGAAGAAGTCTAATATGGCAGAGAGAACAATACATGCTGCTGCCGCCACAAAACGACCCTGTGATATCTGTACAACACCCACGCAACCGCTAAGCAGATTAAGCATTGTGAGCGTATTAGGGATATGTTTAAGCATAAACACGGTTTATATGGGCATAAATATACAGTAAATATTGGGTTGGGTAGATTGAAAAAACCTTGTTACTTTTGAAGCTGTTATGCAAAAGGAAAACCCTGTGCTGTTTCCTGATATACAGATAGCCTAAATATGAAAATCTCAGTTGTTATACCCTCATATAATGAAGAAAGCAATGTGCCGCTTTTGGCTTCGCAGCTTAAGGAGACACTTTTACCCTTGTGTGATTTTGAAATCATCTTTGTGGATGACGGTAGCACCGATAATACCTTACAGCAGTTGAAAGAATTAAATGACCAGGATAAGCGTTTCCGGTTTGTTTCATTCTCACGCAATTTTGGTCATCAGCATGCATTGCGCTGTGGTATGGATTATGCCCAAGGCGACTGTGTAATTAGCATGGATGCCGATTTGCAACATCCGGTTGAATTGGTACCGGAGATGATTTCAAAATGGAAAGAAGGCTATGATGTTGTTTATACGCAACGTATAGATGAGGCGCGTATCACTTTCTTTAAAAAGTTGACATCAGGCCTGTTTTATCGGCTTATGAACTGGTTGTCGGATGTTGAGTTGGAAGAAGGCACGGCTGATTTCCGGCTTATGGATAAACGGGCAACAAATGTGATTCGCAACGCTCACGAACCGAATCTTTTTATTCGCGGCTTTGTTTCATGGATGGGATTTAAGCAATATAAATTAACTTATAAGGCAGCGCCTAGACATTCCGGTAAATCGAAATATTCCATTCGCAAGATGATTGGATTTGCATTAAACGGTATCACCTCATTTAGTATTAAACCACTTCGTTTTTCTATCATAGCAGGGCTTTTAATATCATTATTAGCTTTTGCCTATTCGATGTATGCAATTGTTTTGTATCTCTTCTATCCTGAGAAAGCCGTTGCGGGATGGGCTTCCGTTTTAGTCAGTGTGCTTTTTATGGGTGGGATTCAATTGCTTTTTTTAGGCGTGATTGGCGAATATTTAGGAAAATTGTTCTTGCAGTCAAAAAACAGACCTCATTATATTGTTCAGGCATGTTCATCCAATGAATAATTTAAAACCATCTATTTGTATTTCTTTTCCGGTATTATTCTATTCGCTAGCAATAGCCGTGGTATTTCTGTTGGTCAGAGGTTATGAATTTAATTCCGGTGATCAGGCTGAACATCTGCCTTTGGTGTACAAAGCGTTGGATTCAGCACTCTATGCTAAAGATTATTTTGTGACAGCCAGTGAATCTACTTTCACGGTTCGATATGCTTATGTACAGGTTGTTACGTTCTTTTCGTATTTGATAGGTGTACCCTCTACAGTATTCATATGTATGATATTATGTTTGACATTAAGCGCCTGGGCCTTTTGGAGTATAGGTTATTTTCTCTCCGGCAATTGCTTGGCAGGCTATCTGTCGCCGGTCTTTGTCCTGTTTGTATTCTATAATTATTTCACGTTAGGCACTGACCTTATTCAAGGGAATGTACTGGTTAGCGGCTCATTTGGATTGGTATTTGCTACAGTGGCTATTGCCTTTTTTATTATGAAAGGTTTTCGTCTCGCTTTCTTCTTTTTGGGTATTGCAGGACTGTTTCATGTGATGTTCTCCTTTAATCTGTTCCTGTTGTTATTCACGGCGTATGTATTATTTTATCGTACCCGTTATGAATGGATTATCTTAGGCAGTTTGTATATTTCTATCTGCGGATTGGTACTGATACCAATTCTTCTCAAGCAGACAACAGATACGTTTGTTTACGACAAGCATCTGTATTATCAGATACAATATATCTTTCGAAATTATCACCATTTCATGCCTTCATTGTTTCCGCTTAGCCATTATATCAAGTTTTCGGGGCTGTCGTTTGTCGGTATGTTATTGTTGTTGTTCTTACCTGTACACCAGAAAAAAGTCATTTATTTTTTTTATATCGCTGTCATACTCGGGTTTGCTGTTTATGCGCTCTGTTTAGAAGGATTAGATTTAATGTTTGTCGGAAAAACACAATGGCCCAAAGGCACAACCATTTGGGTTAGTATGTTCTCCTCAGTCATCTTTGCTATTGCACTGGCTGAGATATGGAAAGGACTTGTTCATATATATCTATCGCCACGTTTTGTTGCTGTGATTAGTTTTGTTGTTGCTTTTTTTGGATTGCTTGTTTTGACAAATCAAATGCCATTACCGGCAGAGTATGCTATACGTTACAAGGCAGGTAATTATCCCAAAGATGATTTATATATGATGCATCATTGGATAGAACAGAATACACCTAAGGATGCGGTGTTCTTAGTGCCGGCTACCAATGATCGGTTTGGTTGTGAGTCGAAAAGAAGTGCGATCTCCGGCTACCGAGCTATTGTACATGAGCCTTTTTTTATGATGCCCTGGTTTGATACGTTTTGTTTGGTTTATCATGTTACTCTTGATGATGGGCTTAAGCATAATGTTTATGATATCGTGGATGAGCGTTATCATACATATAATGTAAAAATGTTTTCAGAAAGAAATTTGGATATTGACTATCGTTTAGTAGATATGAGCGCATGTCAATATTTAGAGGCACTCGGTGCACCACTTCATATAGAGGGGAATTGGGGGTTATATAAATATTAGACTTATTGATTTATGCCGATTGTATCTCGCTTAGATCATCGTAGCGAATATCTTTTACATCCAACTCAATGGATTTTTTCCCATTCCACTCATTGATACGCAATCCATATACCAAATGAAATGCATCTCCTTTTTGTATGCGTTCAAGATGGTTTCCTTGTTTAAAGGCAATACCCGCAAAAGAGGGTGTTTGTTTTTTGCCCTGTGTTACATACAGTTTAAGATGGTTCTCTCCTACAATCTTTGCCCATCTTGAGGCATGCAGGTTACGTGTAAGAAATACGGGATCCATGTTTTCAGGCCCAAAGGGTGCAAATTGTTGAAGGAGATTAAAAAACGATTCATTTATATCCTCCAATAATATTTCTTCATCAATATTAACAACCGGCTTACGAATAAAGGGAGGCCATGTTTCTTTGACTACTTTATCAAATGCCTGACGAAACGCTTCTACATTCTCAATAGGCATAGTAAGCCCTGCTGCATGGATATGTCCGCCATAATTATCGAGTAGATGGGCGCAACGACTGATGGCGGCATGTATATCAAACTCTCTTACGGATCTTGCCGAACCTGTTGCTTTGCCGTTTGATTCGGTTAGAATAATTGTCGGTTTATAATGTGTTTCAATAACACGAGAGGCCACGATACCTACAACTCCTTTATGCCATTCTGGATGAAAGAGCACGGTTGATGAGGCATTTTCATGCCATTCAGCATTGGCGGCAATCATTTGCAGTGCTTCTTTGGTGGTTTGTTTATCAAGCTCTTTGCGTGTGATATTATGTTGATTGAGCTGATTGGTAAGGGCTTCAATGTCCGGATCTGATTTGCCTGAAATAAGTAAATCCACAGCACCGCTTCCATGCTTGATACGTCCGGCAGCATTGATTCTTGGTCCAATGATGAATACAACATCCTCCACCGTGAAATGATGATCCAGTCGTGTTGTTTTTATAATTGAAGCTAAACCGGCTGATGGGGATGTATTGAGTTTTTTTAGACCAAAATGGACTAAGATACGATTCTCATCTCTGATGGGTACAATATCGCAGCAAGTACTTACAGCCACTAAATCAAGATATGATAAGACTGATTCAGATGATATATTTTTATTTAAGGCAATTGCCTGAAGCATTTTAAAGGCTACACCACATCCAGATAGTTCCTTATATGGATATGTGCAATCAGGTTGTTTGGGATTAAGAATAGCAACAGCATCTGGTATGGTATCATCCGGCAGATGGTGGTCACAAATAATGAAATCAATACCTTTTGATTGTGCCATCATAATTTTGTCAGCCGATTTAATTCCGCAATCAAGAGAGATGATAAGTTTGTAACCGTTTTCAGCAGCACGTTCAATGCCTAAGCTTGATACACCGTACCCTTCCGTGTAGCGGTCGGGGATGTAGTATCCTATATTTCTGTATCCAAGTTGTTGTTGAAAGAATAGCCAAATCATTGCGACAGATGTGGTACCATCTACGTCGTAATCACCATAAAATAGAATCTTTTCATTTTCTTGTATCGCTTTCTCTATACGATCTACAGCTTTCTTCATGTCTTTAAGTTGAAAAGGATCATAAAGATTTTGAAGCGAGGGATTAAAGAAATAATCAGCTTCATCTTCTGTTTGTATACCTCGGTTAATTAATAATGAAGAAACGATATGATTTTGGCTGTACTTGCCAAGCATAGCAAGAGATTTCGGCAATGGGCGGGGTTGAATCTTCCAGGTTTTATGCATAGGTTGATATGATTTGATGACCTAAAAAACAGCATGCAATACTTAAGACTACACTTAGGATAATATATAAGATTGCAGGTAAGATTGCACCTGCTTGCAGCAGTTGAATATTTTGTTCAGAAAATGTAGAGAATGTGCTAAAACCACCGCAAAATCCTGTTATAAGGAACCATTGCACATGAGAATCAAGTATATTTTTTTCTACACTTAAAGCAACTAAAACACCTGCAAGAAAGCTTGCAATGATATTTACAAGGAGTGTAGTTAATGGGAAAGTGGAAGTATAAAATATATCCATTAATTTATGACTTCCCCATCTTGTCAGTCCGCCCAATCCGCTACCTACAAATACTATCAGTGCTTCTTTCATTACTTTATGTATATATGATATATCATATGAACAAATCTATTTATTTTTTGATGTTATTAATAGTAACTTTTATACTTGTTACTATTCGGTATAATTTTTTACTTTCATATAAGTCTGTTTAATTGAT
>JAIXKU010000184.1 GCA_026936045.1 Flavobacteriales bacterium
TAAATCATTAACCACAGGCGAAAATAAGGCGTTTGCCCAATTTCCAGCACATTATGTTGAAACTCTACCTTGTAGAATAGACAATGCATTAATTGAAAAATCAAAAATGCTTTTGCAACAAAGAGAAAGCAACGAAAATGCAGAAAACCAAATAGACCAATTGGTTTATGAGCTTTACGAATTGACGGAAGAAGAAATAAAAATAGTGGAAAACGCTAACCAATAACCGCATTTCACTCAAAATATAACGATTATGACCGAAAAAAAGATAAGAGTTAGAATACCGCAAGAGAACAAAGTACGAGCTGAACTTCAAAAAGAAATTGGTTCGTCTTGTCCTTTTTGCGAAAACACGGAAGTAGGACATTTTGAAATTCATCACATTGATGAAAATCCAGCAAATAATGAAATAGGAAATTTACTATTGCTCTGCCGAATTTGCCACTCCAAAATTACTAAGGGCGACCTTTCTCAGATGGAAGTGTATAAAAAGAAAATAGAACTTTTAAAAGAACCGATAATATCAAAACCAAAATCTGAAAAGACTGTAAACTTCAATGCAAAAGTTGGCAATGCGGTAGTTGGTGATAACAATAAAATTTCAATCAATCAACAAAAGAAAACCGTAAAACAAAAATATCCTGAAGGTTGCATTGGTTTTGAAAGCGTGAAAGCAAATTATATTTCTCATTTAATAAACCGTTACAATGAGTACAAAGAATACGAAGTTGGAAAAGGAAATGTAAGATATGGCGTTTTTGGAGCTACACTAAAAAAGGAATTTAAGGTTGGAGCTACTCGAACAATCTATAATGTACCACTTGAAGGATTTGAAGAATACGTTGAAGAAGTAGGATAAAAGTAGAATTGGATTAAAAATGAAAATCGTTAAATAAAATGCCACCGCTTCACAGCCACACACATTGGCAAGTCGCACAATCCCAACGCTTGACCAAAACTTGCCAAAGAGTGTGTCTGTTCCAACGCACCGCAGATCGAGAAACCAGCAGAAAAAACAGAAGGGCAGCCTGTAACATCGGTTTTTCAAGAGAGCAGGTGAACGGCTTCGATTGGGCATTTGTGCAAGGTTCAACATTCGTTCTTCTATTGAACTTTAGTGCTAAAATCCCTGCCAGCGCCTATTTGCAAACCGTCATTATAAACAGAACGGATGGTAGTGTCGTACTTGATACGTGAATCTGCCAACCAACTATAAAACACTAAGAGAATATACTATTCAATTATTTCTCTTATCTTTGCACGCATTTTTTATAAATTAATAGCTGCTAATGCTCAATCTGCCTACGGAAGGCACCCAAAGGTTTTCTGAAACATTTGAATTCTTTGTGTAATAAATAGGGCCTTCGTGGTGTAAAACAAAAACATATGACACAAGAAACAAATGGGTTTCTCAAACTGGGGCTCAGTCAAGACATCGTGAATGCCGTGATACAGAAAGGCTTTACAGAACCCACACCTATTCAGGCGGCCACTATTCCGCTTCTTCTAAGCAATACCATTGATATGGTGGGACAAGCACAAACAGGCACCGGCAAAACAGCTGCTTTTGGTTTGCCCTTGCTGGATTTACTTAAAGAAGGGGAAAAGAAAGTACAGGCGTTGATATTAGTACCCACCCGCGAACTGGCTTTACAAGTAGCAACAGAACTTATCTCTTACAAAGGCGATAAGAAACTGTTTATTACCACTGTTTATGGCGGACAAAGTATTCAAACACAAATACGCGATCTGAAAAAAGGTGTTGACATTGTGGTTGGCACACCCGGTCGTATCATGGATCACATGGAACGAGGCACGTTACGTATTGATCATATCTCTCATCTGATACTAGACGAAGCGGATGAGATGCTGAACATGGGTTTTGTAGAAGATATCGAGACCATCTTAGCCCAAACACCCGAACAAAAAAGGGTTTTGTTGTTCTCAGCTACTATGCCGCCACGCATTCTGGGTATTGCTAAAAATTACATGGGCGCTTATGAGATGGTAAAAGTAACACCCCAAACACTGACTACACATCTGACTGAACAAGTCTATTATCAGGTAGCTGCCCGTGACAAGCGTGAAGCGCTTTGTCGTATCATTGATTTCTCAAATGACTTTTACGGATTGGTTTTTTGCCAAACAAAAGTTGAAACCGACGAGATAGCCCATTATCTGATTGAGAAAGGCTATCCGGCTGAGTCTATACATGGTGATATCTCCCAATCTCAGCGCGAAAAGACTTTAGCGCGATTTAAAAAGAGAACTGTGCGCATATTGGTTGCTACCGACGTGGCTGCCCGTGGTATTGATGTAAAAGATCTGACACACGTCGTAAATTACTCATTGCCACAAGAAGCGGAAGTTTATGTGCATCGTATTGGGCGCACAGGGCGTGCAGGCAAAGCAGGTATGGCCATTTCTCTAGTTAGCCCATCAGAGATGCGTAAGTTTGCTTTAGTTAAGAAAATCGCCAAAACAGATATCAAACTTGCGACATTACCCAGCGGAAAACAAGTGATTTCCAAGAAAATTGAGAAGCTCAAGCATGATCTTTTCCAGCTTATTGGCGATGGCGAAACAGCCTCTTTTCTGCCTTTGGCCGAAGAGTTGTTAGGCGGTTTGGATGCCGAAGAATTGGTGGCCGCTTTATTACGTATCCATTACCCCAATGAATTTTCTGAAAGCAGATACCAATCTATTACGGAGCAGAAAAGTCGGGATTTTAAGAAGTTTGACGATGAGTCCGGCGAAAAGAAAAGCCGAAAATCAAACAAAAACGGAATTAAACTGTTTGTAGCATTAGGCAAATCCGACAACATGAATCCACGCAGGTTGGTAGATATGCTGGAACAGGAAACGCGTGTACCTCAACGAAAAATAGACGATGTGCGTATTTTAGATAATTATTCATTTATAACGGTAAGTCCCTCAGACGCTCGTATCATTATCGAACACTATCGTCGCAAATCGAAAAAAGGCAAACGTCAACTGATCGAAGTAGCTAAAGAGTAAGATGTAATCAATCCTATATATGTCATTCAAACAATCCTTTATCCTCATCTCAGCTATCGCATGGCTTAGCAGTTCTTGCACGCCAAGGTTGGTAAATGCATGGAATATTCAACTCTATGAAACAAAAGTGCCGGGTGAGAATGCATCCGGACATACCAACATTGGAAGTATTATCTTTTATAAAGATGGGACCGGTGAGAAAAACGCCAGTTTTTCGCTTTTTGGTAAAGCTAAAACTGATTTTAATACTTTCACCTGGAAGCGTGATGGTAAATATCTGTTGATAGACAACCAACAAACCGGTTCGAGTAAAGTCTGGTTCTTGGTAAAAAGTAATAGCAATGTTTTACGTTGGATGACAACCAATGGCAGCTCAGAGGTACAAATTATTGAATTGCAAAAAATATCTAAAAAGTAGATAATTCCTTCTTAATTCAATAGAATATGCGAGAAATCTATGAATTGAGTATTGTATGTTCTTTTTTTTAGTTATTATTTTGTGGTGGAGTTTTATAACTCTATCGCCCTGTAATTTTAATAATCTTTCCGAGGTGATTTGTTTAACCCAATCAAATAATTGAATGGAAAAACTACCCATCCAACAACCCCTCTCTAGACGAGAAAATGAGATTTTTCTACATCTCATGAATCGTATGCGCAGTAAGGATATTGCCGATATGCTCGGAATCAGCAAACATACCGTTGATACTCATCGTCGTAAAATCCTGAAAAAAACACAGTGTAAAAACACTTCTGCGTTATTGGTACTTTATTTTGAAGAGAAAAAGAAAGAAAACAAGCTTTAAAAGCCCGGAATCTGAAACGTACCTCTCGGCATCTTTGTGTTTTGGTCAAAACTAAACCTTTTACGCCATAGGCAAGCTTGTGCAATCACGCTGCCTTTAACCTGAAAAGATGGATTGCCGGAAAACAAGGAAGTTAGTTGCGTTATATCTGTTGTCAGCTTCTTGCCATTCGTCAGCAGTGTAATCGTATGAAAATCAGATGATTGTTTTTTTACGCTTACACGCTTCTTAGCCCAAACCTTCCCAATCACAGCATTATTAGCCAAAATCTCTGCCTGTATCTTTTTCAGTACAAAGCCAAAATTATTGGGATTGGTTATTTTCATAGCTATTTCCATACCCAACTCCCCTTTCGGCCCTGAAATCATACGCAGGTCTTGAATAGCATCAAATGTCGGCTCGGAAAGCTTGCATCCGCCCAAAACCAAGCCAATACAACAAATCAGAACAAGTCCTCGCACCATCAAGCCTTCTTCAGTTCCGTATAATATTTGAAGAAATAAGGAATGGTTTCAATGCCTTTATAGAAATTAAACAGGCCGTAACTTTCATTAGGTGAATGAAGAGCATCAATATCTAAACCAAATCCCATTAAGACGGACTTAACGCCTAGTTCGCGTTCAAATAATGCAACAATAGGAATACTGCCGCCACCTCTTGTGGGTATCGGGTTCTTCCCGAATGTTTTTTCTATCGCCATGCTGGCTGCCTTAAATTCCAATGAATCGGTGGGTGTAAGTACCGGATCGCCGCCGTGATGCGGTGTAACTTCCACCTTAACCCCGGCCGGTGCAATGCGCTTAAAGTGCTCTGTAAATAAGCGGGTTATTTTATCAGAGTTTTGATTAGGCACTAAACGCATTGAAATCTTCGCAAAGGCTTTGGATGGAAGCACGGTTTTGGATCCTTCGCCCGTATAACCACCCCAAATGCCATTTACATCCAATGTAGGACGCGTGCCGGTACGTTCCATAATGCTATATCCTTTTTCGCCCCAAGCATCCGCTATATCCAAATCCTTTTTATAAGCCTCTAGATCAAAAGGCGCTTTGGCCATTTCTGCACGCTCTTCGGCACTTAATGCAATCACGTCATCATAAAATCCGGGAATGGTAATGTGATTATTCTCATCGTGCATGGAGGCAATCATTTTGGTCAAAATGTTTATCGGATTAGCCACAGCGCCACCATAAACACCGGAATGCAAATCACGATTAGGACCGGTCAGCTCCACTTCAACATAGCTCAATCCGCGTAACCCGACATCAATAGAAGGTATATCATTCGCAAGCATAGACGTATCCGATATTAAGATAACATCTGATTTCAACTTTTCTTTGTTTGCTATACAGAACGGACCTAGATTAGTAGACCCTGTTTCTTCTTCACCTTCAATCATAAACTTTATATTACAGGGCAACTCGCCATTTTTCATCATGGCTTCAAACGCTTTAACATGCATATAAACCTGCCCTTTATCATCACAAGCACCACGTGCATAGATACGCTCATTACGGATGGTCGGGTCAAAAGGTGGTGTTGTCCATAACTCAAGCGGCACAGCCGGTTGAACATCATAATGGCCGTAAACTAAAATGGTAGGTAGCGAGGGGTCAATTATTTTTTCGCCATACACAATCGGATGACCGGGTGTCGGACAAACCTCCACATTATTTGCGCCGGCTTCTTCCAACTTTTTCTTCACATATTCGGCGGCTGTTACCATATCCTGTTTATAGGCCGTATCGGCACTGATTGAAGGGATGCGAAGTAATGCAAATAATTCTTCTAAGAAACGGTCTTTGTTTTCATTGATAAAACGCTGTGTATTTTCCATACCTGTACTCTTTTTTACTTTATATAAAGTACAAGTATCCGAAAAAAAGCAGATATTCTGAAAGGAAATTCGAGAAAGATCTGTTAGTTTATTATAGAAACTTAAAGAGATGTCGGGCTCAAGGCTTAAAGTGGAACTGGAAGCACTCATCAATGTAAATACAGGAGCAGTTATTAATCATCTTCCGTTAACTGGTCAATACGTAAAAAATCTCTGTCAAGAAAATACCAAAAATAAAGATTTGCTTTTGAGGAATCTTTCTCAAGTACTTACCCATGTTTCATCCCCATTATTTGAAAAAAAAGGTGGAAGATTGTTTCTGAACATATCCTGAAAATAAGAATACAATAGATAATAAATAAATGAAATACTAATAGTGAATAATCTATTTATATATTTAAGAGATTGGTTAATCTATGGT
>JAIXKU010000200.1 GCA_026936045.1 Flavobacteriales bacterium
GTATATTATTGGGCGATCAGTCAAGAAACTATGTCAAACCACGTTTGGAAATCTATGCCGATGATGTTAAATGCAGCCATGGTGCTACAACTGGTCAAATTGACCAAGAGGCTTTGTTCTATTTGCAATCCAGAGGTATTTCTTTAGCAGTGGCTCGTAATATGTTGATTGCGGCGTTTGCTTCCGATGTGTTTGAGGGTATAGAAAATGAAGAGTTCTTGCACGAAGCAGAACGGTTGATAGAAAATTTTACCGGTGTGCATGAAGACTAATATTGTCACATATGCGCCGAATGCGCCGATATGGCAAGCTTATCGAAATGATTTTTCTATTCTTGACAGGGACGTAAATAATAAACCGTTGGCTTATCTGGATAATGCAGCCTCATCGCAGAAACCCAATAAAGTCATTAAAGCGATCGTTGATTATTATGAACAAATGAACGCTAATGTGCATAGAGGCGTGCATACATTGAGCCAGTTAAGCACCGATGCGTTTGAAGAAGCGCGCAAAACGGTTCAATTTTTTATCAATGCTTCGTCAGAGCGTGAGATTGTCTTTACCAAAGGCACAACCAATGCCATTAATCTTGTGGCTTATTCATTTGGCAGAACGGAAATACACCCCGGCGACGAAGTACTGATATCGGCATTGGAGCATCATTCTAACATTGTCCCTTGGCAAATGATTTGTCAGGATAAGGGTGCTAAACTTAAGGTTTTACCTATAAATGAACAAGGTGAGCTTTGTTTGGATCAGCTACCTTCACTTATCAATAAAAAGACACGTATTGTTGCCATCTCGCATGTCTCCAATTCATTAGGAACGATAAATCCTATACGGCAGATTATTGATATGGCACATCAACAGGATATTCCGGTTCTAATAGATGGCGCTCAGGCTGTGCCACATCTCAGCGTGGATGTGCAAGCGTTGGATTGTGATTTTTATTGCTTCTCCGGTCATAAGATGTTGGCGCCAACCGGTATTGGCGTGTTGTATGGCAAAGACAAATGGTTAAATAAACTGACACCGTTTGAAGGGGGAGGAGAGATGATAAAGTCGGTTGGTTTTGAGCATACGACGTATAACGACATCCCATTTAAGTTCGAAGCCGGGACACCTCATATCGAAGGCGTATTAGGCCTGGCAAAAGCTATTGAATATATGTTGGATATCGGCTTGAAGTCTATTAAGGCTCGTGAGATGTATTTATATCAACTGGCTTATGAGAGATTGGCTGCTATACCCGGTTTTAAAATGATTGGTACGGCCAAAGAGAAAGCCCCGGTTTTATCCTTTTTGATTGATAATCTGCATCCGTATGATATTGGCGTATTGCTGGATAAGCAAGGCGTGGCCGTACGAACCGGCCATCATTGTACTCAGCCGGTTATGCATTTTTTTAATATTCCGGGAACAATTCGGGCATCTTTTTCATTTTATAATAATGAAGATGATATTTTGCAATTAGACGCAGCTTTACAGAAAGCTATTAAATTATTATCTTAGAAACATGGGAAAGTGTATCAATGACATTCAGGATGAGATTATTGAAGAATTTGAACTTTTTGAAGACTGGATGGACAAATATGAGCATATTGTGGAGATGGGAAAGAAATTGCCGGTTATAGATCCGGCGATGAAGACCGAAGATCGCCTCATTGACGGATGTCAAAGTCAGGTTTGGTTAGCGGCACATCTATCAGATGGGAAAGTCTTTTATACCGCTGATAGCGACGCCATTATTACCAGAGGCATGGTGTCATTGCTGATCAGAGTTTTTTCCGGTCATACCCCCGATGAGATTGCGAATGCCGAGCTTTATATGGTAGATCGGATAGGCTTAACATCTCATCTCTCGCCCACACGAAGCAATGGTCTGCTTAGCATGATAAAAAGAATGAAAACCTATGCAAAAGCGCATTTAACGTAATACCATAAGACTATGAATAACGAGATATCTATGCAAGATAAAGTCATAGCAGCAATTAAAACAGTGTACGATCCCGAAATACCTGTTGATGTTTATGAGTTGGGTTTGATATACGATGTGCAGGTTAAAGAAGATTGTAATATACAGATAGTCATGACGTTAACTACACCTAATTGTCCTTCTGCCATCGAAATACCTTTTCAGGTAGAGCAAGCTGTCAGAGAAGTAGAGGGTGTTAATGATGTCAATGTCAAAGTAACCTTTGATCCACCTTGGGGTAGAGAAATGATGAGTGAAGAAGCTCGTTTTGAGTTAGGTTTTCTTTAGTGCTAATTACTTTATAATCAGGTTGTTAGTGTAGTCTTGTTAATCAAATATTAAGTTTTGGGCTGTGTTTTATCAAAGAATCTTTTTCTTTGTGCCGAGCTTTAATCCTGTATAAGTATCTTTTTAACACAACAGAACATGCCTAAAAATTTGGTAATTGTAGAGTCGCCGGCCAAAGCCAAAACCATTGAAAACTATTTAGGGAAAGATTATGTGGTGAAATCGAGTTTTGGCCATGTCAGAGATTTGTCAGAAAAAGGCCTTTCTGTTGATATAGCCAATCATTTTGCACCGGAATATGTGATTCCTTCGGAAAAAAAGAAAGTGATTGCCGAGCTTAAGAAATTAGCAAAGTCTGCCGATTGTGTATGGCTGGCATCGGATGAAGATCGTGAGGGTGAAGCTATTGCATGGCATTTGGCAGAGGCGCTAGATTTAAAGGAAGAAAATACCAGGCGGATTGTCTTTAATGAAATCACAAAATCGGCTATTTTAAAAGCGATTGAAAACCCTAGAGGGATCGATTATAATTTGGTTAATGCGCAGCAGGCACGGCGTATTCTCGATCGCTTGGTTGGTTATGAGCTTTCGCCTATTTTATGGAAAAAAATCAAACCCTCTCTCTCTGCCGGCCGGGTTCAATCGGTTGCCGTACGCTTAATTGTTGAACGCGAAAGAGAGCGCAGCGCTTTTCAAATTCAATCCTATTATCGAGTTACTGCAGTATTCCAATCGGAAAACAAGTCATTCAAAGCCGAACTTTCTCAGAAATTTTCAACACGTAAAGAAGCACTAAATTTTCTTAATACGTGTCTTACTGCTTCTTTTTCAGTCAGTCAAATAGAACAGAAACCGGGTGTTAAATCACCGTCAGCACCATTCACTACCAGTACATTACAACAAGAAGCCAGCCGTAAGCTGGGTTACTCGGTGGCTCGCACCATGCAATTGGCGCAACGCTTGTATGAAAGTGGAAAAATAACGTATATGCGTACCGATTCGGTTCATATGTCTGACTTTGCCTTGCAATCGGCTGAGCAGGCTATTTATCAGTTATTCGGCAAACAGTATCATAAGCGCCGTCAATATACTACCAAATCGAAAGGGGCGCAAGAAGCACACGAATGTATTCGCCCAGTAGATATGTCGGTATCAGCAGCCGGCGCAGATAATGCCGAGACCAAACTGTATGATTTGATCTGGAAACGCAGCATAGCCTCCCAAATGGCCGATGCTCAACTTGAAAAAACACAGATATCCATTCTTTCGCCCGTGCCGCAAACCTATTTTATTGCGCGTGGCGAAGTGCTTACGTTTGACGGTTTCCTAAAAGTGTATATGGAAAGCAGTGATGACGATGAAGAAGAATCGTCAGAGCAGCATCTGCCGGCTTTAAAACAAGGGGATGCTTTACAGGCGAATGCAATCACAGCAACAGAGCGTTTTACCATGCCGCCGGCACGGTATACTGAGGCTAGTTTAGTAAAAAAATTAGAGGAATTGGGTATCGGCCGCCCTTCAACGTATGCGCCCACCATATCAACCATTCAAAACAGAGGATACGTGGTAAAGGAAGAACGACCGGGAACAACACGTTCATACCATGTTATATCATGCGTTAATGGCACATTGAAAGAAGACATGTACAACGAAACAACCGGTGCCGAAAAAAATAAGCTTTTCCCAACGGATATCGGCGCATTGGTTAATGATTTTTTAGTGGACAATTTTAAAGAGATTCTAGATTTTCATTTTACGGCGAATGTTGAAAAGGAGTTTGACGAAATCGCAACAGGTAATTTGAAATGGGTAGAAATGATCGAATCGTTCTACAAGCCGTTTCACCATATTGTAGATAATACGGAGAAACACTCTTCCAGAGTAACAGGTAAACGTGAATTGGGCGTTCATCCTGCCACGAGAAAACCGGTTTATGCATTGATAGGACGCTATGGCCCGATGATTCAGATTGGCCAAGTGGAGGATGAAGAAAAACCGCAATACGCCAGCCTGAGAAAAGGACAAAGCATTGAAAATATCAGCTTGGAAGAAGCATTGGATTTATTTAAATTACCACGTAAAGTCGGTGTTTTTGAAGATAAAGAGATAACCATCGGAATCGGTCGCTTTGGCCCGTATATCAAGCATGATACCCTCTTTGCTTCTATTCCGGCAGGCCTGGATCCGATGACGATTACCATCGAACAGGCTATTGATATCATTATTCAAAAACGGGAGGCTGTATCAAACAGGGTGATTCATAATTTCGAAGGAACAGATATCCAGGTTCTTAAAGGACGTTTTGGCCCCTATATTTCCTTTGGAAAATTGAATTATCGTATTCCTAAAGGTACAAATGCCGAATCGTTAACGTTGGAAGAGGTGCAAGCTATAATTGTCAACTCTCAACCTACAGGAAGATCTGCCAAGAAGGATGCTTCCGCAAAAAATGCAAGTGATAAAAAAAAGAAGGCCGCAAAAAAACCGGCTAAAAAGACGACCCAATCCAAGACGCCTGCCGTTAAGAAAACAGCAGCTAAGACATCAAAGAAGCAGTAATTATTAAAAGAGGATTGTAAATATCTTACCTTTGGGCAGGGTGTTATGGTCTTGTATTTAGACTTAATATTGTGTCTGAAACCTAAATTATGAGTTGGGAAAACTATTTTGTACCCGTTTCCGGATATGTTTTATCCGAAGATTATAACAGCAGCAGATACTCTTCTAACATTCGAACCTACGAGCTTGGTACGCCGTTCCCCGATATTGATAATACACCGACGGATATCGTCTTGATTGGAGTTGGTTATGACCAGCATGACTTGTCTTGCAGTACCGTTCAAACGCCGGACAGCGTCAGATACTGGCTATATCGGTTGTATAAAGGGAATTACAATATCCGTATCGCTGATTTCGGCAATCTCTCTGTTAAACACTCATTAGAGAAACTTTCAGACATATTATCTGAAATACTTGCCGATCTGATGAATCGCGGTATTGTTCCGCTTATTATCGGTGGCGGTAAAGAATTGACTTATGCCAATTATTTGGCTTATAAGATACGCGGCAGATATTGTAATTTACTGAATATTAGTCCAGTACTGAATTTTAGTGAAACATCAGAGGAACTTACCGGTGAAAATTTTCTTAGCAAAATATTGGCCGATAAGGATAATCACCTTTTTAACTATTGTCAGTTAGCATATCAAACCTATCTCAACTCTGCTGAAATGATTGAGATGTTTAATGAATTTGCATTTGATTTACTGAGGTTAGGAGAGCTCCGAGCACATATAGAAGAGAGTGAGCCCTTAATTCGCGATGTGGATTTTGCATCTATTGATTTAGGCGCTGTTAAATACGCTGATGCACCACATGCTTTATATACCTCGCCCAATGGTTTAACCAGTGATGAGATATGCCGTTTGGCTCGTTATGCCGGCTTGAGTTTAAAGCTTACATCCATTGGGTTTTACGGTATTACACCAGGCGGAAAAACAGAATGGACAGACCATCATCTGATGGCACAAGTGATTTGGCATTTTATAGAAGGCTTTTATTTGCGCAAACCGGAAAGTTTACAGACTGATAACAGCCAATACATCAAATACCACGTTGCCTATACCGGTGCACCTGAAGAAATTGTATTTTATCAAAATACGTTTACTGAAAAATGGTGGATGGGGGTGCCTGTAAGCGAGAAAAAACAAGGGAAGTATGCTATTCGTCAATATCTGATACCCTGCTCTCCCAAAGAC
>JAIXKU010000155.1 GCA_026936045.1 Flavobacteriales bacterium
CAATAATCTAAAGCCGACATGTGCTCATTCATCTATTTTTTTCATGAGAGAAGCAGACCTCATTTTTTTTTTGTTAATTCGAAACATGAAATATAGATTCATAACAATAATCTGTCTGTTTTGTTTCAGTCTGAATCTAACTGCACAACAACCATTATGGTATGCAGACGGTGCCATTGTTTATACCGACTATCAATCTATAATTCGTGTCAAAGGTCATATGCAAAATGACCATTCGGGTGTATTCACAAATCATGGGACTACAACTATTGATTCCTCGTATATTAATGATGCTACAACACAGGGTAACGGTGAATATCAGGTAGGTTTACACTGGGTAAATAATCATCTGTTTATCTCTGATACAAGCGAAGTTTTACTGACCAGCCTGAACCAACTTATTACAGGTGATTCCATCTCTAAGTTTTACGATCTGACCTTACTGCAAAATGGCATAAAGATACAGACATTAGATGCGCGCTGCGCCCGATATTTACATTTAAACGATGCTGAGTTGGCAACGGACTCCTTTAATATGTTCATAGACAATCCTGATCTTGCTGCTATAAGTAGAAATACCGGCTTTGTGAGCAGTCTAAACCAAGGACGATTAGTTAGATTCATGATGAACACCGGCGATTATTTATTCCCAACAGGCTCTAGTTTGGGGGTATTGCGTTACAGACCGGTTATTTTATCTGCCGATGCGGCCAATCCTGTAAGATACGGTGTGAGGTTGGCCAACAACGATGCCGGAATGGACGGATATAATCGCCAACTGACAGATTCGAATGTATGTGAACTAAATCCATTATTCTATCATCTTTTAACACGCAAAGATGGTAATACCAATTGTAGCATGTTTATTTTTTATGATCCGGCAAACGATGGAGATTGGGATGGCTTATCGTGTTGGCACCAGCCTATCCCTCAATGGCAAGACATGAGTCCTGTTATAGCTAGTACGGCAGCTAACCCGTTAAACTACAACAAAAAGCAAAGCTGGACCGGATGGTCTGCCGAGCCATACATCCTTAGTAAAGTCCGCCCTGCTAGGCCTATTATCATCGGAAACAACCCTGTTTGCGGAGGAAGTACCGAAATCTACACCATTCAGAATCCGGCTAATAATGCCACATTCCACTGGTCGGTAACAGCCGGTGGCACATTAAACGGAAACGGCCAAGCATCTCAATCTGTATACTGGGGTCTTGGCGGCACATCCGACACATTATCTTTGACACAAACATCAGCTATCGGTTGTAGCTCCTGGCCGGGCATATTGAATGTCATTGTTAGTCCTGAGCCCGTTGCATCGTTTAATGCTATTCCAACCACAGCACTCGGCAGTATTCCTATTGTGTTCACAGATTCAAGCATGAATGCCGCTATCTGGACATGGGATTTCGGCGATGGCACAGGCGCTATCATAAGCTCTCCGGAACATATCTATAATACCGAAGGAACATATCAGGTTATGTTGGTTATACAAACAGCAGAAGGATGCTACGATACCGCATATACAACTATTACCATTATTGATGGCCTTCATATCCCGAATGTCTTTTCTCCAAACGGCGATGGACAAAATGATCTTTTTGAGATTTCGGGTACCAATTTTCAAATATTTTATTGCGGCATTTTTAACCGATGGGGACATAAAGTCTTTGAAACTGACAACCCCCAAATCAGTTGGAATGGTCTGACCACTACAGGTAGCATGGCAGTGGAAGGTACTTATTTTGTAGTGTTGCGTATCAAATTACTTAATGGAGAAGATATAGAATATGGCAGCACCGTCAACGTTTATTATTAATAAGATAACGTTTCTATTGTTTCATTTTTTTATTTTGTAAAAAATTCTGACTTATGGATATTGTAGTGATTATACTGGAAATACTGAAATACACAGTGCCTTCAATCATTGTATTTCTTACCGCCTATTACTTAATCAAGCAAATGCTACATGCTCAAGAGCGCAAAACACTGTTAGAACTAAGAAAGCAGACAACCAAGGATATAAATCCCGTCCGGTTACAAGCCTACGAGCGTACTGTTCTTTTCTTGGAACGTATAACGCCAAACAATCTCATATTACGTGTATTTCAAAACAGAATGAGTTCAGCCGAATTACATGCCGAATTATTAAGTACGATTCGGGCCGAGTTTGATCATAATCTCACACAACAAATATATATGAGTAGTGGCGCATGGGAAGCCCTTAAACGCGCCAAAGAGGAGACGGTAAAGATTGTCAATATTGGCGCATCAAAAGTGGATGAGAGTACGCCCGGCATTAACCTGAGCAAGTCTATCCTTGATATGTGTATGCAGATAGACAAGCTGCCCACACAAATGGCTATTGATGCCATTAAAGAAGAAGTAAAACATCTTTTCTAATGATTCATTGCTCTCCAGTCGAGTAATTTTGGTTATTATACTGTCATAAATATTTTAAGAATAATCTATGCAGCGTGGTCTAAACGGGCATAATTAAACCGCTCCTTAGCATAGCTGAGCGTAACACGAATAATCGTATCGGGATTTTCAGGGCTACTGTACATCAAATCATTCATGATAGCTTCACAAATAGAACGAAGCCCTCGCGCACCTAATTTAAATGCGATGGCCTTTTCAACTATAAAGTCAATGACCTTATCTTCTATAATAAGCTCCTTCTGATCTAACCGGAAAAGTTCGGTATATTGCTTAAGTATCGCATTTCTAGGCTCGGTTAAAATACGTCTTAGTGCCTGAGCGTCTAAAGGATTGAGGTGTGTAACAACAGGTAATCTACCTACAAGTTCAGGAATAAGTCCAAAGTTTTTTAAGTCCTGAGGGCTAACATATTGGAGTAAATTCTGATTGTCTATTTTATGTTTCTTTAAATCAGACTTAAATCCAATAGATTGTTTGTTTAAGCGCTCGCTGATCTTTCGTTCAATACCGTCAAAAGCGCCTCCGCAGATGAAAAGAATATTTTGGGTATTGACATTAATCATTTTTTGCTCCGGATGCTTGCGTCCTCCATACGGCGGCACATGAATCACACTACCTTCCAAAAGCTTAAGTAATCCCTGCTGTACGCCTTCGCCCGATACATCGCGCGTAATAGAAGGATTATCCCCTTTACGAGAAATCTTATCTATTTCATCAATAAAAATAATACCCTTTTCGGCTGCCTCCACATCGAAGTTACTTACTTGTAATAGCCTACTTAATACACTTTCTACATCCTCTCCAACATACCCTGCCTCAGTCAGAACTGTAGCATCCGCAATACAGAACGGCACATTTAGAATCTTTGCGATGGTCTTAGCCATGAGGGTTTTCCCTGTGCCTGTTTCCCCCACCATGATAATATTAGATTTCTCTATCTCAATCTGATTATCCGTATTCAGTGTTCGATGCAAAATGCGCTTATAGTGATTATAAACAGCAACGGCCATAACCTTCTTAGCTTCGTCCTGCCCAATCACATATTCATCCAAATGTTTTTTTATCTCTGATGGGATGAGTAATGTCAGTTCTTTGTTTTCACTTCTATTTACATGAGAGAGTTTCTCATTCTGTAGCATCTCATAGGCTTCCTGTACACAATGATTACAAATAAAAGCCTCCTGACCTGCTATGAGCAGTGAGGTTTGCGATTTTTGTCGCATACAAAACGAACAATATTCGCCTTTCTTTTTAGTCATAATTCTAAATGGAATTTAAAGAAAAGGGCACGAAATCCTTAAGACTGATGCTTAGTAAGCACTTCGTCAATCATACCATATTCCCTAGCTTCAGCCGCAATCATCCAATAATCGCGATCTGAATCCTTATACACCTTTTCATAGGGTTGTCCGCTATGATCGGCAATAATATCGTATAGTTCTTTCTTAAGTTTCTCTATCTCTCTGTATGTAATTTCTATATCACTGGCCTGACCTTGAGCGCCGCCCATAGGTTGATGTATCATCACACGGCTATGTTTAAGTCCGGTGCGTTTACCCTTTGTTCCGGCACAAAGTAAAACAGCTGCCATTGATGCAGCAATGCCAACACAGATAGTTGCCACATCCGGGCCGATCCACTGCATGGTATCATAAATACCAAGACCGGCATAAACGCTGCCACCAGGACTATTGACATAAATCTGAATATCTCGCTTGGCATCTGCACTTTCAAGGAATAGCAACTGTGCCTGAATAATATTAGCTATATAATCATCAACCGGTGTCCCAAGAAAAATAATACGATCCATCATGAGACGAGAAAACACATCCACCTCGCGGAAGTTAACCGGACGCTCCTCAATCACAGTTCTAGTCATTCCACTTATCTGGCTCATGTACTTATCAAGGTGCATGCTGCTGATGCCGCGATGCTTTACCGCATATTTCTTAAATTCATCTTGTGGTATCATGTGAAATTCGTATTAAATAAATATGATTATTATAAACTGTTTAACACAAACCTAAAAAATATAAGCATACAATCAAAAGATGATATGCAAAAATTGGGTTAAGGTTGTGTCGGGGTGTTAAGCTTCATAAAATCATCATAAGAGATTGACTCTTCATTTACTTTGCATTCGTTGCGAATAGCCCCAAGTACTTTAAATTCGAGAAGAAACTTGGCAATTTTATCAAACTCCTCCTCCTTTTCTAAAGTCTTTTCAGCCAACTCATTGATTTTATCATCAGGCAAAGAATATCCCATCTGCGCCACACGCTGTCTAACATGACGACGAGACTCATTCTGCATCTCATCCTTTTCAACGATTAATTTATGCTGGGCTGCATATTTATCACGAATTAACTCCCAACGAATAGACTCCCTACCTGTTTCGTATTCCGCATCAATATTATCCGGATTAAAATGCCCTTTTTCTCCGTTTCTAACCAATATCCAACGTTTTAGAAACTCATCCGGCAAGGCAAATTTAGTGGTAGCAAGAATGTTGGTTCTTATTTCGTTCATTAATCTTGCATCACTTTCTTGTTGCATATCTTCTGTTATCAAAGCCGAAAGTTTTGATCTGAAAGAGGCTTCATCTTCAGCTGCTCCAATGCCTAATACCCGATCGTAAAATTCTTGATTCATTTCAGCCGGCTGCATGTGACTGATAGATTGTATAGCAAAACGAAAATGTGAGCTTAATGAAGGTGCTTCTTCTTGTTTTACGCCCATATAAACAGCCAATGTCATATCATCAGGGAAAGCTAGATGGGGATTGATTATAATTTCTTCACCACTCTTCTTCCCAATAAGAGATTGACGTGTTTCGGGATGCACGATTTTCTCCATAATGAGGTAAACCTGTTTCTGTAAGCCTCCCTCTTTTACCGTTAAATCTTCGTTCAACTCAGTCATCTCTCCCATCACCATATCTTTCTCTTCCGCCACTTCAGCCTGAACGCTGCGTCCATAACGAGATTGGAGTGATTTAATCTGCTTTTCAAGCATTTCTTCATCCATATTAATTTTATAATGTTTGAAGGTGGCATCAGAAGGTAAGACCACTTCAAAATCAGGCACAAGACCTAAATCATAATAAAATTCAAACTCCTTCTGATCATCCCAATCTACCTGACTTTTGGATGTATTAGGCAAAGGATTGCCAAGGAAATCAATCTTCTGTTCGGAAAGATAGCGATACAGATGATCAACTGTTAGCTTTGACACTTCATCACTTAAAACAGCCTTGCCGTACATCTTCTTAATCATGCCAACAGGCACCATACCCGGGCGAAACCCCGGCACAGATACCTTATTCTTCAGATTTTTAATAGCTTTATCAACTACTTCAATATAGTCCGGCTCTTCTATTTTTATTCGAATAAGGGCATTCAGATCGTCAATTTG
>JAIXKU010000239.1 GCA_026936045.1 Flavobacteriales bacterium
TTATAAGACAGTATTACTCCCATGCGAAATTTTATTATTAAGTTATTTTTCAAAATAACCAAGTTTGTGTTATATCGGCATGACTACTCGCCCGATAAGTATCGTAAGGGGATGGATTTCTTTACCTCTTTTCTTAGAAAACCATACGGTGTAACCTATCATCAATTAAAAGTTGGTAACATGGATGCACTATGGATCAGACCAAAAAATATTGATAATGACAGTATTGTCCTTTATATACATGGGGGCGGCTATGGTATGGGTTCCATTAAATCTCATAAAAAATTAGCCGGCCGCATTGCCCGTGCTTGTAAATCACAGAGTTTAATTATCGAATATCGATTGGCGCCGGAACACCCTTTCCCTGCCGCCTTAGAAGATGCATATTATGCCTACTGCTGGCTGCTTTCGATGAGCTTTAAACCTGAAAAAATTGTAATAGGCGGCGATTCTGCCGGAGGCGGGTTAACCATTGCCACACTTCTTTATATTCGTGAGCATCAACTGCCACAACCACTCGCTGCATTCTGCTTGTCACCATGGCTTGACTTAGGTGCCACATCGCCCGAAATAGATGCCTACCAACAGCATGACCCTTTTATTGATAAGAAAAGTATTGAGATTTGGGGTAAACAATATGCCGGTGATGATTTAAAGAATCCTTTGGCCAGCCCATTATATGCGCAATTACATGATTTAGCGCCCATGCTTGTACAAGTAGGCACATCTGAGATCTTACTGTTTGAGAACAGAACATTTTATGAAAAAGCCAAAGCAGAGCATATTGATTTTACCTATCATGAATACCCTAACATGATTCATGTTTTTCAAACATTTGCAGGATTCCTACCTCAAGCTGATAAGGCCATAAAGGAAATTGGCACATTTATCCTAAATCGTTCTGCCCGATATCAGGCTTCAAACAAAGAAGAGACTTAGTAGGATTTCTAAAATTTTTTTATCAATTTCACCGCATAATACTGATAGCATTTCTATGCGGCGTTTCCTTTGGTTTTTTATACTGGCAATACTTTCTGCGGGATTGTTTTATGTGCTGCAATTCGGTGTAGCCCATATTCCGCCTGCCGGAAAATTTCTCAATCCTTTTAGTGGGTTTTGGGCTAATGCCGAGCCGGCTAAACCGGTCATTAAAGAATCTCTGTCTATTGCCGGTTTGCAAGATGAGGTAACAGTCGTTTATGATGACCGATTGGTACCACATATCTTTGCTAAGAATGCGCATGATTTATTCTTTGCACAAGGATATATCACGGCAACCAATCGTTTGTGGCAGATGGAATTTCAAACCCATTTTGCAGCCGGCCGTGTGAGTGAAATTGTAGGTGAGAAAACACTGGAACTCGATAGAATGCAACGTCGGAAAGGATTGATGTATGCAGCCGAATTAACGGTTGAGGCTTTTGACAGCGATACATTAGCTAAAGACATTCTTGAATCATATTCTGACGGGGTAAATGCGTATATCTCATCTCTAACTTATAAAACATTACCCTTAGAATATAAACTTCTCAATTATTATCCCGAGCCTTGGTCTAAACTAAAGTCAGCATTATTATTAAAATATATGGCTGATATGCTAACCGGAAAATCCATGGATATTGAGCTAAGCAATGCTATCTCTCTGCTTGGTGAAGAAATAACAGAACTCATTTATCCTGACTTTCCCGACACCTTGATAGATCCCATTGTACCGGTCGGCACTACATTCCCTCACACCGATATTCATCTCGACACACCCTCTGTCATAGGCATACACCAACATTATAACGTAGAATCTGAAAAAACTTCTGATAATATTGGCAGTAACAATTGGGCTGTATCAGGTTCAAAAACAAAAACAGGCGCACCCATACTCTGCAACGATCCGCATTTACAACTCAACTTGCCTTCTATATGGTATGAGATACAATTATCCATGCCCGACTATAATGTTTATGGTGTCAGCTTACCTGGTTCACCGGCCGTTATCATTGGATTTAATAACGATATTGCCTGGGGCGTAACAAACGGAACACAAGATGTAAAAGATTGGTATAAGGTTACATTTAAGGATGCTACCTGTAATGCATATCTTTTTGACCACGAATGGAAAGCTATTAAAGAAAGACCGGAAAAGATACGTATTAAAGGTAAAGCGTCTTTTATAGATACTGTACTCTACACACATTACGGACCAATAGCTTATGGACCGGGACTTTCAGATGATACCAGTTCTTATTTTCTCGCTTCGGCATGGACCGGCTTAGAGCCTTCCAATGAATTACTTTCATTTTATAATCTGAACCGTGCTCACAATTATGATGAATACGTTAAAGCAATTAGTACCTTCCAATGTCCGAGTCAGAACTTTGTTTTTGCATCCGTAAGTGGAGATATAGCGCTTTGGCAACAAGGAAAATTTCCAATGAAATGGCCTAAACAGGGTAAGTATGTAATGGATGGATCCTTATCTGAATATCAATGGCAACAATATATTCCACAATCCGAAAATCCGCATATTTTCAATCCGTCAAGGCAGTTTGTCAGCTCAGCTAATCAGCATCCGACCGATACCGCTTATCCCTATTATTACAACGGTTTCTTTGAACATTATCGAAACAGAAGAATTAATGAACGACTGGCATTAATGAATAACATTACGGTAGAAGATATGATGCTTTTGCAAAATGACAATTTCAATATGCAAGCATCCGAGTCATTGCCTTTAATGTTGCGTCTTCTTTCTTCACAAAATCAACAATCAGCTTATTTGAAAACGCTCAATCAATGGAACTACGTTAATGATGCACTGTCAGAGGCTGCAACCATATATGAGGTTTGGTATGATTGTTTGGATTCTTTGATTTGGGATGAATTGTATGTAGAAGGTAAAATGACTGAAATACCCCTTGAATTTACAACTATTCGCCTCATGCAGAGATATCCTAATCATTCTATTTTTGATATTAAACATACAACCGATAAAAAAGAAACATTAGACGATTTGGTAAATCAATCTTTCTCTCAAGCAATTAATATTCTTGATGATTGGAAAACAAAAAACAATAAGTCATTAACCTGGTTTGAATACAAAGCTACCTCCATCCAGCACTTAGCACGCATCATCCCTTTTTCTGCTACCAATATCGAGATAGGCGGTAACAAACGTATTGTAAATGCCTGCGACAGTCGCTGGGGTCCTTCATGGAGAATGATTGTATCATTAGAAAATCCCATAAAAGCCTATGGCGTTTATCCGGGCGGGCAATCAGGTAATCCCGGTAGTCATTTTTATACAACAGGTATCGAGAAATGGCGTAAGGGCGAATATTATGAACTCTTCTTTATGAAAGACGCAAGCGATTTACAACCTGGAATGACAACTCAAACGCTACAAACCATCAAACCATGAGATCTTTTGTCAAAATATTACTCACCTCAGCTTTAGTCTTGGTTGCACAGCTTTACCTCCCATGGTATGTGATTATGATTATTCCTTTTGTAATAAGTATAATTATTAAAACAAACGGAGCTGCCTCTTTCTTCAGTGCATCTATTCCCGTTTCATTTATCTGGATTATTCAAGCCTATCTGATACATACAGCAACAGGTGATATTCTTACATCCCGCATGGCACATGTATTTCCTTTAGATGGTAGCGCCAATTTACTTTTGCTTGTAACCGGCATTATCGGTGGGATAGCTTCCGGACTTGCAGGTTTAACCGGTAATGCATTTAGAAATATGCTGATTTCTCCCGATTCCAATCGAAAAAGGAAAACAGGATACATCCCTTTAAATCAAAGACGCAGATAAAACATGACTCTTAAAGACGTATTCATTCATACCTTAAGAACTGAGTCAGCTGCCATTGATGCTGCAGCACAGCGATTAGGACAAAGTATTGAACCGGTGATTCAGCTTTTAGCCTCATGCAAAGGGAAAGTTGTGGTTTCCGGTGTTGGGAAATCCGGATTGATTGGGCGAAAAATCAGCGCTACATTCTCCAGTACCGGAACGCCGTCCGTTTTTCTTCATGCCGGCGAAGCATTTCACGGCGACTTAGGTGTCTGTGCCGAAGGCGACCTTGCTTTATTGATTTCTCACTCAGGCACTACGGTAGAATTGGTTCGGCTTATTCCTATTCTTCGTTCATTTGGCATAAAGATTATTGCCATTGTCGGAAATATGGAATCTCCCATAGCACACGATGCCGACATTGTAATAGATGCATCCGTCGAAAAAGAGTCAGATACAATGAATCTTGTACCAACCAGTAGCAGCACACTGGCTTTAGCCGTAGGTGATGCGTTGGCTATTGCATTAATGGAAAACCGTCACTTCTCAAAAGATGATTTTGCCCGTTATCATCCCGGCGGACAGATAGGAAAAAACTTGCTGTGGAAAGTACATCAGGTCATGCATCCTAAACAACGTGTGGCGTGCGTTTCACCCAACACATCGGTTAAGGAAGTTATCATTCAGATGACACGATATCCCTTAGGCGCCGCTTGTGTTGTAAATGAGAATCAACATCTAGTTGGGTTGATAACAGATGGCGACATTCGACGTATCCTGGTTGAATGGGACGAAATATCAGGAAAGACAGCCGATAATCTAATGACACGCTCACCCATTGCCATTGCACCGAGCAATACGCTGATACAGGCCATAGAGCTCATGGAGAAAAGAGAATCACCTATATCTGTTCTGCCTGTTGTAGATCAAGGAAAGGTGACAGGCTTAATACGTATTCACGACGTATATTGAGCTACCGATTTTCTTTTCTCCGCCATTAACTAATTAAAGTATCTGTAAATCGCCTGAGAATAACAGGCATGGAATAATCTTTTAATGCCGACTTATGTACCCAGAAAAACGGAGCCGGCGGATCAAAAAACGATATTGACTGTTGATAAAATCGCACATATAATGATTGATGCGAAAGTTGGTGCTTTAGCGCTTTAATAAAAGATGGTGGTCTTGTAATGTTATCCGATTTAAAAGGGAGATATTCTAAAATAGCCTGTTCATCCTCGATTGCAAAAGGCAATTCGATAAGCGGGAACTCGTGTAAATTCCTCCAAATATCATTTTCTGTACGTTTTCTTAACAAATAATGATTCTTATGGTCAATCAGCAAATAATGTAAAAAGCGGTTACGGGTTGCTTTCTTTGGTCGCTTGACGGGCAACTGACTTGTACGCTGATGTGCCCATGCATAACACCCTTGTCTTACAGGACACTGATGGCACAAAGGCGATGAGGGCTTGCAAATAAGCGCGCCCAACTCCATGATCGCTTGATTAAAAGCGGAAGGCTGCTCTGAATCAAAAAGCGCATGAAGCGTTTCCTCTACCTGTTTACGACCGACACGTGAATCAACAGGCTCTGTGATTCCTGCATATCTAGACATAACACGCAATACATTACCATCAATGACAGGATAAGGAAGCTCAAATGCAAAGCTAGAGATAGCAGCAGCAGTATAAGGCCCAATCCCTTTCAAAGAGAGTAGTGTATGATAATCAGACGGGAAGTGGCCATTAAACCTTTGCATCAAATTTTTTGCAGTGGCATGCATATTACGGGCACGAGAATAATAGCCTAAACCCTGCCAAATATGTAATAAATCCTCCTCTGAGGCTTCGGCCATGTGCTGAACTGTAGGAAAATGCGTAATAAGCATTTCATAATAATCCAATGCCTGCACAACCTGTGTTTGTTGCAAAATAACCTCTGAAATCCATATATAATACGGGTTTCGGGTTTCTCTCCATGGCAAAGAGCGATGAGAAGCATGATACCATTGTATCAAATCAGAAGAAAAAGACATAGGTTTAGAAC
>JAIXKU010000172.1 GCA_026936045.1 Flavobacteriales bacterium
TTCTAATTCAAGGTAATGTCGTTTCGACCTAAAGCATTAGCACTCCTATTTTCTTTCTTTCTAATACCCTATTATATCTTGGCTTCAGGTACAGAAAGGCATTTTGAGTTTATTGAAAATAAAGGACAATGGGAGTCAGATTTTTTATACCGTTGCTTTATTCCAAGCGGCGAACTCTTTGTTAGTAAAGATCGCATTACCTTTCATTTTTGGGATCAGGCACGATTAAATGAACTGACAACCGCTATGCATGAACAACGAGGTGATGAGATCTCAAACAACCTAGTGAAACATCACGTTGTGAGTATGCGGTTTCTAGGCGGTAATAAACAAGTGGCGGCAAAAGCAGAAGAGCCTTCTTCGCACTATTTTAATTATTTCGTCGGCTCTGATACATCTAAATGGCGTTCCGAAGTACGGAGTTATGCCAAAATCATGCTTCAAGAGATTTATCCCGGGATTGATTTTGTTATGTACACCCAGCATAATCAACTTAAATATGAATACATCGTTAAGCCCGGTGCCGATCCAAAGCAAATTCAAACCGAATATATAGGCGCAGACGGCCTTTCAATACACGATGGTACATTGTTCATTAAAACTAGTTTAGGTACATTGACCGAACAGAAACCTGTTATCTATCAGCTCAAATCAAATGGCCAGCAACAAAATGTAACCGGCAGTTTTGTCGTTAAGAAAAATAAAATTTCATATCAAATCGTTAAAGATTATGACCGCTCTTTACCCCTTGTTATAGATCCGGCACTGATCTTCTCTACCTACTCAGGATCTCTCTCTGACAACTGGGGATTTACAGCTACTTACGACAGTCAGGGATGCTTATATGGCGGCGGTATTGTCTTAGCAGCTAATGCATTTCCTAATATTACAGGTTCATATCAGGCCACTTTTGGTGGTGGCATTTATGATGTGTTGATTGGAAAATTCAGTAGTAATGGTACTTCGCTTCTGTATTATACATATTTAGGCGGCTCAAAAGCAGAGGCGCCATTTAGTTTAGTATGTAATCAGAATGATGAATTGTATATTCTAGGTGTAACCGGCAGCTCAAATTTTACCATGACATCAGGGGCTTATCAAACAACATTTAAAGGCGGCCCATCAGTTGGGGTGTTCGCCTTGAGCGGCAATGATTATCCTAATGGTACGGATCTGTTTGTAACGAAGTTTAATCCAAGTGGCACAACATTGATTGGTTCAACATTTATCGGCGGAACGGATAACGATGGTATCAACAAAGGTTCTTTGTTGCGTTTTAATTATGCTGATGAGTTTAGGGGTGAAATTATTGTCGGACCTAACGATAATTGTTATGTGGTATCTTGTTCCAAATCAATAGATTTTCCGGTCGTAAATGCGGTGCAACCATATATGGGTGGCCCACAAGATGCAGTTGTCTTTCGTTTCTCTCCTACACTTAGTAGCTTGGCATGGAGTACGTATTTGGGAGGAGATGGGTTTGACGTGGGGTATTCATTAAAAGTGAACAACAATGGCGAAATCTATGTGACCGGCGGAACAACCAGTTCAAATTTCCCCACTACATCCGGTGTGGTTAATCCTTCATTTGGCGGTATAGCTGATGGATTCATAACACGCTACTCTCCAAACGGCAGTACCATGCTAAGCTCAACCTATGTAGGCACATCGGCCTATGACCAAAGTTATATTCTACAAATGGATGGGAACCAAAATGTGTATGTCGTAGGACAAACAAAAGGGGCATATCCTATTGTTAGCAGCATTACTGGTCCGGTGTATTCAAATCCAAATAGTGGGCAGTTTGTGCATAAACTTTCGCCCAATCTCAGCACAACCATTTTCTCTACTGTTTTTGGTCGCAGCATAGCCGGACAAATTGATATTGTACCGACAGCATTGTTAGTTGATATTTGTGATCATATCTATGTTTCAGGCTGGGGGGGCACGGTAAATAACGGATATGGTGGAGGCAGTACAACCGGTATGCCGATAACAGCTAATGCCTATCAATCAACAACCGATGGCAGTGATTTTTATTTTATTGTATTAGATGAAGATGGAACCGGGCTCATCTATGCTTCTTTTTTTGGGGGCGGCCTTTCACCTGAACATGTGGATGGGGGTACAAGTCGTTTTAATCCGGATGGCATTATTTATCAGGCAGTCTGTGCTGGCTGTGGTAATCATGATGATTTTCCCATTTCAGCCGGTGCCTGGTCTGCAACAAATAATTCCAATAACTGCAACATGGGTGTATTTAAATTTGATGTATCAGAGTTTACAGCCATCATTGACCCTATTACACCTACCATTACTTGTATAAATAACACTGTGACTCTTCAAAATGCCAGCACGGGTGGTTCGTCTTATTTCTGGGATTTTGGTGATGGACAGACTGCTACCACGCCACTGGTGAACCATATCTATCCCAATCCAGGCACGTACACAGTCATGCTGATTGTAACAGATCCCAATGCCTGTTTAAAAAATGATACGGCCTTTCTAACTGTTGTGGTACAAGCGCCGCCCAATGCCATGATTGATGCTGTAACGCCTGTTTGTCCGGGAGGCTCTGTACAATTGCTTGCAAGTGGCGGGAATAATTATGTATGGGCCGTCAATAGCACGCTTAGCAGTACGCAAATAGCTAATCCTATTGCTTCACCTACCACTACCACAATATATACGGTCACCGTATCAAATAATTGCGGCTCAAATACAGCATCTGTAACGGTACCGGTGATTGATTTTAACCCAACCATATCGGTATCCGATACTATTTGTTTAGGTAATTCGACTCAGCTTCTTGCCGGAGGTGGGAGTAGCTATGCATGGTCGCCTGTGAGCGGTTTATCAGATCCAAACATAGCCAATCCTGTTGCATCACCTGTATCTACTTCTACCTATACGGTTGTTATAACAGATAATAATGGCTGTTCGGCTACACAAATGACAACAATAACTGTCGAAACAGCACCTGTGGCCAATGCCGGACCTGATCTATATGTCTGCTATGGCGACGATGTACAGATAACCGGTAGTGGCGGTACAAATTATTCATGGGATCCACCTTTATATCTCAATAATCCATCTACGGCTAATACTAATTGTACACCGCTACAAAATATCACATATATTCTTACGGCCTCCAACTCCTGCGGAAGCAGCTATGATACGTTAGACATCTTTGTTATCCGTATTAATCCACAAGCAGGACCGGATACCACAATCTGCCCTAATACATCGGTTATGCTATGGGCAACCGGAGGAGAAACATATGCGTGGCAGTCTGCCGCCACAATAGACAATCCTAATCATGACAGCATCATAGTGTCGCCTCATCAAAATACATTGTATGTCGTAATCGTAACAAACAGCTATGGGTGCTCGGCTACCGACACCGTTCATGTAAATGTATTCCCATCACAATCTATTAATTTAGGGCCTGATGTGCTTATTCCATTTGGCGGTTCAACACAGTTGTTCGCTCAGGGGATAGGCAATTTTTCTTGGTCGCCGGACTCATTCTTAACTTGCTCACAATGCTACAACCCAACGGCTTCTCCCTTACATAGCACACAGTATTTTGCAACATTAACGGATGCTAACGGTTGTCATTTCTATGATTCAATATGGGTCTTTGTGGAAGGTGCATTGTATGTGCCTAATACATTTACACCCAACAGAGATGGTATCAATGACATTTTTATGGCTCTTGGTGTAGAAATTAAGGAATTTGAGATGACCATCTTTAACCGATGGGGAGAAGATATATTCAGAACAGATGACTTACTGTATGGATGGGACGGCACGCATCGAGGCGCCAAATGTCCTATCGGAGTGTATGCATGGAAAATAAGCTATACAGAAAATTCAGGCAAAGAAGGCTCCTTAATAGGTCATGTATCGCTATTACGATAAGATTCTTTATGATAGTAGATGTGATTGGGCAGATAGAAATTTCTGCAATACAATCATGGACCAGATTCGATTATATAAATACGTCTCCCCTTGTTGAAAACGCTTCACGTAGTTATGGACTAATACAGGATTTAAATAGCCTGTTTCTTTTATTTTTTTAGGTGAAAGCCAATCATGGATTAGATATTGTAACGGACCGGCTAACCATTTGTCCATTGGGATGGAGAATCCCCATTTCGGGCGATTAAAGAAAGAAGACGGCACATATTGATACAATACTTTCTTTAGAATATATTTCGAAATATCATTCTGCCATTTTAAAGATTCATGCAGATTGATACTCCACTCAATGATACGATAATCAAGCAACGGTTCACGCGCCTCTAATCCATGTTGCATAGATGCTCTGTCAACTTTAACCAATAAATCATCGCGCAGATAATATTCCAAATCAAAGTATGCTTGACGTTCAGCCGGAGATAATGAATACAAAGGCCATTTAACCGGTGGAGATAGCGAAGCAAAATGGAATAAAAGCAGTTGAGTTAATTCTGATGCACTAAAGAAATATTGTTCCTGCGAAAAAATATGTGTATGCAGTTCTGACTTATCGGCAGGTGCTTGAAGCACCAGTGCAGCGCGTTTCTGACGATTGTTGCCAAGAGAAAGTGTTTTGGCCATCAGTTTGCGTGCAAAGAAGAATCCCGGATTATCAAAACGTCTGGCCCATTGATAAGCGCCATAGCCCATGAATTGCTCATCGCCGCCATCGCCGGTTAATACGACCTTTACTTGAGAAGAAGCCAAGGCCGAAACCATATAGGTGGGAATAAAGGAGCTGTCGGCAAAAGGTTCATCATAGATAGAAATCAATTTGTCCACCAACGATATAGCCTCTTTCTCTGTAACTGTAAATTCAGTATGGTTGGCACCAAGATACTTAGCAACAGCTCTTGCATAGGAGGATTCATCATGACGAGCATCTTCAAAGCGAATAGAAAATGTATTAATGCCTGTTGAAAGTTTTGACGCAACAGCCGTAATCAGGCTGCTGTCAATGCCTCCGCTTAAGAATGTACCATAAGGCACATCACTGATCAATCTGAGAGAAACAGCGTCCTGAACTAACGTCGTTAATTGTTGTGTAGCGACTTTCTCATCTTTGATTGGATCAAAAATAAATTTCTTATGCATCTCCCACCAAGGTGTTATCGTTGATGATATAGTGGTAAACTCTAGCTTATGTCCTGAAGGAAATTTCTTTATCTCTTGCCATGCCGTATGCGGTTGAGGGATATAACCAAGATGTAGAAATTGCGCTAATGCTTGTTTGTTTAGGCTTAGTCGGATTGGTAAATTTTCAAGTGCTTTTAGTTCTGAAGCAAAGGCAAACATGCCATCTTTAGCCATATAGTACAGCGGCTTCACACCCAAACGGTCACGATAAAGCCATCCGCGTTTATGTAATGTATCATAAATACAAAAAGCAAACATCCCATTTAGATATTGCACAAAATCATCACCCATCTCAATAAATAATTGCAATACTATTTCTGTATCAGCATGTGTTCTGGGCTTGAAATATGGAATATAGGTTTGATGCAGTTGCTTATAATTATACACCTCACCATTAAAAATAATGACATACCGGCCGCAGGCGGAATGAAAAGGCTGGTTGGCTTGTTCCGATAGATCAATAATACTGAGCCGGCGATGCATAAGCCCAAGTCCGGTTTGCTCATCAACATAAATGCCGGAAGCATCAGGCCCGCGATGACTTAATAAACCGCCCATTTTCTCAAGCAGAGAATGGGGGTGAGAATTTTCAGTATGCCAGTATCCGGCTATGCCACACATGTAGGG
>JAIXKU010000152.1 GCA_026936045.1 Flavobacteriales bacterium
TCTAATAAACAGGAATTAACCCTATATGCAATTTGATGATTTATTTTATAATCTACGTTTATACTTTACTCCAGGTATTGGTCATATCACTATTAAGCGCCTGCTAAAGCATTGCGGTTCGGCAGAGGCCGTTTATGCCGAAAAAAAGAAAACCATCACCCGTATTGAAGGTATATCACAGACTGTGGTTGATAAACTTTTTCGCCCGCCAGATAATCAATTGATAGAGAAAGAGATTGCTAAAATGCAGAAACTGCAAATTAATTATTGTACCTTTTTGGATACGAGTTATCCTGTGTCTTTACAACATTGTTATGATAGTCCGTTTATGCTTTTTTATGAAGGGAAGTTACCCTCTGAACATCATCGCATAGTCAGTATTGTAGGCACGCGTTCGACTACTGAGTATGGCAAAGCATGCACGAATCAATTAATTAATGATTTGGCCGGATATGATATTACGATAGTTAGCGGGCTAGCTTATGGTATTGATATTACTGCGCATCTGGCTGCCGTTAAGCATGATCTGGAAACAATTGCCGTTGTGGCACATGGATTAGGTTATACATATCCGGCTCTTCATAAAAAACATCTGTCATCTATCCTAAAAAAGGGTGGTATAATTACCGAATATCCATCTCTGATTAAACCGGATAAAGAAAATTTCCCGATGCGTAATCGCATTATTGCCGGGCTTGCGGAGGCAACCATTGTAGTAGAAGCATCTGAAAAAGGCGGCGCTTTGATTACAGCGCGTATTGCTAATAGTTATAACAGGGATGTATTTGCTTTCCCAGGTCGCACAAATGACATGTATTCACAAGGATGTAATCGGCTGATAAAAAATAACGAAGCTATGCTAATTGAATCAGCCGAAGATTTACTGGTTTCATTAGGAATAAAGAAAAAAAAGAAAGCAGAGGTCATTCAGTCACGGTTATTTGTAGAACTTGATCAGGAAGAAAAAATCTTGTTGGACTTATTACAGCCGGTTGATTGTTTGGGCATTGACGACTTAAGTTTAAATGCGGGACTCCCTTCAAGCAAAACATCAGCTTTATTGCTTTCACTTGAAATGAAAGGATTGGTAATGAGTTTACCGGGAAAGAAGTATAAGACGTTCCCCACCTGAGGTGTTTCATTTATACTTTAATAGCATCGGCTATTTGCTTTGCAGAAAGTGATTTCATACAAAGAAAATGCTCTTTAGGACATTGATTGTACCCAAGCTTGGAGCATGGCCTGCAATGTATTTCAGTATTCTCAATAATAACTGATTTTGTATTTACTCCTTTAGGAAAAAGAGGCCACATGCCGAATTGCGGAACAGTAGAACCCCAAACAGAAATAATTTTTTTATGTAATGCGGCGGCAATATGCATCATGCCGGTATCTCCTGTAAGTACCCAATCTCCATGCTTGATGATAGATGCAGAAGATAGAAGGTCAAAGCTTCCGGCTGCATTGAAGATAAACTGTTTCGGCAGATGAAGAGAAACTTCTTCCCCCTTTTTATAATCATGCTTATCACCGATTAATACAACGGGTTGTTTTATCAGCTTTAATATATCTATGATAAGAGAAACCGGTATCTGCTTGGTAAAATGTTGCGCACCGAGTACGATAACGCCGAATCCATTCTGAAATGCAGCCGGCAAAGAAGATGGTGTAAGATCAACTTGAGAGGGGAGATAAAAATCTAATCCTTTTTCATCATAGCTTGTATTTAAATGCCGGACAGCATAAAAATACCGGTCAACGATATGCTCGTCTGATAGCAAGTTGTACTTAGCATTGACGAGTACCCATTTTTTTATGTTACGCTTTGGATACGTGCTGTAATAGCTATGCCTAAGATGCCTTAACGGACGACTATGACGATTTTTATGTAAATCAATGATATGATTATATTTTTCATCTGCCAGCTTATCCCATACTTCTTTTATTGATTTCTGAATGGTATATACATATTTAATAGCCGGATGATTTTCAATTAAAGGTTTGTATTGCTCTTTTGTGAGGAAATGTATAATCGCATTTGGGTATCTCTTATGAATACATCGGATGACGGGAGATGTAAGCACAATATCTCCGATTGAACTAAAACGAACAACCAGTATCTTCTTTGTTTCAGCCATACCTTTCTATCAATTCATTTACCAATCTTGGAACAGCTTCTCCGGCTTTCTGTGCAATAGGAATGACCGCTCTTTGGCTTTTTATTTCATCTGCTTTGGGATCAATGAGATAAATGAAAGCATCAGGTTTAGCATAATCAACTAATCTGGCGGCCGGATAAACTAATAAGCTTGTTCCTATGATTAAAATAATATCGGCCTGACGCACATGAGAGATTGCAACGCTCATCATTGGTACATCCTCTCCAAACCAAACAATATGCGGACGTAGTTGAGCGCCTTCTTCGCAATAGTCACCAAGTTGTAAATCTGTTTCCCATTCATAAACAAGAGACTCATTTTTCGTGCTTCTAACCTTAAGAAGTTCCCCATGAAGATGAATAATATTTGAAGACTTGGCACGTTCATGTAAGTTATCTACATTTTGTGTAATGACGACAACATCAAAGTTATTTTCAAGATAACTAATGGCCCAATGCGCCGGATTAGGTTCAACATTTTTTAGTTGACGACGACGTATATTATAAAAATCAAGAACCAATTTGGTATTTTTCCTCCAGCCTTGGGGCGAAGCAACCTCCATTATGTCATGGCCTTCCCATAATCCACCAGCATCACGAAAAGTAGAGATTCCACTTTCGGCGCTTATGCCGGCTCCGGTAAGAACAATAATTTTCTTTTTCTCATACATGACGAACCATTGAATGGATTTAGTCCAATTTCAATACGGCTAAAAACGCTTGCTGAGGAATTTCTACACTGCCAACTTGCCTCATGCGTTTTTTCCCCTCTTTTTGTTTTTCCAAAAGTTTTCTCTTACGCGAGATATCACCACCATAACATTTTGCTGTCACATCTTTACGCAACGCTTTGATGGTTTCCCTTGCAATGATCTTGGCGCCAATAGCGGCTTGTATAGGGATTTCAAATTGCTGACGTGGAATCAACTCTTTTAATTTCTCACACATCTTCTTCCCAAATTCATACGCATTATCACGATGAATAAGTGCTGAAAGTGCATCCACCTGCTCGGCGTTGAGCATAATGTCTAATTTAACCAAATCACTCTTTCTGTACTCTAATGGATGATAATCAAAAGAGGCATAGCCTTTAGAAATAGTCTTTAGTTTATCGTAGAAATCAAATACAATCTCTGCTAAAGGTATTTCAAAAGTGAGTTCTACTCGGTCTTGTGTCAGATAATGTTGACCTTTTAATAGGCCGCGTTTCTGAATACATAATGTCATCACACCACCCAGGAACTCAGATTTAGTAATAATCTGTGCCTTAATAAAAGGTTCTTCAACATATTCTAGTTTGGTTGAATCAGGAAGCTCGGATGGATTATTAACGATAATCGTTTCTCCTTTTTTAGTATATGCAATATAGGATACGTTAGGTACGGTTGTAATGACCGTCATTTTAAATTCTCGTTCTAATCGCTCCTGAATAATCTCCATGTGTAACATCCCGAGAAATCCGCAGCGAAAACCAAATCCCAATGCAGCAGATGCTTCCGGTTCCCAAGTAAGAGATGCATCATTCAGTTGCAGCTTCTCCATGGAGTTGCGTAATTCCTCAAAATCGTCAGTATCTACCGGATAGATACCGGCAAACACCATAGGTTTAACTTCTTCAAATCCCTTAATGGCATGTCCACATGGCTGACTGACGTGTGTTATAGTGTCGCCGACTTTTACCTCTCGCGCTGATTTGATACCTGATACGATATAGCCAACATTGCCGGCCTTAATTTCATTTCGAGGAGATAAGTCCAGTTTTAATACGCCAATTTCATCCGCATCATAGATACTGTTTGTGGCCATGAACTTTACTTTATCACCTTTGCGCATGATACCATTCATCACCCTGAAATAGGCTATAATACCTCTGAATGGATTATAAACAGAATCAAAGATTAATGCTTGCAATGGTTCATCTTCATTTCCTACAGGTGCATGTACACGTTGAATAATGGCATGCAGAATTGCCTCAACACCCATGCCTGTTTTTCCGCTTGCCGGGATGATCTCTTCTCTTTTACATCCAATCAGCTCCACTATTTGATCTTTTACCTCTTCTGGCATGGCACTGGGCAGATCCATCTTGTTTAGGATTGGGATGATTTCTAGCTCATGCTCAATAGCCAAATACAGGTTTGAGATAGTCTGTGCTTGAATCCCTTGTGAGGCATCAACAATCAGTAGAGCGCCTTCACAAGCTGCTATAGATCGAGATACTTCATAAGAAAAGTCAACGTGACCGGGTGTATCAATTAGATTGAGATAAAATGTCTCCCCTTGATACAGGTATTCCATTTGTATGGCTTTGCTCTTAATGGTAATACCACGTTCTCTTTCCAAATCCATATCATCCAGCACCTGATTTTTTAGATCTCTGTCGCTGATTGTTTTAGTGTGCTGCAAAAGGCGGTCGGCCAAAGTGCTTTTGCCATGATCAATATGTGCGATGATGCAAAAATTGCGAATGTTTTTCATGCTGTCTGAATAATACCGCTTGGCACGGCAGGGTGCAAAAATACAATTTAAACAGATGATTCACAAGCCGGCTTAGATGCTTTTTTTATAACCTTTTCATGCAGGAGCTCAACCATTCGTAATGTGGCCGGGCAGTACTCAAGATTGGCCTCAAATACATTTCTTTGCAAAACCCATTGTGAATGGCGTAGGTGCGGGAATCCTTTGCAATCGACCGGACGCACATCATATATGGTACATAGATTGTTTTTGTCTAAAAACGGACATGGAATATACAAATTAATCCAATCCTTTTCTTCATCATCTTTCTGGAGGTATTGCTTTTTGAATGCCGCTGTTGTCATCCCAAGATGTATGGATATTCGGCGTATATCTGTTTCGGTATAGGTAGGTGTCATATGCTTGCAACAAATAGCACATTTTGTACAATCAATTTCTTTCCAAACCTGCTCATCTATTGATTTGATCAATTTGGACAGATTGGGAATCTTTCTGCGGTTTATGTATCGAATAAAAGGACCAAGCTTCTTTCTTTTACTTAACGACTCTTTTTTGTAGGATGATAATGTGAATCTCTTTGCCATGCGTGCAAAGATACCATAATTTGGAATAGTTGCTTTATCTGATTTATAGAGAAAAAATATTGAGCTCATAACATGAAGCATATCATGAATGATTATTTCAGTTGGCAAAGGCGCGTTCCCAACCCATATCCGGATTTGATGCTTGTAGATAAGCTAATTATCAGCATACAAGTATCTTGTCATGATCTATATGGTTTGTTTATAAATAGCTATTGTTCATAATACGTCATACGTCGTATTGCGTAGGGTGTACAGTATTGATACATTTGTTCATGCCATCCCTGTTATATTAACACAACCATTCAAAGGAAAAGCTAATGCTTTTCCTTTTTTTTTGATATTGGGTTAAGAAGATTGTCTAAACTTTTGTTATTGATATTGGTATAAGCG
>JAIXKU010000086.1 GCA_026936045.1 Flavobacteriales bacterium
TTACTGGATATTCTGTTATAATAAAATATTCTTGCGGTTGCTGATGTCCTGCACCGTGTAAAGCTCCTGCGTTTAATAGAGCAACGTAATAATTTCGCTCCAAAAACTTCATCAATCCGTCAATGAAAAGGGCAGGTGGTAAAATTCCTTTTGATAAATACTGTGGTGGAATAATCAGATAGTAACCTCTGAAAATAGAAACAATTTTTCGCTTTTCTGAAAGTCTGTCCAATACTCTTTTTAAAGCGGTTTCGCTATCATTGACAAAATTCTTTTTGAGTTCGGTAATACTGAACGCTAATTTTCCTTTGGATTGCTGTTCATCAACCCAATGTTCTAAGCGATTATAATTATATAAACGCAATTTAAAAACGTCTCTTTTTTGTTTTACAAATGTCCATTTTTTTAAGACACGTAATTACACAACAAATTCTTTAACCCCTCTTAAAATTCCCTTTTTCATCCAAACAAACTTTTCACCTCCCAACCCTACCCACGGCATATCCGGCCGCAGCGAACAATGCTGGCTTAATCCACTTACTCCACTGGGTTTGTTTATGACGTATTGTCATACTTTGAATTCCGGATATAGAAACAAACCTATTGGAATTAACCGCCTGTATCACACTCACTCTCGGGGTAAAGAAACCTTCCTTTTTTTCGGCCAATCGCATACTGATGGTGTTATAAATAACCATACTGTCTATAACCAAGTAGTCCTTCATCACCCGCAGATCAATACTATAACTGCTGTCTCTTTTACTAAACTCAGCAGGCACAGCTAACCATCCATCTGTCCGGCCGCCATCGGCCACTACCACTTCATTGCTCTCGCTATTAATAGGCACGGTGTCCTTTACCACCACCTGTTGCTCCACCTGCACAAACGCTGTTACCCGCTTCACTTTCATTTCATCCCTCTTTTTTAGGTTAAACGCCTTTGCGGATGCTGCTTTAAGTCCTTTATCATCAGCAAACTGTGCAGGCCGTTGCTCCACTACCTGCCTATCGGCTCTGTCCTTATACACAATCATCTCGGACATTACAGCATCGTATTTTCCTTTCCAGTACGTTGCCGCCATGTCATCATTACAGCTTCTAACCTTCATCACTATCAGCGCTACCAACCCCGTAATGCCCAACAAGATACCTAATTTAGTTTTCATTTACTTTATCTTTTAAGTAATTATCAAATCGCTTTTTAAGGGTTTCGAATTTTGTACGCCAACTGGCAATTTCTGCTTTATACCCGCTAATCTTTGTATTCAAATCCTGAATAAGCTGCTTATCACTAAGATTTTGACGGGAAAGAACTTCGACTTGACCGTTCAAAACCCCAATTTGCTTTATAAAATCACGCTCACGATTTTCCAATTCCACGATGCGTCTCTCTTGATCTTCATAACGCTCTTTCAGGTCTTGCGCCATTTTATTTTGGAGCTCTCGAATGCTTTCTAATGCCGTTGCTTCCCCTGCATCATTTTCTGACCGCCTTTTACGAAAGGCAAACATCCACCCCACCGCCTGCACCACATTGGTAACAAGCATGGTTACTACGGCATTGTCTGCTAATAATTGTAAAATATCGTTCATCTTTACCATTATTGTTATAGCACCACCGCCTTGCTATCATCACCTGCTACTACACCGGCCATTAAATCAAAAGTCTCTGCACTTGCTGCACTTTCTGTTAATACACTATCAGCAAGTTGGTTGATTTCGGCATCAAAGGCTTGCCCTACATTTTCCAATACAGGGTCAGCAGGGTTATATTTTAAGAGAAATTGCTTAATATACTCTTGTGTTACACCTTGCTTTATAATTTGCCTTGCAAATATTTTCTTTTTTTGCACTGCTACATTATATTTTGCTACTGTATCAGTCGTATAATCTATCCAATACTTAGCGGTTTTCGCTGCTGCAAAATTCAATCTATTGTGAAATCTAATGCTGTTAAGTAACCCAGCTCTTTCGTTTAACGTTAATGTTGCCATATTATTTTTATTTGAGAATTATCAATAAGCAAATGCCCAACCTCCTGACTTATACACATAAACACCTTCTGTTCCATCTGTTTGGTACACGTGTGTCCCTACAGAAGGTGAACTTATTGCAGTTCGTTGTGATGCCGTCATGCGTGGAAAAGGTAAAGAACCATTAGTCGTGCTTACTACATCTAAAACACCCTTTGGAGCATTAGTGCCAATACCAATTTTGCCAGTAGATGTAGGATTGTGTTTTGGATCACCTGATGTATCATCATTAAGTCCCGTACCAAATAACACTCCACCTATATTTAAGCCATTATTAGTACCGTCTGGCAATGTTACATTAGTACCAATAATAACGTTATAATTACCTGTTGCATTACCAGCAACTTCAGAACCAGCATTATAACCAATTAATATATTATGAGATGTTCCAGTAAGATATCGTCCCGCATTAACCCCGATTATAATATCATTATTAGAACCGTTAATACCATACCCCGCATAATTAGAAACTATAAAACCATTAGAAATATTTGATGCTCCAGAAGCGGTTTGAAAACCCAATATAAAACTGTAAGATATTGTATCAGTATAATTCCCTGATTCTGCCCCGATAAATATAGAATAATAATGATTTGAGGAATATCTCCCGGCCCCCTTGCCAAAATAAGAAGACCAGTAAGAGGTAAATACTCTCAATGCTGCTTGCATACCCACAGCAGTAATGTTAGTATAAGCTCCACCAATATATCCAGCAGTAGAGCCAATAATAACACTGGAAGTACATGTACCTGAATGAGATACTAACGATCGTTCACCAATTACAACGTTATTTGTCCCTACAAGACTTCCCGATTTTGACATAAATACATTATCAGCAGGAGAGCCTGATGTAGTATATGATAAAGCCGTACTTATTAAATTAGTATTAGTATCAGACGTTATTGCAGGGATATGTGTGAAGTATCGAGAATATCCTAAGTTGTATAATTTTCCAGCATAAGATTCAATAACCCATCCTGTATTTACTTCAACACATCTAATAATAACTGTTGAATATTGAGGACATTCTAAATAGTCATCCCCTAAATTAAAACCATCTATCATTAAATAACCCCCAGTTGCTACTTTAAATCCCCCAACATTTTTAGCAGCAATTCCGATAAGAGAGCCTTCGGCTGCAATCGAAGGAAGTGTAAAAGTAATTTGCAATCCACTATCTGCAACATAAAATTTATCAATTACACAAGTAGTATTTGAAGTTACTGTCGTAGCATTTGCGGCAATACTTGTATATATTGGACCGGCAGCTATATTTTGTATTACCTTGCTCCAGCTATTGCTGCTGGCAGTGTATATAAGATACACAATGTTGGCGGATAGCTCCTCGCCGCTCACACTAATAGCAGGCGCCGCACTGCCGTCTGCTAATTTCAGATTGTTATACGTGCCTGCGGCAGTGGCTACATATCGTTTGCTGCCATTGGGCGCCGCCATCGTATCGGCGGGAGCTAAGGGCGTGATGCCGCTACTGGCCACCACCGCGCTGTCTATCAGGTCGTGAAAGTCCTGTTGCTGTGGTATTTTGCCTGTTTCAAATGCCATTTTAAGGCTATTCGTATCTCTTATTGCCATCAACTAAGTTTTAAGAATGAAATAATGTAGTGTAATATCTTTAGTATCGCTATCGTCCTGCTCATGCACATGCACCGTCATTGTATTTGTACCCCTGTCGCTCAGCCGCAGTAGGATGTCTGTCTCGCCATCGGAGGCAGCTTCGTTCTTGCCCGTAGAGTAAGACAGTGCTACCACGTAGTTCGTATGCCCTATGTTATGGGTTATCACCCAGTAATTATCTGTATCGTCAACACTGGGAGGTTCGGGGTCGCCAATGTACTTACTGCCGGTTATCACATTATCCAGCAGATGGCTCACCATTTGTTTAACCGCCTTGCCGGTGGCCAGGTTGTCGCTGCTATCCAGGCTGTAACTGTCGCTCTTGGCATTTGGCAGGTTGCCCAGGGCCACCTGTGCTTTGGTTACTTCGTGCGGGTTGCTCTTGTGTGCATAGTGGGCTTTGGCAGTACTCAACCTTACAAAGTTGGTCAGCGGCTCCCCCGCATCGCTGGGCATGGCATATACATCCACATACAGGGGTTTGGGGCCTCCGGTGTGGTAGCTTTCGTTCTGGCTGCTGCCGGTTTCGGCTATGCCGGTTTTGAGGGCGCCGCCCACAAAAGGCATTATTTTGCCATTTACAACCACTACGCCGTTGCCAATGGTGCTCCCACTCACTATACATCCGCTAATGATTACATTATTGCCGATAGCTTTCACCAGCATTTCAATAGCCTGAGTATAGCTGTTCTGCATCCGCTCAGGCACTTTTTGAAACCCCAGCAAAATGCCTGTGTTATATGGTATAATTTTATTCATATTACGCGGGTATTAAAATCCAGTCAACAGGCAATGTTATTCCGCCGCCATAGTCGCTTTTTACTCTTATGCTAAAGGCATTATTCGTCTTGTCAAACACCACACACCGCAGCACTTGCGTGTAAGCATCGCCTGCACCCGAGTAGGCATTAGTAACAAATACTCTGTAGGCCGGCATGTTCAGGTTGTGCGTTACCGTTACGGTAGCCTTGCCGTAGGCGCTCACCGCTACCGATGCGGTACCCCCTTTTATACTTCGTACCCCGTCATACACCGCCTTACTTGTAGCCAGGCTGTCGCTGCTGTCAAAGCTTATGCTGTCGCTCTTGGCATTGGGCGGGTTGCCCACCTGGGCCTTGGTTACTTCGTGCGGGTTGCTCTTGTGTGCATAGTGCGCCTTAAAGGTGGCTAACCGCACCATACTTGCCAGCGCCACACCGGCATCGGCAGGCACTGCTTTTCGGGTCACATAAAAGGGCTTATCCTCCCCGTCTTTGTACGGAGCGGTGTTGGTGGTTTGCACCACTGCCACATAATCCTTGGCCGGGCCTCCCTCAAAGGGCAGCACTTCTCCATTTATAATTACGGTGCCGTTACTGATGGTAGCGCCACTCACCTCGCACCCTTCTATTATTACATTATCGCCCACTACCTGGCATATATTGGCTATAGCATCGCTGTAGCTGTCCTGCATAAAGGCCAGCAATTCCTGAAAAGCCAGCACCCCGCCTTCGTTTGTCAAGTTCAAATAGTTCATACCTCTATAAGTTTATATTGTGCAGTGGGTATCTTGTAGTAGTCTAACAGCCCACGCATTTTATTTTCGTCATACACTAAACCTGTCGGCAGCGTTACTGTAAACAGGCCGCCGTCATCACCGGCCTCGTAGCTCATCATCCATCCGTACTCTGCTGTGGCTTCCCCTTCTTTATAGGTAATCAATCCGTTTACATCGCCTTCGCTTTTCAGATACAGCGCCGGTTTCTCATCGAGCGGTATGTCGCCAATAACGATTCGCCTGTCCGAGTAGTCAAAGTAGTCGTTCAGCATTTTTTGCAGGTAGCACACCTGGCCGGTAATGGTCAATTTGTACGCTGTTTCTTTTTTAAAGTTAGTAAAGAGTGCGTGTACGGCTGCCACACCCGCCATAA
>JAIXKU010000339.1 GCA_026936045.1 Flavobacteriales bacterium
GGATAAGCTTATTCTTGTTGATTTGAAATTGTATCCAATAGTGCCTGTGATATAATGGATACGGTAGTCGGCAGTCGGGTTGCCGTAATTCCATTGATCCATGATACTGGCAAAGAGATAAGGTGAGAACGTGTATTCAATTAGTCCCATTATCCAGCTGCCGTTTACGCGATCACCCAAATGATCCATTTCTTGCTTGGTTTGCAAGGTTTGGAACTCAAAACGCAACGTATGCTTAGGCTTAAATCTATATGAAACATCCGCTACAACAATGTGAGAATGAATCTCGCGTGGGCTGTATCCAAATCCTTGCACTAAATTTCTATCAATAAACATATACATATACATGATATTGAACTTGACGGCTTTGCTCACTTTCTGACTGATTTCAATATTAGCATCCATATAAAGACGCCTGCCAAAACCAAATACATCTGTTTGGTATCCATACCGATCTCCGGTGAGGTTAGTGTCTAAAGCATTAACCATTGAGAAATTGATATTGAACTGAGTCGGGTATTTTTTGGCGAGCCATTTTGGGGTAGTATAGTTTATATCTGCTTGCAGGCCAAATTCTCCATTGGCTTGTACGGCATAAGGGTAAACAGTAGCTGCCAACATATATGTATGTTGTTTATTGAGCATCGGAATAAAGTTCATCATTAAGGCATTGCCTGTTTCATTACGGTCTGAACGGAAGTCGAAATTCTCTATTCGCTTTGCTTGAACGGTAATACCAAGTCCTTTTTGGGCATAAGAGGCGGATAAGTAAAAGGCCGATCCGGGACGATAAATAAACTGATTGGTACGATTGGGGTCATTGATTTTGTATGCAAACTCGGAGTTTAATAAGAATCGGCCAATACCAAACGTCAAACGACCAGCCCATGCACCAACATTGAGCGGGAGCTTAAGTAGTTGATTAGGATTATCGGGATTGGGTATTTCCTGGTCGTCTTGGTATTTGCTGACAAAACTACCGCCAAGAATAAGGCTGATTTTCTTTTTCTGCAGTTTGTCAAATATTTCACTGAAGTTAACTTCCCCATCCAGCCCTTTAATCAATCCGGCGCCATGCCCCCAAAAATAACGTTGTTTGCCAATCAATCCGGTCAAATGGATACCTTTGTATGGTGTGTATTTAGCTCTAAATCCATCTAAAAAATTATCAAAGCCCAATGCTCTTTCTTCATAAAAACGTAAAATGAGACCGTTGCCAAATTGCTCATAAAAAGAACCAGCCGTCACTTCTAATCCTGCTATTTTGTATGAAGCATATCTGAAAGGTAGCCCTTGTCCTTCATATCTGCTGTCAAAGCCAAGCAACGGCTTGGGAAGATACATCTCATAACGTAAACCGGCCGAAAAATTACCATTGGTATATACTAAATTAAGAAATCCGTTGGCCCTGAATTTATCCGGTACGTTAGGTGCGCCAATCAGTGAATCGTTGTTGTAATATTGGGCATCCAATCCAAAATTACCATGAATGGTACCCCAGCTTATCTCTCTGTCTTTTTTATCCTTTTTGCTTTTGGTGTTGATTGTGTCATTTTGGGCAAAGGCAATACTGGATAAAAATATAATAGCGATAGTTAGTAAGGAAAATCTGTTCATTGCAGGTTTTTAATTAATGCGATATTTTTTCGCCTCTGGTGAGAGCTTGTACAAGTTTATATAATTCATCTTCATCTCCCGGATTATATGAATTATGCTGCCAAACGATTTCACCATTTCCATCCACTAAGAATGTGTGAGGTACCGTATTCACACTCATTGCACGTTTGAAATCTCCGTTAGGATCACAATACACTTCATAACTCCATGCTTTGCCATTTACAAAAGGCGCCACTTTAGCCACATTCCTGGCATCGTCAATAGAAATAGCAATCAGTTTTACACCTGTTTCGTCTTGCCAATCTTCATAATATTCATCAATCGTTGAAAGCTCTGCCACACAAGGCTTGCACCATGTGGCCCAGAAACTGATGATAATAGGTTTGCCGTTATTGGCAAACTGTGTCGTCGAAACAGATTTCCCGTTTATATCCTGAACTGTAGCTTGTGGAATGCTGTTATAGGAGGATTGAGCTTGTGTAAAAAGAAAAGGACTAAGTACTAACGAGTAGATAAGCAATGCGTTTTTCATGAATGGCTTTTTTGTTTAATAATGATGATTACAAAGATAATGCCTTAATGATAGGTTAAAAATAGCTGTAATTCTCATTCCCTTTCAGATGAACAACAAATTCATACATCAGATCAATAACATGATTGATATCATCTGTTCTGACGCTTTCAACGGTTGTATGCATGTATTTTAATGGAAGAGAGATTAATGCTGTGGCGACACCTTCTGCCGAATAGGCGAAAGATTCGGTATCGGTACCGGTTGCCCGATCAGCTGTGGTACGTTGGAAAGGGATTTTTTTATCAGTCGCTGTTTTTAAGATGGATTTAAGCAGATTGTTTTGTACAGAAGGGCCATATGTCAATACAGGGCCTTTGCCACAGCTAATATCGCCAATCACTTCCTTGTCGTGCATGGGTGATTGTGTGTCGTGACAAACGTCTGTAACAATAGCCACATTGGGTTTAATTCTTCTTGAAATCATTTCTGCACCTCTAAGTCCAATTTCTTCCTGAACAGCGTTGACAACATATAACCCAAAAGGTAATGCAATCTTGTTTTCTCTAATGCGCCGTGCCGTTTCGGCTATCATAAAACCACCGATACGGTTATCCAACGCTCGGCCGGAAACGTATTTTTCATTGTTCAACCACATCATCTCATCTTCAAATGTCACAACACATCCCACATGCACACCAAGTGCTTCAACCTCCTCACGCGTCTCACATCCACAGTCTAAGAAAATCGTTTTCAGCGTTGGGGCATCTTCTTTCTCCCGTGGTCGGATGTGTATAGCCGGCCACCCGAAAACAGCTTTAACAATCCCTTTTTCTGTATGAATATTTACACGTTTAGACGGAGCAATCAGAGGATCAGAGCCGCCATTTCTCTTTAGGTAGATATATCCCTTATCATTGATATAATTAACATAATAGGCTATTTCGTCTGCATGTGCCTCAATTGCTACCTTGTATGGCGCGTCCGGATTTACAACACCGGCTACATTGCCATATACATCGGTAATGAATGTATCAACATAAGGTTTAATGTATTGCATCCATAATTGCTGACCTTGAACCTCCTGACCTGTGGGCGAGGCATTGTTTAAATAGGCTTCTAAAAAGGTTTTACTGTCTGTTCTCATACTGCTAAGGTAACGGTTTTTTACCTCTTCTACAAGAAGTTTCATTGCATTATTCCTACCATACGATGCATTTAGTTTCTATTATTTATCAATGATCACATTGTAAAAAGCAGTTTTTTAGTTAATTAATTAAGAATGATGAAGGCAATGCATAATAGGAGTTGGATATTTTGTAACTTTGCACCCCATTTTAATTTATGACATCAATAAGAAATATTGCAATTATTGCACACGTTGACCATGGTAAGACGACTTTGGTTGATAAGATTCTACACCATTGCGCTTCATTTCGTAATAGTGAGGATACCGGTGATTTGATTCTTGATAACAATGACCTGGAGCGCGAGCGGGGGATTACCATTGTCTCTAAGAACGTATCTGTGATGTACAAAGGCGCGAAGATAAATATTATTGACACACCCGGACACGCTGATTTTGGAGGGGAAGTTGAGCGTGTGTTGAATATGGCAGATGGCGTTTTGTTGTTAGTTGATGCTTTTGAGGGGCCCATGCCTCAGACACGTTATGTTTTAGGTAAAGCCATTGCTTTGGGTAAAAAGCCTGTATTGGTTATAAATAAAGTAGATAAAGAAAATTGCAGACCGGATGAGGTGCACGAGGCTGTTTTTGATTTAATGTTTAACCTTGGAGCAACAGAAGAACAGCTGGATTTTGCCACACTGTATGGTTCGGCCAAACAAAATTGGATGAGTTTGGATCATCGTCAGCGTACAACATCTATTGACCCGTTATTGGATGTGATTATAGAAGCTATTCCTGCGCCTAAAGTTGTTGATGGGTCGCCACAGTTACAGATTACATCTATCGATTTTTCAACATTCATCGGGCGTATAGCTATTGGGAAGATTGTGAGAGGACAATTAAAGGCTAATCAACCGGTTTCTCTTATTAAGCGTAATGGCCATATTGTCAAATCGCGCATTAAAGAGTTATATACGTTTGATGGGCTGGGTAAGGTTAAAGCTCAAGAGGTTTCGTGTGGTGATATTTGTGCTATTGTCGGGCTTGACGGATTTGAGATTGGTGATGTGGTAGCGTGTATTGATAAACCGGAGGGCTTGCCTCCAATTAAGATTGACGAGCCAACCATGTCTATGCTTTTTACCATTAATAATTCTCCCTTTTTTGGAAGAGAAGGCCAGTTCGTAACATCTCGTCATTTGCGTGAGCGGCTTTTTAAAGAGACGGAGAGGAATTTGGCATTACGTGTAGAAGAAACGCAATCTCAGGATGCATTTATGGTATATGGCAGAGGTATTCTGCATTTGTCTATCCTTATTGAAACCATGCGAAGAGAAGGCTATGAAATGCAAATTGGCCAACCACGTGTGATTATAAAAGAAATAGATGGGGAAAAATATGAACCCGTAGAAACATTGACTATAGATGTTCCTGAAGCCTTTTCAGGAAAATGTATAGAGCAAGTTACATTGCGCAAAGGCGAGATGTTAGTGATGCAGCCAAAAGGGGATTTGATTCATCTTGAATTTGAAATCCCAGCCAAAAATATGATGGGGCTGAGAACTACTTTACTCAACGTTTCAGCAGGTGAAGCTGTCGTTACACATCGGTTTAAATCCTATGAACCATTGAAAGGTGAGCCTATTAGAAGGTTTAACGGTACATTGATTTCTATGGATAACGGACAAGCTATTCCTTATGCATTGGATAAACTACAGGATCGCGGATTTTTCTTTGTTGATCCGGGAGATGAGGTGTATGAGGGTATGATTATAGGTGAGCATACACGCGATTCGGATTTGGTGGTGAATATCACAAAAACAAAAAAACTCACTAATATGCGGGCAAGTGGCTCTGATGAAAAGATGAAGATAGCACCTGCTGTTCGTTTTTCATTAGAAGAATCGCTTGAATATATTCAAGAAGATGAATATGTGGAAGTAACGCCAAAGAGTATTCGCCTTCGTAAAATCTTGCTTACCGAGAGTGATCGTGCGAGAGCTAGAAATAAGGCTCTGGCTGGGACGAACGTCGGGATGTGAGTGTCTTATTGCCCCGGATGATATATTCTTTCTGCGTTGTTCCAAATAGTTTCTTTGTCCAAAGTCATCGGCTTAGTCTTTTGATTTGAGAAAAGCTGCATTTGGTCTGTATAATGCTTACTGTTAGGATTATTGGAAGCTCCAAAGGCATTAATACTTTCCATCTTAATTCCTTTTCTCCCAATCTTAGCCAGTAGGATATAGCAGTCACCTGCTTGCGGGGCCAATGTACCGTCTTCACGTTTGGTGCTATAC
>JAIXKU010000332.1 GCA_026936045.1 Flavobacteriales bacterium
AACTAACACATTGCCAATTATATAAAATCATCATCTGAATTATCGGTTTTATAAATTATGGCTATCTTTTGCAACTGTTATGTATTTGTTAGTATTTTCTTTTGTAAGATACATTGACCATCAGTAGATTTACACTTGTAATTACCTGTAAAATGTCATTTTCTGATCGTATTCAAGCTCTTATGGAGGCATTCAATCTTAGTCCTTCCCTATTTGCCGAAAAACTGCAGATTCAACGAAGCAGTTTATCCCATTTTTTTTCAGGACGCAATAAACCCGGATGGGACTTCTTAGAAAAACTGTCTTTGGTTTTTCCGGAAATCAATCTGAATTGGTTGTTAACCGGACAAGGTAATATGTTTGTAACCCCAGGTTCTCATCATAAAACGGATACGTCCGCATTCATTGATCACCCACCTTCACCCCTGCAATCTAGTCATCAGGAGTCTATAAAGCAAGAGAAGAAACCAGAAAGGGTTTTATTGCTATACGAAAATGGGCGGTTTGACATTTTTGAAGCGCATAACCGGTAGTTTACGACTTAAAGCCAATTTACCATCTTTCATTTATCTGTTATTTCATAACCATCTTTTTTGTGTAGGTTTGCCAACCAACATTTATCAGATGAAAGAAAACACCTCTCAGACTGGCGGACATCTTACAAGGTCTTTTGGTCTAAACATGGCTATTGTGCTAGTGGTCAGCAATATTATCGGCTCCGGTGTTTTTAAAAAAGTGGCTCCCATGTCGGAACTCCTCCTCTCGCCCCAGTTGATTATTTTAGCCTGGTTGATAGCCGGACTGATAACCTTATTCGGCATATTGTCAATAGCTGAATTAGGTACACTTTTTCCTGAATCCGGCGGTGCTTACGCCTGGTTAGAGAAGATTTATGGACGCTCTGTATCGTTTTTCTATGGCTGGTCTTGCTTTACCGTTATACAAACAGCCGCCATTTCATCTATAGCATACGTTTTTGCCGGAGCGGCAGGCACGTTTATCAATCTGCCACATCTATCTCCTGAATTAGAGAGCATTCACCTATTTAATACGATTTACCCTTTTGCCAATATCGGTGCCAAAGTGGTTGCCTGTATTCTCATTATCATATTGACTATGGTAAACATCCGCGGCACTAAATTAGGCGCTTCAGTGAGCCAGCTCTTTACCTGGATTATTGTGTCATGTATTGTACTCATCATTGCTGCCGGATTATCTTCCGCTGCCGGCTCCTGGGTAAATTACCATACCAACTCACAAGCATATCCACCCACATCATTCGGCAGTTCATTAGGCATATTAGGCGTCATGGTAATAGCCATTCGTCATGCCTTTTGGGGATATGAAGGTTGGATAAGCTTAGGGTATGTCGGAGCCGAAATACGCAATCCACAAAGAAATATCCCAAGAGCATTAGTATCTGGTATTCTGATAGTTATAGCTTCTTATATACTACTTAACTTTACCTATCTATTCGTGATGCCCATTGATGATTTATTGACAGAAGTACGAGCCGATGAGAATAATATTGCCGCCGTTTTAGTTATCAATCGGATTTTTGGACAAGGTGGGGCATACATCATTTCAGCTATGATATTGGTTTCCACTTTAGGGTGTACCAACACCACTATTTTGACAGCCTCTCGGATTTATTATGCCATGAGCAATCACGGCTTGTTCTTTAAAAAGGCCGGTAAAACTCATGTACGGTTCAACACGCCATCTAACTCTCTGATTATACAAGCAATATGGGCTTGCATTTTAATCTTCTCCGGCTCATTTGACTTTTTGACCGATTTACTCATTTTCGCCGGGTTTATCTTCTATGGCATGGTCGTATTTGGTGTTATATGGCTTAGACTAAAGAATAAGACCTTACCGCGTAGCTATAAAACATGGGGTTATCCGGTGCTGCCCTTGATATTTGTCTTATTTAGCATCCTGCTAGTTGGCATTTCCATCTACGAAATGCCTCTACATTCCTTAATAGGCCTATTTTTAATCCTATCAGGGCTGCCTTTTTATCTGATATGGCGAAAACGCATCAATGTGTAATACCTTCCAAATCCAATAGAAAGGCATATTCTAAGGCTACTTCTTTCAATCGTTGAAAACGACCGGTTTTTCCTCCATGCCCGGCCTCCATTTCACAATAAAACAGCAAGCGGTTGTTATCCGTCTTTACGCTTCTCAGTTTTGCCACCCATTTTGCCGGTTCGAAATATTGCACTTGAGAGTCATGTAATCCTGTAGTAACTAGCATATTAGGATAGCTTTGTGCTGTAACATTATCATACGGTGAATACGAGAGCATATAATCATAATAGATTTTATCTTGAGGATTCCCCCATTCATCAAACTCACCGGTGGTAAGCGGTATGGATTCGTCTAGCATAGTTGTCACAATATCCACAAAAGGCACCTGTGCCACAGCGCCATTAAATAAATCGGGGCGCATATTTACAACTGCGCCTATCAACAATCCGCCGGCGCTACCTCCCATACAATACAAATGTTGAGGTGATGTATATTTCAGATCAATAAGGTATTGTGCACAATCAATAAAATCCGTAAACGTGTTTTTCTTTTTGAGCAACTTCCCATCCTCATACCATTGTCGTCCCATCTCCTCGCCGCCTCTGATATGAGCAATAGCAAAAGCGAAGCCTCTGTCTATCAAAGATAGACGAGCTGAGCTAAAATACGGATCCATGCTGGCACCGTATGAGCCATACCCATAAAGCAATGTCGGATTATTGCCATTCAGCTTAATACCTTTCTTATAGACCAAAGAAATAGGCACCATTGTACCATCGGATGCTTTCGCCATCAGACGTTTTGACTCATATAATCGCCCATCGTATCCACCAAGTACTTCCTGCTGCTTTAGTAATTCCTTATTGCGGGTACGCATATTAAAATCATAAACAGAACTGGGCGTTATAAGCGATGTATAGCTATATCTGAGCTTCTCGGTGTCAAAATCCATATTAATTTGCAAACCAACTGTATAGGTTGGTTCGGAGAAATCTATAACATAATCCTGTGAGCCATCCCAGTTAATGACACGTAAACGTGTAAGCCCCTGATAGCGTTCTTCTAAAACCAAGTATTGTTTAAATATTTCAAAGCTCTCCAACTTCACCTCCTGACGATGTGGGATAACCTCTTCCCAATAGGCTTTATCCGTTTGAGAAACGGGGCATTTCATCAGGCGAAAGTTTTTAGCCTGCCAGTTGGTATTAATATAAAAATGGTCGCCGTAATGCTCTACATCATATAACAAGTCCCGCTCTCTCACCTGTATTGGTTTAAATGCATCATCGGGCTTATCGGCAGAGATAAAACGAATTTCAGATGTAAGCGTGGAATATGAACCAATAAAAATATAGTCTTCTGATTTTGATTTATACACCACACAATTAAAGGTTTCGTCTTTTTCCTCAAACACATCTATATCCGACTTAGAAGTGGTACCCATTATATGTTTACGAATCTTATATGTTCTTAACGTTTCATCATCTTTCACATCGTAAAAAAGGGTTTTATTATCATTGGCCCATACATAAGATCCATCCGTGTTTTGCACCGTTTTATCAATCAATTTTCCTGTTTCCAGATCTTGAATATAGAGGGTGTATTTACGTCTGCCAACAAAATCAACACCGAAAGCAAGTCGTTTATTATCGTGACTGACTGTCATACCTACCATGTCACAGAATGTGTGTTTTTCGGCGAGTTGATTCATATCAAGCATAATTTCTTCAGCCGTATCCATATTATTTTTTTTTCGGCAATAAATAGGATATTCTTTGCCCTCTTCATAACGCGTATAGTAATAATAACCTCTTAAACGGTAAGGCACAGACAGATCTGTTTGTTTGATTCGGCCTACCATTTCGTTATACAATGAATCCTGAAAGGGCAATGTATGCTTCATGATTGCATTCGTATAATCATTTTCGGCCTTCAGATAAGCCAAAACGTCTTTATTCTTTCTGTCATTCAGCCAGAAATACGGATCAATGCGTGTATCACCGTGTATCGTTAATACTTTTGGTTTTTTAGCAGCCACCGGAGGCATTATTTCTTGTGCATGCATAGCTGTTTGTATGGCAGAGATAAAAAAAACAATATAAACGAATCGTTTCATAAGAGCTTACCTTATAAAGGTTGGCGGATAATGGTTTGTTTTCTGTCCGGGCCGACAGAAAGAATAACGATAGGCACGCCAACTTCACGTTCAATAAAATTGACATAATCAACAAATGATTGTGGCAGTTGATTCATCTCCGTAAAAGCTGTCAGGTCTGTTTTCCAACCTTTCATATCGATATAAACCGGTTCCAGTACTTTTTGATTGGTGTCGTAGGGAATATAATCCAGATTCTTGCCATCGCATGTATAAGACGTGCAGATACGGATGTTATCAAATTCACTGAGCACATCCGCCTTCATCATAATCAAGCGAGTAACTCCATTAATCATTATGGCGTATTTAAGAGCAGGAAGATCTAACCATCCGCATCGGCGCGGGCGGCCGGTTGTTGAACCAAACTCCTTTCCTGCCTGACGCATACGCTCGCCTGTTTCATCAAATAATTCTGTAGGGAAAGGGCCGCTTCCTACACGTGTGCAATAGGCTTTAAAGATGCCATACACCTGACCGATACTATTCGGCGCAATACCTAATCCGGTACAAGCACCGGCCGCAATAGTATTAGAAGACGTAACAAAAGGATAGCTGCCAAAATCAATATCTAGCAAGGTACCTTGTGCACCCTCAGCCAATACCTTTTTATTCTCTGATAATGCCTGATTAACCAAGTATTCGCTATCGCAGGTCGGTATTGTTTTTAAAAACTTAATGGCCTCAAACCATTCCTTTTCCATATCAGGCAGATTGAAATCCGAAAACTCATACAGGCGCAGCATCTCAATATGTTTGTTTCTCAGAAACTCATATCGTAATTGGAAATCTGCAGCCTCCGTGTCTCCTACCCTCAAGCCATTACGTCCTGTTTTATCCATATACGTTGGACCAATACCCTTCAGTGTTGACCCAATTTTAGCATGTCCCTTGGCTGCTTCAGATGCAGCATCAAGAATACGATGTGTAGGTAAAATGAGATGAGCTTTACGAGAAATACGCAAGTTAACCTGAACATTCATCCCTTTCTCGGTCAACTTATGAATCTCTTTGGCTAATATAATAGGATCTATGACAACACCATTACCAACTATATTTAGCTTGGAAGGGTGAAAAATACCTGATGGAATGGTATGCAATACATGTTTAACGTCCTCAAACTCCAATGAATGACCGGCATTAGGGCCTCCCTGAAATCGTGCTATTAAATCATAGTGCGGGGTAAGTACGTCCACAATTTTTCCTTTCCCTTCATCCCCCCATTGTAATCCTAATAACACATCCGCTTTACTCTTCATAACATTATAGTATTATCAAATTATTTATCCAACAATGCTTTTGTAGCATCTGTCAGATTATTTTTAATAGTAAAAATCGAATTAAGTTTAGTTA
>JAIXKU010000213.1 GCA_026936045.1 Flavobacteriales bacterium
GTATATACTCTGTAAAGATGCAGACCAATTGACACGATAGGTTTCTTTAGATATCTTAGGTGCTGATTTTAACTTAATATTATACTTATCAATTAGTTGCGACTGTTCAGTTAAATCAATCTCTTGATTTTCTATTAATTTGACTGTTTTTAAGACCATCTCAGCACCCATAATCATCATTCTATCGTGTAATTCCCCGGCTGTTTCATTGGGTGAAACAGGCAGCTTCTCTTGTAGGATAATCTTACCTGTATCAATTTCTTTATCTATAAAAAACGTGGTTAGACCGGTTTCTGTTTCGCCATTAATAATAGCCCAGTTTATAGGCGCAGCACCCCGATACTGAGGCAAAAGAGAAGCGTGTAAGTTAAATGTACCCAAACGCGGACAGCGCCATATTACCTCAGGTAACATACGGAAGGCGACAACTACATTCAAATCAGGCGATAATGCCTGATATGTCTTTATAAATTCCGGATCTTTTAAATTGGCGGGTTGTAATATGGGTATATCATATTCAAGTGCGGCTTTTTTTACATCAGAATACTGAATTTGCAAGCCTCTTCCGGCCGGCTTATCCGGAGCGGTAATAACAGCCACAATATGATATCCCGCATCCATTAAACCGATAAGCATAGGTACGGCAAATGCAGGCGTGCCCATAAAAACTATGCGCAATTTTTTTTCGGGCGATTGTCCTGTATTCATTTGTTTAATATGCATGCGTGGGGTAACTGTATTTAACAACCCAAAGAAAATAAAAAAAAACGGAAGAGTATCAGAATTGCTTTATCTTGGCAATACGTGCCCTGGAGAATTTTCATAGCTGGAAACATGTTCTGTGTTTGATTGAATACGCGAATGATTGATCCAAATATTTGTGGGAAATTTGGCATCTGCCTCTACAGTAAATGGAAATGAAGACATGTCCTCTTGTTTTATTTCATAATAACGTTTGTTTGATGTCATACATGCCGTGACGACCTTCATATATGTCATAATCCACTCGAGATACAAGCTGACTGATGCATGGTTATACCAAATCAAACGATTCTGCCGTTTCTAATTTTACGCAATGAAGAGTAACCATTTTATTCTTTATCTATCACCAATAATCAACACACCTAAACGCGCTTGTTAGCCATCTTAATTTAAACATAAATAAGACAATAACATTTATATTATATCAAATTTATTGGTAGCGAATGCGGCTATCAATTAAGATAGGATCTTCGGGCGATATATGGTTCAAACGAGAAACGTCAGATACCGACACATTATACATGCGAGCGATAGAATGGATATCTTCTCCTGCTTGTACTTGGTGAAAACGGGCAGCATTTTCAACCACAAGACGATCTTTTCGTTTTTTCAGAATAATATCCGTATAGCGAAGCGTCATCTTATCAAAATCTATAAGCAGAACCGGATCAATCGGCATTCCTAAAAAGCGTGCTTCAAAATGCAAATGAGAGCCAAATGAATGACCTGTATTACCGCCTAATCCAACAACATCACCGGCTTGCAGATAATCTCCTGATTTCACCTCTATTGCTGACAAATGGGCGTAGTATGTTTCTAATCCGTTTGGGTGACGCACTACCACCAAATTTCCATACGATTTATTGTATTTAGCATATCTGACTATACCTTCAAATGCTACTTGTACCTTATCGCCTGTTTCTAAATCTATATCTGTACCATAGTGCATTCGACGACGACGCTTACCAAATTTCGAGGTTACGTGGCCTTGAAACGGATGAACATAATCACATGTACTAGTCCAAACCAATTTTAACGATGTTTCTGAAATAAATTCAAACTCATCAGCTCTATAATGGCATGCGCTTGTATCAAAATTTGAATAAAATTTTGACGCAGGCAGTTCTGTTCCCTGCCCCGGTGGATTGGTTGGGATAGCTCCAAATAGGGATGGTTCAATAAGGGCGATTAACAAGAAAACGGCGAATACATTTATTCTCATACAGATTTTGTTAAGTCTTTCATCCTCACGAACAATGGGCAAAAATACCCAAATAATCTAAACCACCAAATCTTGTTATTTTTTTTTATAAAATAAATACCTGTAAAGTATTATCATGATAAACGGTAAGGGAAACATAAGATGATTACTTTTGACTTGTGAAGAAATTAAAATTGTTTGCCAAAACATTCGCCGGACTAGAGCAGATCTTGGCGCAGGAAATATCGGAACTTGGTGGTACAGATGTGAGGCCTGGTGTGAGAGGTGTTGCTTGTACCGGTGATATGTCATTGGTATATGCTGCTAATTATGCTTCTAGAACAGCACTGCGGATATTAGTTGAACTGCATACCTGTACGGTATTTAACGAAGATACACTATATCATGAATGCAAGAAAATACCTTGGGAAGATATTATGGATGTTACCCAATCATTCAGCATGGATGCAACGGTTAACAGTCGTTATTTCAATCATTCTCATTATGTTGCATTAAAGGTTAAAGATGCATTGGTGGATCGATTCAGAGAAAGAATATTCAAGCGACCGTCTGTAGCGAAGTCTCAGCCTGATGTAAAAATCAATGTTCACATTGAGCACAAACAACTCACTATATCCTTAGATGCATCATCTGATTCTTTGCATCAGCGCGGATATAGGATAGTTCAAGGGGAGGCACCTTTGAATGAGGTATTAGCTGCTGGTATGATTCTACTTTCAGGCTGGGATAAAAAAACGCCATTTCTTGATCCTATGTGTGGTTCAGGAACAATTCCCATTGAGGCTGCCTTAATCGCATCCAATACGCCATCCGGATATTACCGAAGCGAATGGGGCTTTATGAAGTGGAAAGACTACGATAAGAATCTTTTTCAGCAAGTCAAAGAAAAGATAAACGCAGCTATCACCACAACACCCAATGTTTCGATTATCGGATATGATAAATCTTTTGCCATGACACGTGCTTCGCAGCAAAATCTGCTAGCTTCATTGATGGACAATTGGGTTCAAATAGAGAAAAAGGACTTCTTTAAGATAGAGCAAATTCAACCGCCTTATCACATTGTAACCAATCCGCCTTATGGACAACGTCTCAATGAAGATGACATACCGGGTTTTTATAAAGAAACAGGGCGTGTTCTAAAACATTTCTTTGCAGGTTCTACGGCATGGATTATCACCAGCAACGAAGAGGCTATGAAATACGTAGGATTAAAAACGAGTGCAAAAATATCTTTGTTCAACGGTGCATTGCCTTGCAAATTCTATCGAATAGACTTGTATCAAGGCAGCAAAAAAGAGAAATAAGATTAGATATTAATAATTAAGAAGCATGTCCATTGACTGTGCTACCTTCTCCGCATTTGGCAACATGGCCTTCTCCAAATATGCATTAAGGGGGATTGCCGGTAATTTTTCAGAGCCAATTATTTCTACGGGTGCATCAAGCCAAGAAAAACATTCTCGCTGTATTCTCCCAGCCAAAGCTTCTGCAAAAGAATTACGAAGCACCTCTTCTGTTATAACCATGCAACGTCCATGCGCTTTAACTCTATCCATCACCGTTTCCTCATCCCAAGGATTTAATGTGCGCAAATCAACAATCTCTATTCGATCTGTAAATTGTTTGGCCGCCTGCAATGCCCAATGTACACCCATACCATAAGTAATAACAACAACTGTACTTTGAATTGAGTCAAGTAATGAGGCCTCTAAAGCGATACTAGCTTTTCCGAAAGGAATAACATAATTTTCATCCGGTTCAATCGCGCGCGCAGATTCTGTTCCCTTAATTTTACTCCAGTATAAGCCTTTATGCTCAAACATGACTACAGGATTTGGATCGTAATAAGCTGATTTTAATAAGCCTTTTAAATCTGCACCGTTTGACGGATAGGCAACCTTCACTCCATGAATATTCAGAACAACCGATTCTACGCTGGATGAATGATAAGGGCCACCACTGCCATACGCGCCGGTAGGCACGCGTAGAATCATGCTCACCGGCCATTTCCCGTTAGAGAGATAACAAGAACGGCTCACCTCTGAAAACAACTGATTTAATCCCGGCCATATATAATCCGCAAATTGCACTTCTACAATGGGCTTTAGCCCTACCGCACTCATACCTACCGTGCTTCCTACGATAAAGGCTTCTTGTATCGGTGTATTAAAAACCCGGTCGTCGCCAAATCGATCGGCTAAAGTAGCCGATTCGCGAAACACTCCTCCCAGTCTTCTTCCCACATCCTGTCCATAGAATAAACTCTCAGGATGCTTTTCCAAAATTTCACGGATGGCAAACAGGGCGCTATCAACCATAACGACAGGCGTGCGTCCGGCAGGTTCCCGCTCGCCAACTTCTTGCATAATAGGTGTTGGGGCAAAAACATGCGTATGCAAATCAGACGGATAGGGTTCTTCAGCCTGTAAGGCCATTTGGTAATCCTCTTCCACTTTATGCAAAGAAGCCGTTTGTAATGTATTTAATTCATCTTCTGTAACACCCAGATTTATCATCTTCTTCTGAAGAGACAAAAATGGGTCTCGTTGCTGATGCGCTGCTAAATCATGACGATACCACTCGCGCCTGACGCCCGATGTATGATGCCCTAGCAAAGGCACATCGGCCCGAATTAAAAATGGTCTTCTTTCGGTGCGTATGGTGTGTAGCACCTCTTTGATGAGATAATAACAGGCTTCAAAATCAGTTCCATCTACCGTATACGTCTCTATTCCGGCAAAACCTTTGGCATATTGATCAGCATCCATTGACCTGACTTCATCGGCCGTAGCCGAAATATCCCACCCATTATCTTGCACAAGAAACAATATGGGCAACTGCTTGAGAGCAGCCATCTGTAGGGCTTCCGACACTTCACCTTCCGTTACACTACCATCGCCTAAAGAACAAACAGATACAGGGCGCACGTCTGAAGATAAAAGCCCCATTTTCTCTTTATATAGTATTCCCATCGCTATGCCTGTTGCCGGGATGGCCTGCATCCCTGTTGCAGAAGATTGATGTGGAATCTTTGGTTTATCATCATCACGTAACGAAGGATGACTATAATACGTACGTCCGCCGGAAAATGGATCGCCACGTCTGGCTAATAACTGTAACATTAAATCATAGGGGCGCATGCCAATGGATAAAAGCATAGCGTCATCTCTATAATATGGCGAGAGATAGTCTATCGGCAACAATTGCATACCCAAAGCTATCTGAATCGCTTCGTGCCCACGACTTGTTGCATGCACATAACGCGAGGTCACAGCGTTATTTTTCTCATATAAAGCATGCATGGCAATCGCCGTACTCATTAATTCCCAGGCCTTCGTATATATTTTAACAGGTAACGTCATCATATCTTTCATACCCAACTTATCTACTTCTGATGCGTTTTTACTTTCATCTTTCATATTCATTGATAGGTAACAAATATAGGCGTAAAGTGTTTTGTATGTATTTCTCTATTCTATCTGTACGAT
>JAIXKU010000151.1 GCA_026936045.1 Flavobacteriales bacterium
TTATACACCTGCCAGGGGTTATTGATAAGGGTTGAGTCGCATCCTACCAAAACAGAATCAACAATATTTCCCGATCCGTCAAATAGATTATAATAATACTGACAAGGCCATGCTAAAAGCGTATCGGTAGAGATAGTCGGTGCAAGTCCATTGCTAAAAATAAATATGGAATCGGGTTGATAAAATGTCGTATCTGGGTGCGATAAGATATTATTCCATGTAGTATAAAATGTTGGTTGAGTTGAAAATGAATAGGAAGAATAAGAGGAATGACCTACAAGAAATGAGGGTATTAACATTAATGTTGAGTCAAACGTATTAGTTGGTTTCTGTGCAAAAACTTGAGTGGTATAATCCCATTCCGAACAACCGGATGTAAGGCATCCCAATGTAAAACGCAACAATACTTTGTAAAACGATTGGGTATCAGATGGGAAGATGGTAGTATGCTCAAAGCTGCCATACCAGTTAAGATGTGTTTGCTGATGGCTTTGCACCCGAATGGTGTCACCCGGGCCGGCATACGCATACAAAGAGAAAGAAAAAAGACAGAGAAAAATTAAAAATTTATACATAAGAGACTTTTTTCAAAGGTATAAAATGTAATGGTGCTAGAAATGCAAATAAGGTTTCTTTATTCTTTCAGACCTGAACTTCAATAAGGTCATCTCGCGTTGTTTGTATTTTACCTATCTGATATATTGGCTGCCCAATATCTTTCATTTCTTTCTCAAAGGCCTCCTTAAATGCAGCATCAATACATATTAATAAGCCACCACTAGTTTGCGGATCTGATAATAGATTGATTTGATCTTCGCTCAATGCAGATATATATTTACCATAGCTTTGCCAATTTCTTTGTGTTCCGCCGGGTATAGCACCTTGTTGTATATAGCGCCTTACAGAGGTTATAACTGGCACCTCCTTTTCATAAACAATAGCCGAGACCTCACTACCAAGGCAAATCTCTTTTAAATGACCCAGCAAGCCAAAACCTGTTACATCAGTGAGTGCGTGAACATATTCTAATGATCCAAGATGTGCTCCACAAAGATTAAGTGTTGTCATAATCTGAACAGCCTCTTGCAGATCCACTTCGGAGATAACACCCTTCTTTAAAGCTGTGGCTAAAATACCAATACCAATAGGTTTAGTAATATAAATCAGATCACCGGGTTGTGCCTGATTATTCTTTTTTAGATTTTTAGTTTCAATCAGGCCTGTTACGGCCAACCCGAAAATAGGTTCCGGATTATCTATCGAATGGCCGCCTGCTAAGGGAATACCGGCCTGCCGACAAATTTCTTCTGCGCCTCGCAATACTTCTGCTGCCAACTCCGCAGGTAGTTTCTGAATAGGCCATCCCAAGATGGCAATAGCCATGATAGGTTTACCTCCCATTGCATAGACATCACTCAGTGCATTAGCAGAGGCAATCTGTCCAAAATTAAATGCATCGTCTACAATAGGCATAAAAAAATCGGTGGTGGATATCACCGCCTGGTTATTCCCTATATCATATACAGCCGCATCGTCACTGGATGCATTGCCTACCAATAACCGGGGGAATGCCTGCTCTGAGGTGGTAATTTGTGAAAGCACTTCAGTTAATACATCGGGAGAGAGCTTGCATCCACATCCGGCGCCATGGCTAAAGCTTGTCAGTTTTATATCGGGAAAAGAATTCATATGTCTAATGATACTAAATATTCTGCTATTTTGGGATGCTGCCAATCAGATGGAATAGGGATACGTTTTACCTGATCAGGCTGACGATTTTTGATTAAACCTTCGTATGAGCGATCATAATATTTCAATACAATTTCACAAAACGCATCTAATTGATTTCTCTCTAAACAATCAAGTGCCTGTCTATACAACTCATATCCCAAACGTTTCATAATCTTCTCTAAAGACGCTGTTAATTCTTGTATTGAAGCACCTCCGTATAGTGCCATCAGATGTTTCTCTCGTACTTCAATGTCGCAATCAATAAAAACTATAGGGCTGTTTTTCATCACTTGGTATATATCCGGCGGTAAAAATATTTTACCAATATTCCGGCTCTCATCTTCAATCCAAATTGGCTTTGTAATATCTAGTTCGGAGAGGCTTTGAAACAATACATTTTCAAACATTTTTGTACTAGGCTGTACAGGCATAGATATGGAACCAAAGGCAGAACCTCTGTGATTTGCCAATCCTTCTAAATCTATAATTTGCCGACCCAATTCTTTTATGTATTTCAATACTTCAGTTTTCCCTGATCCGGTATATCCGCCGAGTACTCTGAATTGAAATGCTTGATGGAAATAGGCCTGAACATATCTGCGATAGGTCTTATAACCGCCATTTAAAATGAATGTTTGCATACCGGCGGTTTGCAACAACCAGGCAAGGCTTTTACTCCTCATACCGCCACGCCAACAATAAATCTTAACGAAATGATCAGATTGTGCTATTTTCTTAGCCTTACGTACCATCTCTGCCATACGTGGACCAACTATTTCTAAACCTCTTTCTATGGCTTTCTCACGACCTGTCTTCTTATATAAAGTACCAACTTCCGCACGTTCTTCATCTTTCAATAAAGGAAAAGAAATGCTGTTAGGAATATGATCATGCGCATATTCGCTCTCACTACGCACATCAAGTATAGGTGCTGATGGGTGATCGTATAAGAAATCTTCTATATCAAGTGAAGTAGTCATTCAGACACACAAAAGTACTGTATTCTCTTATTCAAAATGTATATCCTTAAATATGCGCACTGCAATATCAGGGTATTTTCTTTTAAACTGTTCTGTTTCATACATTCGTTTAACGATAAATTGCTTGGTTTCCATTGAAGACGAATCTAAAACACGATGCTGCCACAACAAAAGAATACGACTGATATGCTTATATAACTCCTGGGTAGCATAGGTAAAATATTGCTGAGAGAAACGTTCCCATATATAATTTACTGCTAACACATTAGGGTGTGTCAAATCAGCATTATAAAAACGATAATCTCGCAATTCATCTTGCATAATTTCAAAGGAAGGAAAATAACCCGGCAAATTCTTTTGTGATCGTATATTGTTAATTAACGCATGCAAAAGCCCCTTGCTAAGGTTATTTTCAAAAAACCCATCATGAATATGCTTAACCGGACTAATTGTAAAAACAATTCGGAGTTGTGGGTTGAAAACACGCAGCTTATCAATCATAGCAAGCCAAGCCGTTGTCTCTTCTTCTAAATTCAGAAGTTCTTTTTTAAAAGCAGTAGATGGAATTTTATGACAGTTGGCCACAATCTGATTTGAAGATAAATGGCGATATATCCAAGCTGTACCTAATGTGATGAAAAGCAAACCCGGTTTGCTCAGCGCTTCATAAAATCCGGCAATAGAATCATTGATACGAGCAAGTGCTTTATGTATTTGAGAATCGGAAAATGAACCGTGATGATGTAAGCTCAACCATTTATCATTAAACACCAACAAATCATCAGCCTGGTATTGGTAGTTATGAATGATATCATACAATGATTTTCTAATGGATACCGGATTATAAATAATACCGTGCGAGTGCATCAAAACATCAAATCCACCTTCTTTTAATTTTTGACCTATTTCTGTTGTAAAACAAGAACCCAACATACATATCCTATCATCATAGGATATGCCCGGTAAGTCAAAGTGAATGGGTATGGAACTATATAGCTTCATGAAAATAAATCATCCTTTTGTTGAGACTCATAGTATGTATCAACTAACTGTTTCTTCCCTAAAGAAGCAGCAACCGCTAACTCATCACAGCGATTATTTTCCGGGTTATCAGCGTGACCTTTTACCCAAACCATTTTAATTTGAAACTGCGAATACAACTTCAGAAAGGCCAACCATAAATCAGGGTTCTTTTTGCCTTTAAACCTTTTTTTTGCCCAATCAAAAACCCAGCCTTTATCAATAGCATCCACAACATATTTTGAATCAGAATAAATCACTACAGGCACATTACGTGTTTTAAGCATTTCCAAACCTGTAATTACGGCCTTCAGCTCCATCCGATTATTAGTTGTATGCCGATATCCTTCTGCATACTCTTTACGATGCGGACCTGCTTTCAGCACTATACCAAACCCACCAGGTCCGGGATTGCCGCGTGCTGCACCATCTGTATATATATGAATAACAGGTTTTGCCATTTGTTAATTTGAGGATAAAAGTAATTAAAAATGTCTCGCTGCTTATCAAAACTTCTTGTAATAAGAGGCTTGTTAGAATTGATGTATATTTGCAAACCGATTTTTGTATGCAAATCATCGTCAAGAATAAAAAAGCGCTGTTTGAGTTTTCCTTACTTGAAACATTTGAGGCTGGGATTGTTTTATTAGGATCTGAAATCAAATCAATACGTGCCGGCAAAGCAAATCTTCAAGAAGCTTTTTGCCTTTTTGATGATGGGGAGTTGTTTATCAGAGGTCTGCACATAGCCGAATATACACATGGCGGTTATGCCAATCATGAACCCCTCAGACAACGTAAATTACTTTTAAAGAGAACAGAGCTTAAAAAACTTCAGCAAAAACTAAAAGAAAAAGGGCTCACCATTGTTCCCATTAAATTATATCTAAATGATAAGGGATTGGCTAAGTTGGAAATTGCATTGGCTAAGGGTAAGAAACTATACGATAAACGTGAGACAATTAAAGCAAGGGACATCAAAAAACAATTAGATAGTACCCGTAAACAACTTAAATAAAAAGAGCGCTACAATTTTGCAGCGCTCTACAATTTTCTCAAGAGAACCTATTATAATGCGTTTAGCTGGTCACGATCATCATCTGTTAGCACACCATTACTCTCAGTAATATTCCAAATAATAGATTGCAATACACCTGTGGCGCTGCTCAAATCTTTACCTGTAACCAATTGAACCACCTCCAATAATGGCGTATTTTGGGTTTTGCCGTATAAGATGTAATGTGCATCTTTATCACTTGATGAGCGGGATAAGTTTAGACAATACGCATTGAAGTATGCAAAAGTCGTGTCTGTACCACCAATCTGGACATGGATATCTTGTATAATAAAGCCATGCTGATAATTTCCTGTTGTATCACAGAAAATAGTACCACCCGGTATATCCCATGTATGAGGAAAACCGTCAGCTGATAACATCTTTACAAAGATAGTTACATAAGTTCCCGTGCCATAAGGTGTCCAATCAGCATCTATAGACTTATCAGCTGTTAGTGATTGTCCTAAATCACGCTTATTAAAATTGGGTGCCGCCTGACGATATTCAGGGTTACCTCCATAGTAAGCACTCACAATCTGAATATTGCTGGGCACGTTCACTGTTGTAACAAGGGGCGTACCGCCATTATCTCCTAAGCCTGCATATTGCTCGGCTGGTATCGGATCGTCATTCTTTGAACAAGAATACATAACTAATCCCAACAAGAC
>JAIXKU010000222.1 GCA_026936045.1 Flavobacteriales bacterium
CCGCCAACCGTTAGATCATCCAACTCCGGCACGACAGGTAGTGTCCATCCAAGTGGAAGCAGAGAAGCCGTTATTTGTCCCATATTCACTAACGGTTCCACTTTAACCGTTTTATGTTTCTTATCAATGGTGAGTATATCCTGTAAATTGAGTTTTATCTTTTGGCGTTGAGTTTTATATGAAGGTATCAATTCACTCATGGTTAACCAAACAGAACGTGACGTACATAATTTCTCTTTCCGGCCTGCACGTTGCCATTGCCTGACCTGCTCAGAAATAGCCTCTACCCTTTTATCATGTCTCTTTGGCGCAGAGCGAAAGAAAAAAATAATTTTAGTGCGTACTGTAAACCATATATTATACAGAACCGAAATAGGCAAAAGAAAAACGGTAGCAAAAATGCCGCGATAATGGGTTAGAATATATTCAAATAGTCCGCCGTTTGGTTGTTTAGCAGATGTATCCATGATAACGTCGTTATATCAGGATTCTCTACAAAAAACAAGCCGATAGGTGTTAATAATCAAGAAGAAAAATCGCATTTTAACAAATTAATTTGTTAAAGTGGAAAGCCAAGCGGAAAGACTTTAATCCGTTGGCATATTTATTGCAAAATCTAATGCTATCTAAAAAAAACAAACCATGGGAACGGATATACAAGTTCTGCCTATTAACAGTTGGGGTATCAAAACTAAGAAACCCATTGTTATTGCTGGCCCTTGCAGCGTTGAGAATGAAACGCAGATATGGGAAACAATACAAGCTTTAGCTACACATTGTTCAGAGCAAGTTCATATCATTCGTGCAGGTATTTGGAAACCACGCACACGACCAAATATGTTTGAAGGCGTAGGCGAAAAAGGGTTGTCTTGGGTAAAAAAAGCAGCTCAATCTGTTGGCTTGCCGGTTGCGGTTGAAGTGGCCAATCCGGAGCATGTAGAGCAAGCGCTCAAACATGATATTGATATACTTTGGATAGGCGCTCGCACAACGGTTTCACCATTTGCCGTACAAGAAATAGTCAATGCGCTGAAAGGTATTGATGTGCCTGTCCTGATTAAAAACCCCATCAATCCCGATATTGAATTATGGATTGGCGCCATTGAACGGTTTGTAGCATCGGATATCAAAAGAATTGCAGCTATTCATAGAGGGTTCTCCATGTATGAAAAGAGTATTTATCGTAATCCGCCCATGTGGGAAATACCCATTGAACTCAGACGCCGATATCCCTACCTGCCCATTATTGTTGACCCATCACATATAGGCGGTGCTCGTGATCTGATTTATATGCTATCTCAACAAGCCATCTCATTAGGATTTGACGGGTTAATGATTGAAAGCAGCATTGATCCTGATCGTGCTTTAACAGATGCCAAACAACAAATCACTCCTTGGCGCTTAGCCGAAATATTATCATCATTGCCGCAGACCAAGCCTTTCCCGGCGGATAAAGAATCATCCCACCTTACGCTACTTCGCGATCGAATTGACATTATAGATGATTGCCTCATTGATTTATTAAAAGAAAGAATGGGTATTTCTAAGTCAATTGGTGAATTTAAGAAAGAACAACACCTCACATTGTATCAACCTGAGCGTTGGGTAGAAATTGTTAACAGAGCTACTGAGAAAGCTCGCAAAAAAGGCTTATCGGACGATTTTATTCTTAAGCTTTTTCAACAAATCCATAACGAATCTATCCAGCATCAGACGCAAGTTGCAGCAGATAATAATCAAGCTGTACAAAGCAGTTTAAACACTATATAAACACCTTTCATAGCTTGTGTATAAGTTCATGTCAATTAACTTATGTAAAAGTGTATTTTTGCAGCAAATATTGAGAGATGTCACAACCGTCAACTACTGTAGAAACTGCAAAAAAATTAGGGTTATTAGCTGAGGAATATGAACAAATCAAACAAATACTCGGCCGAACTCCCAACTTTACAGAGCTTTGTGCTTATTCCGGCATGTGGAGTGAGCATTGTTCATATAAAAACTCTATCCTTTGGTTAAAAACCTTGCCTAAAGATGGTCCGCACATGTTGGCCAAAGCTGGAGAAGAAAACGCCGGGCTCGTGGATATTGGAGATGGCTTAGCTTGTTGTTTTAAGATAGAATCACATAATCACCCTTCCGCCATTGAGCCTTACCAAGGTGCTGCGACCGGTGTTGGCGGAATCAACCGCGATATCTTCACAATGGGTGCCCGTCCTATTGCACAACTCAATTCATTGCGTTTTGGCAATATTGATACCGATCGTACCAAATGGATTATGCAAGGTGTTGTTAAAGGTATTGGGAGTTATGGCAATTCCTTTGGAGTACCTACTGTAGGAGGCGAAGTGTTTTTCGACGATTCGTTTGAGCAAAACCCACTTGTCAATGCCATGTCTGCCGGTATTGTAAAAATTGGCCAAACCATTTCTGCTACATCATACGGCGTTGGTAATCCGGTGTATATCGTTGGCTCTGCAACAGGCAAAGATGGAATTGGTGGTGCTGCTTTTGCCTCAGGCGATTTGACAGAAGACAGTAAAAAAGATTTACCGGCCGTACAAGTTGGAGATCCGTTTCAAGAAAAACTTTTATTGGAAGCTACGTTGGAAGTCGTAGCCTCACGTGCTGTTATCGGTATGCAAGACATGGGTGCTGCAGGCATTATTTGTTCAACAGCCGAGATGAGTGCTAAAGGTGAGCATGGGATGAGAATAGATTTAGACAAAGTGCCTACAAGGCAGGCAGATATGCTTCCTTATGAATTACTACTTTCTGAATCGCAAGAGCGTATGTTGGTTGTAGTGAAGAAAGGACAAGAAAAAGTGATTGAAGATATTTTTGAAAAATGGGACTTGCCTTGTGCCAATATCGGAGAAGTGATTGAGGGTGGTCAACTGGAATTTTATTTTCATGGCGAAAAGGTTGCTGATCTGCCGGCAGAAAGTTTAGTATTGGGAGGTGGCGCACCGCAATACGAACGAGACTATTCCGAACCGGCCTATTACGCAGAATCTAAAAAATTCAATCCCGATACAATACCTCAACCAACGAATTACAAAGATGTAGCAACGTATCTCATTTCGCACCCCAATATTGCCTCAAAAAATTGGGTTTACAACCAATATGACTCAATGGTTGGCACCGTTAATATGAATACCAATAATCCTTGTGATGCCGCTATTGTCAATATCAAAGAAAACAACAAGGCTATTGCCTTAACAGTTGATTGCAATTCACGTTATGTGCAAGCCGATCCGGAAATAGGTACAGAAATAGCCGTATCTGAAGCAGCGAGAAACATTATCTGCTCCGGTGGTAAGCCATCTGCTATCACCAATTGTCTGAATTTTGGCAATCCGTATAACCATGAAGCCTATTGGCAATTTGTAGGCGCTATAAAAGGTATGAGTAAAGCCTGTCGCCATTTCCAGACACCGGTTACAGGCGGTAATGTTAGTTTCTATAACCAAAGTAAGATAGGTGATAAGGTCATACCCGTATTCCCCACACCGTCCATTGGCATGTTAGGCCTTCTTGATAAAAAAGAATGGCAAACCGGTATTGGATTCAAATCTCCGAATCATGTTATTTACCTTATTGGAACACATGGCACCGGCGATATCAATGCATCTGAGTATCTCTATTCGTTTAAAAATATAAAAAACACACCGGCGCCTTATTTCAACATAGATGAAGAGTCGGCCATGCACAATTTGATAAAAGATTTAATCCGAAATAAGTCTATTGAATCAGCCCACGATATATCAGACGGCGGTTTGATAACCACATTGCTTGAATCGGCTTTTGTAAATAATCTTGGTTTTGAGATAGAAAAAAGCATAGACGAAAGAAAAGATGCGTTCTTGTTTGGTGAAGCCCAAGGACGTGTTGTCATTAGTCTTAATGCTGACCAGCAACCAATTTTCGAATCCCTGATAGTCAAACATACCGTACCGGTATTATACTTAGGCAAAGTAACAAAAGGCCAAATTGAAGTTGACGGCGAGCATTGGGGCGACGTGTCTGAATTTAAGCAGAAATACACTGACAGTATTGCTGCTCGGCTCTATTAAGCCACTTTCTTACAAATCCATACCTGGTTAATATGCCAAAGCAATTCTGTTTGGGTAACATATTGCATAGCTTGTAAATACTGAGCTATCAGTAAAGCTTCATTTTTACCGTTTCCCAAAGCTGTAATAGTATTTACAATCAATGTGGCGCCAGTACGAAGATGTTTATCTAGGTGTTGCCAAAAATCATATGTCAAGAAAGCATCAGGTATGCTATTATCAATAAATAAATCAACGATAATCCAATCAAATGAGTCGCCCTCTTGCAGAACCCATGTGGAAGCATCTGAAACAACATAATCAATAGCTTGATATGAGTCAAGATCAAAGAATTTTTTAGCAATTTCAATCATTAAAGGATCAATATCCACACAAAGAATGGGATTGACAAGACCCATTTCTTTTCGAATAATTTGGATAACACTCCCTCCTCCCATTCCTAAGAGTAGAATTTTATCTTTGTCTGAAGAGGGTGCTAAATGTTTAGAAAGAACAACCTGAAATACCCGATGCAGCGAATCAAATGAATAATTTGCATTTTTGGTATTTAATGTTTGTGTCCCATTAACTAAGTCAATTGTTAGTTCACCGGAGTAGCTACTTTTATACTTAGCAAGCGTAATCGGCCAAACATAACTCAAGATTTTTAGCAAAATTTTCACAAAAGAGGAAGGTGAATAAATAAGTTTTTAGTAAATTTAGCACAATAATTGAGATTTGCACAATAAAAAAAGTATGAAAAGATTATTGATTATATCGGTTTTAGCAGTCAGTTTGTATTCCTGCGACTTGCTTAACTCATTAACTAATGGCGATGTCGTTGACGGTTTGAAGGAAGCTTTACGAGTGAGCTCAGACACCTCTGTTGCTACATTAAATAAAAATGACGGTTATTTTGCCAACTTAGCCGTAAAGATTCTTTTACCGCCGGAAGCTGCGGCTGTTGAATCCACATTGCGCATGATTCCGGGTATAGGTAATACTGTGGTAGATGAACTTATACTTAAAATAAATCGTGCTGCAGAACAAGCAGCTAATGCTGCCGGCCCTATTTTTTATAATGCCATTACCAATATTACATTTAACGATGCCATGAATATCTTAAATGGACCGAATGATGCAGCCACTCAATACCTCAAAGCACAAACCTATACACAGCTTAAAGAGGCGTTTACCCCGCCCATTGAAGATGCTCTATCTGCCGTAGGCGCTCAACAATTATGGTATCAGGTTACATCAACGTACAATTCGTATAATGATATATTAGGTCAACCGGATATCCCTGACAACTTAGCGTCGCATACCACAAGTAAAGGGTTAGATGGATTATTTCATATTGTTGCCATTGAAGAAGGCAAAATCAGAAACGATATCAATCAC
>JAIXKU010000038.1 GCA_026936045.1 Flavobacteriales bacterium
CCTCTCGATCGAGTAAAAACAGAATATCGGAACATTCTCGCTATTCCGGAAAATTCAAGAATCGTTAAGGTATTTGATGCATCAGTTACCCCGGATGGTGTCCCCTACATTGTTTTTGAATACATTGATGGTCTCGACCTCAGCGACCTTATCGAACAGAGGGGATTTTCTCCCGAAGATGTTCTCACCATCGGGAAAAACGTAGCAGAGGGTCTGGTCCACCTTCACAACCATGGAGTCTATCATTGCGATATAAAACCGAATAATTTGATTTGGACAACAAGCGGAGCTCGTATCATCGATTTTAATGTCAGCAGCCGTCCAGCTTTGGGAAACGGATTCGGGGGAGGAACAAAAAGATATCTTCCTCCTGATCTTGATCTCACACAGGATCCCGATGAGGCCACAATGGCGGATCGGGATCTTTATGCATTAGGGATCACTCTCTACGAGGCATTAACGGGGAAATATCCCTGGGATTCAAAAACACCTCCATTGGGCATTAAACCTAAAAATCCCAGTGATTTTGCAGCTCTGTCAGATCTTACTCCATCATTCACCAATGCTTTATTGAAACTTATCGCACCTCAGCGGGCAGAGCGATTTGGATCTGCATCCGAATTCTTGGATACTCTCAATAAAATCCCATACTCAAGACAGCTGGCTTCTACTGAAGTGGGAAGAACAACTGCTGCAAGGATTTTGAAGCAAGGAAAACACGAACCAAATTCCAATCCGTTCGTTGATGTTCTTGTAACATTTTATAGTCAAAGTGTGACGACCAATGCAGGAACAAGAGGACTTGATGAAAATGGAAAACTGGTCTATGTTGAAACAGCTCTCGATCGGGATTTAAGACCTGCAGTACTAAATGGTGAATTTAACCTGGTAATTATTACCGGAAATGCTGGAGATGGCAAAACGGCTTTCCTCCAACAACTGGAAGAACAGGCGAAAAAACAAAATGCGGTCTTCCAGAATGATTCCGCTATCGGCACGCAATTCGTTTTGAATAAGAGGAAGTATCTCATTAATTACGACGGAAGCCAAGACCAAGAAAACGTCACGAACGATGAAGTTCTAAATCAATTCTTTTCTCCATTCGCCGGGTCCGATCCAAGCAAATGGCCTACTGATGAGGCCAGACTTATCGCAATAAATGAAGGCAGACTATGTGATTTCCTGACAACGAATATCCAGAAATTCCCCAAACTTTCATTAATTGTTGATGACGGTTTAAAAACAGGAAAAGATACCAACAAAATTGCGATAATCAATCTGAATAGTCGCTGCGTTGTTGCGCCCTCGGAAGAATACCCTGATTCAATTTTCGTTCGACTGATAAAGAAAATTATTACTCCGGACAACTGGAGAGCATGTGATCAATGTAATCTTAAAGAGAAGTGTTATATTTTCCACAACATCCTCTCTATTCAGGATGAGACCGCTGGACAAAAAATTATTCAGCGATTAGAATTGCTTTTTACTTTTGCACATCTCAGGGGCCAGTTCCACATAACTTTGAGAGATTTGCGATCCGCTTTGGCCTTCTTGATTACATCCAACCGGACCTGCGAGATGGTACATAAATTATTCGAATCCGGGAAAACTGATGAAATCCTTCAAAGTTATTATTACACCAGTTGGATGGGAGGAGACCAGGGTAGCAATGATCGTTTGTTAAAACAACTGAGTGAAATTGATGTTGGACAGGTAACCAACCCTCAGCTTGACCGAAGAATAGATTTTGCCCCGGTAATCAGGGATCAATATTTATTCAATTTCCCTCGACGGAATCCCTTCGAAGAGGAAATTCTTGTCAGATACCATGGTGAAATACCCCGAGATCTCGCCATTCAAACCCCGAAAGAACGCATGGAAAAACATCGCCAATATCTCAAATTAATTAAACGCAGGATTTTCTTTGAGAGACGAGATGATAGTTGGAAAAAATTACTTCCTTATCGCCATGGGGAGCTGCTCGCAGAGATTTTACACAATCCGGAAAACATTGACGCTGTTCGGGATGACCTAATCAAATCGATCAATCGTGGCGAAGGGATATCAAGCGGAGGATACACTCACGACAACCTTGTACTCAAGGTCAGTCCCATCGACAAAGGATCAATCCGGAGCTATCGTATCTTCCCAAAAAGTAAAATCTCATTGAAAGTGATCGATCATAGCCAAAATAGTCGCTTTATCGAACAAATGCCCGCAAATTTGCAATTAAATTATGAAAATAATGTTGGTCTAACTTCCTCAATGTTGATAGATTTAGATACATTTGAAATGTTATGCAGATTGAACGAAGGATATGCTCCAACTGTTGAGCAACTGGAAGGTTATTGTTTACGACTGGAAGTGTTCAAAAATCTATTGAGCTCTGCGCCATATCAGGAAATCCTTCTTACAATCACAGGACACGATTTTTATCAAATCACTCGAAATTCTGATGGCCGGCTGCAGATTTCATCCTCATCAGGGGGATTGAACTGATGTCTCTCGATAAAAAAGATAAGGAGTTCCGTTTTGATGCAATATCTTATGTCGATTTTAAATTTATTGAGATGGATCGGGTTCTCACCAATTTTTTCCCGCTCATCTTTTATCAGGGATATCCCAACAAAATAATGTTCAAAGGAGAAAAAACAGTAGCGGATTATACAAATTCAATCCTTGAGGATGACGAATTTTTTATTAATTTCCGGCAGCACCCCGAAATCGTAACCCGCTGGGTAGAAACAGATCTTCTAGATTTAGTAAATAGAGGAAAGAAAAATCAGGCTGTCTCTGCTCCACGACCACTACACGGTTCAACGTACCGATTTAGAAATGAAAAGAAATGCCGTGATTATTATTTAGCAAGTCAATTATACTCTCTCCTCCATCATGCCCGACAAGGGAAAGGAGAATCGGCGATAAATTATCTGAAAAATTTCTTTTTTGAAGGGTTCGATACCCATACTGGAAAAATTGACAAATCCATAATACTTGATGTCGAAACACAAGCCATTCTGAGATTCGTTAGCAAAGAGTATGTTCAAGACCACTGGGATACCAAATCGGGAAATATCTATCATCATCCTCTTTGTATCGGAGCAGCTGACCTTCTGGCAGATGATATCATCCGGCTTCTTGTTTACCGTAATTCAATACCCCGTTCGGTTATGGTCGAGTATTTGAAAATCCTTTTTGCATTCCATTTAAGTCTTTATCACATTCGATTGTTGAAATTACTCCCCCAGATAATTAAATCGTCAGAAAAGGGCAACACTTGCACTATTACATCCTGCCCGTTTCAAACATCGACGCCCGATATTCAGACGGATTGTTTTTGTAAAATTGGTCTCCTCGTTGATATGACGCTCCAACAATCTCCCCACATGCAACAATTAGCTGAAAAAAGTGCAGGATATTACTATCAAAAAATACCTGCATTCATCAAATCCTACTTCATGCTGCGTAAATTAAATGAATTTAATGAAGATCTTATAAAGAGGAGTAGACGATCCCGAATGCAAGGACAACAAACTTCAGTCCAGGATCTACTTCCATTAATGGAGTCAACATACAAAGATGAGAGAAAGATCTTTTTTGGTCAAAGAATATCTCGGATAACTCAGAATATGGATGAAATCAGTGATGATGAGACGGACCCGATAATCTCTTCAATAATTGGCATGGGCTTAGATGAATTTGAAACATATATTGAAATCTTGGTTGCCATACGAGGAAACCATCACAGAAAGTACATTATTGATTGTCTTGATTCATTAATGCTGAAGAATCATGTCGGAGCTCTCCTCAACCAATCCCGAGCGCGGAATGCCCCTCGAAGATTTACCATTGAGAGCAAATTGTTAGAGGTTTTACTTCAGATTGCAGTGCTACAATCAAAAGATGAAAAATTATCCACCCAATCCATTCTAATTGATGATCTGATCTCCTTCCTCCAGAACCGGTACGGGATATATATTGATGAATTGCCTCTCGGAGAAGGATTCTATGGTATTACAATAAATGATCGTCAGGCTCTTCGGGAGAATTCTCAAGCCTTCAAACGGCGTTTACAGGAAATAGGGTTTTATCGGGATCTTTCAGATGCATCAATTACCCAGACCGTCACTCCTCGTTATACAATCAGTGACAATGATGAGGTCCCTAACACTTTGATACGGAGTGCAACATCATGAGCCAGGGAATATTTCTCATTACAGCCGATGATATCAATGACGAACTTGAAAAGATAATAAGGCCGTTATTATCGGAAATTCTTCGAGAGAAAAAACCCGGTCACTGCATGCGTTGTTCTGATCTTGACTCAAATCTTATGGTAAGACTATGCAGTCAATTACGAGCGGAATTCCCCGGTATTAATCTATATATCCTGAATGATGAGAGAAGAAACGATATCCCTGGAAATCTCACGATTTCAAGTTCAAAGCTTGTTGAATTACGCAATCCAGACAAGGAAAATAATCTAAGATCCCCACTCCTTATTTTTTTACCCGCAGGCGTCAAGACCTCTGCAGAAGACTCCTTTGGGATAGCGACATTTGAAGAAATTTCATTGACAAAAATATATGATCAACTTCAAGCACAACTTCTCGATGCGGCCCCCCCCTCATTAAAACCATTAATTAAAAGTGTCCTCATTACTCTCGAAGATCCCGTTGTTTCTTGGAAATACGCAGATGCCCTGGCAATTTCGAGATTTCTTATAACTCTAAAAAAGAATGATTGGGACCCTGAAGTTGTAGGAGCTGCTTTATTTGAATTATGCCTTATCCCGGATTTTGAACTCCTCAAAGATCCTCATTTGCTGACCACCAGATTGAAGAAAAATGCGGAATGTGTAAAAATCCTAACAAACGCTAATACCGGAAATACTGAAAGAGGCCGGGTTCTCGAGATCCAATTGGCAGATCCAGCATTTAGAAATAATTTAGCGAATTTCGTAACAAGAACCGGACTTGAAGATCCCTACACTTGGTGTCGGCATATTGTTGCGAATAAGCCGTGTTGGATCTTTTCTTTTCATCAATGGAAATTCAAAGAGCCTATAGAAAAAGGTACGATTTGCATTTATGATGTTCAGACAACATTACCCAAAGGATCTGAAATACCGCGCCATCCCCATACAGAACTTCTTGGAGGAGAGCAAATATTACCCCTCGGGCCAAATGGGGTTCAAAAATTCTCTGTTTCGTTTAAAGTCTATCCTCACCCGAATAAAGTCATCGGATTAAAAAAATTTATTGCCGAAGTGATTTCGAAAGATGAAGGACGAACGGGATATACACGGAAGAAATCAGTTTGGTCCGATTCAAAATTACAAAAAAATGTAACATTTGATCGCTTAAACAG
>JAIXKU010000302.1 GCA_026936045.1 Flavobacteriales bacterium
GAGTTAATAGACAGCCGTACAGCAACTGTTGATTTAAAATCAGATGCAGTATGGCAAATCGGATCAATGAACGAGGTGAAGTTTGGATTCGCATATAAAAAGCACTGGCTAAAGATGTATGATATTTATGATCCCAAAAGAAATTTTCCATATAAAGATGATTACAACACTCAACCCTTTGAAGCATCAGGTTATGTACAGGATAAAATCGAGTTAGCATATCTTGTAATAAATTTAGGTTTAAGGTTTGATTATTTAAATTCTAATGTTGAGTTCAGGGACAATCCGCTTGAACCAAACTCAATGGCTAAGGTAAAATCAAGATCGCAGATATCACCGCGATTTGGAATAGCGCATCCAATCTCCGATAGAACAAAGCTCCATTTTTCTTATGGACACTTTTTTCAAAATCCTGATTTCAAATATTTGTTTGAAAATAACACGTATGATTTAAATGTAAGAGAACCTCTCTTTGGGCAGCCAAATCTTGATGCACAAAGAACTATATCTTATGAGGTCGGACTTTCCCATCAATTTTCCGATAACGTGGCAATGAATGTAACAGCTTATTATCGTGATATAACAGGATTAATTGGAACACGATATTATTTTCCGTTTGTTGATGGACGCTATACAGGTTACACTCTTTATGTTAATGAAGATTATGCTAACATAAAAGGTTTTGAAGTAACCTTGATGTGGACCGAACATATTTTCCGGTGGACTTACTTATACTTATTCCGCTGCTGCTGGCAGCCATCATCTGAAACAGAACAATACCTTGGTACACAGGAATCTACCAATTGTTTTAGATTTTGACCGCCCGCATAGTTTTAATGCAAGCGGTACTTATACGACTCCTACGAAGAAGGTCCTATGATTTTGATTATCCTGTTTTGAGAATATGGATTTAGTATGATTCTGAAAGCAAGCTCCGGCACGCCACATACGCCATCAGGCAGAGACATCGGTTTGTTGAGAAAATTCTTTAAGAACGCCAGCTTATAATATTGATTGATATTGGAAAGAATTTGTTTTGATGGCAACCTGCGTTTAAGAGGTTTGCAGAAATATTAAACTTAACTGATCACCGAAATATTTATGTTTATGGCGATACAGGTTGATCCGGATTTTACAATGGTTGGCGGCACCCAAAGAATATATGCAGGATCCTTCTAATTATGGTCCCCCTGCTCGGTTCGTTTAGGATTTACATAAGATTTAATTAGTCATTCTATGTAAAGTGGTGAAAATGAAAAGAGTTATATATATACCCATAATCATATGTTTGATACTACTTCCAATGGTTTTTCCCAAACGGATAAAACTGAAAAGATCCGCTGCAAAACACAGGACCAGGATCGTTGCAGGCATACATAATGCAAGCAACATCGATTGCTTTTGAAAATCGTGGTAAGCTTTTATCCAGATCATCACAGTTGTCCCCATGAATTTTATTAACAGCGGTAAAATTATATCTATCATAAATCAATATGTTAGTATTCCGTAATGTTGCAAAGATTACAACAAAGGGAATAAAGCCATTTTGGCACAGTGATACTGCAAGAGTTGCAATGAGTGATGATCCAAATTCCTGGAATATCCAGCTTGGCTGGCCCATAAAAGATGCAGATGGCAATAACATTTTTATATCTGATCAGGACAGCTATTGTGTTTTTAACGACAGCAACAATACTGTGCAAATATTAGGATTACAGTTAGCACAGACAGGTTATGCATTCGGAACCAACTTTGCTAAGGATGCTCTTTACTTTAAGTATGAACTTACTAACACAAGTCAAAATACTTATGAAGGAGTTTACTTTAGTTTACAAAATGATATAGATGTTGGAAATATCAGCGGGGGAGATCCGGAATATGCAGATGATAAAATTGGGTTTATAAAGGCACGTAACCTCGTATATTTTTATGATGATGGCATATCGTCTGAATGGCCTGATGGGAAAACAGGTTACTTCGGTATAATGATATTAAAAACACCTGAGGTTAATGGAACTCAGCTTGGCATTTCTGATATGCATTATATGCTTGCAGATGATGAGGCAATAGCTGACATTGATTCCCTTCAGTATGGGTTTATGTCATCGAGTATAAATCTATATAATTCACCGATAGGCAGTAAGTATTTCCATCCCGGCAGCGGTGGAAATATTCATTTTGATGATCCTGCAACAATTCCTCCATCCGGTTTAGACCTTATAGCAAATATTTCTTCAGGTCCTTATACGCTTGCACCGGGCGATACACTTGTTTTTTATACTGCCTTTATAGCAGGCAATACTTTGGATGAAATGTTAAACGCTGCTACAGTAGCTCAAAATGCAGTTGATGTGAATTTCAATCTACCTAAACCGCCAAGCCGTCCCAAATTATTTTCATCAAGCGGAGATTTTAAAGCCGTTTTATATTGGGATGATTCAGCAGAATTAAGTTTTGATGAGTTTTCCGGTTATGATTTTGAAGGCTACAGACTTTATCGAAGTAAGGATAGAGGAATCCACTGGGATAAAGTTGCAGAATATGATCTTATAAATTCCACCGGAAATAATACTGGCTTACAATATACCTACGTTGATACAACAGTAATCAATGGATTTGAATATTGGTATTCTATAACAGCTTTTGACAGAGGCAGCACTCTTGTTGAAAGTCTGGAAAGTCCGATTGGAAATTCACTTGACGCTGTAAATACTGTATCAGTAACGCCAAGATCAAATGCAATCGGCAGAACTTCTGTATCAGCCATAGATGTTACAAATCTGAATACCGGTAATACAAACTATTTGTTTGATGCATCTGCAATTGATAACGAATCACTTGCAGGCAATGAGTATAAAACGAATTTTACTTTTGTTCCGCGGATAGAAATGGGTGACCCTGCGACAGATATTACGATTCAGATTACAGATTCGGCTGCTACCAAACCACATAAATATGCATTAGAATTTGTAAGCTCCGGCATATTTGATTTAAAGAATGTTACATTAAATACAACAATAAGAACCGGATACCCATATCCGACGGGCGGCAGAGACCTTGTTATTACCGGAGATGGTTTAAGAATCAGTATGCGTGACAGCGTATCAGCAACGCCTGAAATGAGACCGGAACAGGGAGATATAATTACAATTAATTATGCAATGAATGTTGTGCGTAATCAGCAGGATTCAGTAATTAAAAATCGCCCGTATCAATTAGATCAAACTCAAACAACTAATGATGGTATCTCGATTAAATTAGTTGAGCCGCAAATTATTAAATGTTTCCAGAATCGGGGTACTGATAATGTTGAAATGAATTTTGAAGTAGTAGACGCAAGTTTAGTTCAAATAAAATATATATCGCATCCATTGAGGAAATGGTGTTATAAATAATAATGGTTTGTTTATTATCGGTTACTGATACAGACATCCTGCTCGATACATTATTTTCATCCGATACATTTACATTCGGTGGAATTGAAGGAACAATTGTTTTTCCATCTGCAACTCCGCCCGCAGCAGGACATAAATTTTCTGTTGAAACAATAAAACCAATCCGACCTAACGTAAAAGATTCTTATTCATTTAAAATATTAGGCGCTCAGGTTGATCAGCAAAGAATTACTAACGAGTTGAATAAAATACGGGTTGTTCCGAATCCCTATGTTGTTTCTTCGTTGTACGAGCCTGAATTTGGAGAACTTAGGCGCGAGCCATTAAGGCAAATTCAGTTTGTTAATCTGCCTCCGGAATGTACAATTTACATTTTTACTGTTGATGCAGACTTAATCAAAACATTATATCACAATGCAACTAATGGAACAGAAATTTGGGACTTGCGAACAGAAGGAGGAAGAGAGTTGGCAGCGGGTATGTATATCTACGTTGTTAAAACAAAAACCTCCGAGACAGAACGATTTGCAATATAAATAATCTGAAGCATAGATAAACGAAAAAATATTATCACTTATTTAAGTAGCTTCGGAAATTTGTTTGCACAAAATCCAAATCTTGGAACCTCCGGAGCTCAGTTTCTTCAAATACCTGTCGGTGCGCGTTCGGAAGCAATGGGGGGTGCTATTGTTGGTTTAACTGATGACGCTTCTGCAGTATTTTGGAATCCTGCAGGCATTGTAAAAGTAAACAATGTGCAGGCACATTTTTCTTATATGAACTGGTTTGATCTTTTCGATTTTAATGCTGCTTCGCTCGTGTATAATGCCGGTGATTTAGGAACGTTTGCAGCCAGTATGGTTTTATTCACAACTGATAAAATGGAAATAACAACCGAACAGGAGCCAAACGGAACGGGCAGATATTTTGATGCAGGCGATATTGCTCTCGGTGTCTCGTATGCAAAATATTTAACTGACAGATTCAGTGTAGGTGTAACGGTTAAGTATATAAATCAACGGATTTGGAATGAAACAGCTTCTGGTTTTGCATTTGATATTGGCACACAGTATAGGTAGATTTTCCAGAATCTTATAAATATGATAACGACCTGATTTTATCGGAAGGATAACTTTCCGGAAAGCAATTAATACCGGCCGCTTGGCAGAAGATCGCTTCCGTTAAACTTTCAGGTCGGAATCGGATTTGATATATTTGAATATGATTTTGTAAAAATGCGTGGGGCAATAGATGTTTCTCATCCAAATGATAATGATGAACGCGCTCACTTTGGAACAGAGTTTTCTGTATTCGATAGATTTTTTGTTCGTGGCGGCTATAAATATAATTATGATGATCAGGATTTTACTTTTGGTGCAGGTGCAAATGTACCATTAGGCGGCAGCGCTGTTTATGATTATGCGTCACATTATGATATTCTGCAAATTGTACATCGTATTTCGGTTAATTTAAGTTTTTGTAATAGATTATGAAAAATTGTTTTTGTACAATTATCTTTTTGCATATCCACTGTAATATGCCCTGCAACTGCTGTTGTATCCGGCAAAGCAACCGAAGACGGCAGACCTTTGTTGTTGAAAAATCGCGATGCTGATGCCCTTCAAAACAAACTTGTTTATTTCTTCGATGGTAAATACAAATTCATAGGGCTGGTAAATTCAGCGGATAAGGATAATAAGGAGGCCTGGTGCGGATTTAATGAATATGGTTTCGGGATAATGAATTCCGCTTCATATAATCTGAAGATAAATGACACAACAAAAATTTCAGACCTTGAGGGCTTTATTATGAAGACGGCGCTTCAGCAATGCAAAACTTTGGAAGACTTTGAGAATATGCTGAACAATCTTCCGAAACCTCTTGGTGCTGAAGCAAACTTTGG
>JAIXKU010000018.1 GCA_026936045.1 Flavobacteriales bacterium
TTCCTATCTGAGATATAGTAAAATAAGGTATTTTCGCGATAATTTTTTTCTATGTCTAGCCCCATACAAGAATTTAATGATTATAGAGAACGTATGAACAATGTCATCCTTTCGGAAGACAATCTTGTTCTAAAACGTCTATTTAATCTTGACGCACAAGCCTATAAAGGAAATGCTATTCCTGCCAAAACGAAAGAAATGTTGGGATTGATAGCCTCACTCGTTTTAAGATGTGACGACTGCATTAGATATCATTTAATAAAATGCCTCGATCATGGGCTTACGCGTAATGAGCTTTTTGAAATACTCGCTATTGGTAATATTGTTGGAGGAACCATCATTATCCCCCATACACGTCGGGCCGTTGAATTTTGGGAAACGCTTGAAAAAGAAAATAAAAACTAATTGCGAACCATTTCCTCATATATCATCCTCTCTTTCTTCTTATTGATTCTGTATGCAAGAGTACAGGCTCAACAGACGACTACCATCAGTGGTCAGGTGATTGAGAGAGGCTCTAAGCAGCCTGTGCCATTTGCCGATGTTCTCTTTAAAGGAACGACCATCGGTACCATAACAGATGAAAATGGGTACTTTAATCTTAGCACCACCAAGCAGGTAAATAAAATACGAGCTAGTTTCTTAGGATATAAACCTAACGAGATACCCATTGAATACGGCAAAAAACAAGACGTAATTATTGAACTGGAAGAAGATGGTATTGAACTAAAAACAGTTGAGATTAAATATCAAGGCAATCCTGCCGAGATGTTGATTGACAGCGCACGTAAATATCGAGACGTGAATGACATGAAGCGCTATCAAAGCTATCAGACGCAAGCATATATTAAAACACAATTCAACTTATATAATCTCAGTGAGAAGTTTAAGAACCAGAAATTACTCAAGCCCTTCAAATTTATGTTTGAAGATCCGGATACCATAAATGGCAAACCCCATTATCCATTTCTAATCTCTGAAACACTATCTGAAATCTATAAGAAGAACGGGCAAGATACGAAGGAGTTTGTTAATGCTGCTAAGATTTCAGGTATAGAAAATGAAAACTTCACTTCGTTGCTTAGCTCTGTTTATAATGAGTTCAATTTCTATAATGATAATCAGTTATTGCTATCAAAAAGTTTTGTCGGGCCGCTCTCCCCTATTGCTATCTCTTATTATAAGTTTTATCTAACAGATAGTATGTTTATTGGTAACAACTGGTGTTATAAGATTGATTTCAAACCGCGTATTCAAAATGAAGTAGTGTATGATGGCTCTGTATGGATACATGATAGCACATACGCCATACGCAAGATTGATTTAAAAATGAATGGTGATGCCAATATTAATTTGGTTGCAGATTTTATGGTAAGTGCTGAATACGAACGCCTTACTGACGGGCATTGGGTACTTTCAAAAGAAGTAGCACGTGTTGATATCAACCCACGTGATTTCATCAATTTCACACTCAATATAGCACCTAAATCTGAGAATTTTAGAATCACTATCAATAAAACATCAAGCTTCAAGGACTATATTATTAATCAACCGCCGGGCGAGCAGTTTGCTAAAATGCTTGATGATGTAATTTTAGCTGATGAATTAAAGAAAGACGATAAATTTTGGGAAGAAAAGCGGCATGATACTTTAACGATCAAAGAAAAAGCAATCTATAACAAAGTAGATTCTATAAAGAAAGTACCTTTCTTTAAGTTCGTATATAAAGTGGTGGATTTGGTAGCTAGCGGTTATCTTGATTTAAAATATGTCGGTATCGGGCCACTTCAGGAAATCTGGAGTATGAACGAGATTGAAGGCCATCGCATACGCCTTGGCGGACGAACAGGTGATAAGCTCAGCAAACGTTTTAATCTGGAAGGACACATTTCCTACGGAACAAAAGATCAACGCATAAAATGGGATTTGGGTGTTACCTATCATTTCAATAAGCGAAAAAATCCTTGGCGCATGCTGGGATTTAAGATAAAGATGGATGTGGATCAACTTGGCTTAAGTGTTGATCAATGGCGCCCCGATAACTTCTTAGGCACATTTTTAAGACGTAGAAAACTCTCTGACCTTTCGTATATGCATACCTTTCAGTTTTATTATGAACACGACTGGTCGAGCGCTTTTAATCAGAAAATTTCATTTACATGGATGCGTATTTTTGATACCGGGACCTTACGCTTTGGGCTTATCAATCCGGCTACTGGGCTGGTAGATGAATATCTTGATCATTTTACAAAGGCCGAATTGCAGTTGGAAACAACATTTGCCTGGGGACAAAAATTCTTAACTGGACGCAACAAACGCAGACCGCTGCGCGGCAAATTCCCAATCATTAAATTTACGTATGCATTAGGTATTAAGGGGTTTCTAGGATCAGATTATAATTATCATAAAATCAAACTTTCTATCACCGACCGCATACGAATTAATCCATTAGGATATGCCGATTACGAAATTACGGCCGGGAAAATCTTTGGAGTGGTACCTTATCCTTTGATGGAAATTCACATGGGTAATGATACGTACATGTATGACCGCTTTGCTTTCAATACCATGAACTATTTTGAGTTCGTTTCCGATCAATGGATTTCTATTAGATATGAGCACCACTTCGATGGGTTTTTCTTAAACAAGATACCCGGTATCAGGAAGCTCAAACTTCGTGAGGTGCTTGGTATCAGAGCCGTCATGGGTAGTATTTCTGACGAGAATAAACGTTATATGGCATTGCCTGACCATACCTTCGAGATTAAGGATCCCGTTACCGGATTCCATATCCCATTCATAGAGATGAATGCCGGATTGGAAAATATATTTAATATCATGCGTATTCAATTCTTATGGCGGCTAACACATAAGCGCCGGCCTGATCCTAATCATCCAGGACAAGAGATATTTCCTAGTTCCATTAACTGGGGTATTATGTTTGGACTTTATTTCAATCTGTAATATGGTTTTAGCTGCCCGAAATCTGATAAAAAAATATAAAAGCCGCACGGTTGTTGATCATGTTACGGTTGAAGTATCACAAGGTGAAATTGTTGGTCTGTTAGGTCCAAACGGTGCCGGAAAAACAACCAGTTTTTACATGATTGTGGGCATGATTCAACCAAACGAAGGCGAGATATATCTCAATGATGAGATAATCACAAACCTACCCATGTATAAAAGAGCTAGAAAAGGCATTGGGTATCTACCACAAGAAGCATCTGTATTTCGAAAGCTAAGTGTTGAGAATAACATCAAAGCGGTATTGGAGATGACCTCTCTTTCAAGATCAAAACAAAAGGAACGATGCGAAATGCTGCTTGAAGAATTTGGTCTGACACGCGTTAGAAAGAACAGAGGTGATTTGCTCTCAGGTGGCGAACGTCGCCGTACCGAGATTGCACGTGCTTTAGCTGTTGACCCTAAATTTATTTTACTTGATGAACCTTTTGCAGGAGTTGATCCTATTGCGGTTGAAGATATTCAACAAATCGTTTATTCATTGAAAAAACGCAATATCGGCATTCTAATCACAGATCATAATGTACACGAAACCCTGTCTATTACAGACAGAGCTTATTTACTTTTTGAGGGTAAGATTCTTAAGCAAGGTACTGCTGAAGAATTAGCCGCAGACGAACAAGTTAGGAAAGTGTATTTAGGACAAAATTTTGTACTGCGCAAAAGAACATAGCTGATTTATTCTTCAGCCAAGAATATATAGACGTCCTCGTCTGAGCGTTTCATATAATATTGCTCCCGCCCAAAGCGCTCAATGGTATTTAAATCGGTTGTAATATTTTTGTATTCGGCGTTGACCTTTTCTATTTCGGATTTATACCAGGCTCTATCAGTTCTCTTTTGACCGGCTTCCTCGGTTAAGCGCTTAAGATACACCCAATTATTATTATCAAAGAAAGCCATCCAGACTATAAAAAAGACCGTAACTATCAGGTATTTATTTTTAACAATACGAAGCCAAAGCGCTGATTCGCTTATTTCATCCAACGTATCATTTTTCTCTTTCTCATCCATATTTCAAAAATACATGGAACAAGGATGAGAATAGAATCATAAGAAGAAAAGTTTTAACCAATCAATGTTAATGACCGCATCAAGATTCCTGCATAAAAGGATAACGATAGTCAATGGCCGGCACAAATGTTTCCTTAATGGTGCGCGGAGAAACCCAACGCAGCAAGTTAATCATAGAACCGGCTTTATCATTAGTACCGGAAGCACGTGCACCGCCAAACGGCTGCTGACCAACCACTGCACCAGTCGGTTTATCGTTAAGATAGAAATTACCGGCGGCGTTACGTAGCTTGTTCAGCATCTGATTCAACACATACCGATCTTGTGCAAAGATGGCACCTGTAAGCGCATATACGGATGTCTTATCTGCTAATTCAAGTGTTTTTTCAAAATCCTCATCTTTATAAACATAAACGGTTAACACCGGACCAAAAAGCTCTTCGCACATGGTAACATAATCCGGTCGCTTGGTTTGAATCACTGTCGGCTCTATAAAATAGCCTGATGATTTATCAAAATTTCCTCCGGATATAATCTCAACATCCGCATCTTTCTTAGCTTGTGTTATAAATGAAGAAATCTTATCAAAGGCTTTTTCATCAATCACGGCATTGATGAAATTACTAAAGTCATCCACCTTTCCCATGCGGAAAGACGCTATATCCTCAAGCAAATATTTTTGCACATCAGGCCAAATACTTTCTGATATATAAGCACGTGATGCGGCAGAACATTTCTGACCTTGGTATTCAAAGGCTCCTCTTGATAAAGCCACTGCCACTTCTTTGGCATGTGCCGAACGATGGGCAAAAACAAAATCCTTACCGCCTGTTTCGCCTACAATACGCGGATAAGTGCGATATAGATGGATATTCTCACCAATGTTTTTCCAAATCTGTTGGAACGTGGAAGTAGAACCCGTAAAATGAATTCCGGCAAAATCAGGATGCGAGAAGATCACATCGCCGGCTGTTGGACCACTTACATATACCAAGTTAATAACACCTGGTGGCAATCCGGCTTCCTGAAGCACTTCCATAAATACGCTGGCTGAATATATTTGTGTATTGGCCGGCTTCCATACCACCACATTACCCATCATTGCAGCCGAGGTAGGCAAATTACCACCAATGGCCGTAAAATTAAACGGTGTAAGCGCAAAAACAAACCCTTCTAAGGGGCGCTGCTCAAGGCGATTCCATAC
>JAIXKU010000129.1 GCA_026936045.1 Flavobacteriales bacterium
GAGTGCATGAGAGGCTAGTGTCTTTATATTCCCCTTTATTTTTAGCTTAATGGGATTCTGAGAACCACTGACATAAATGAGAATATCTTCCTCAAAAGACCCTGTTTTAGTTGTGTAATAAAAGATTCTCAGTTCTCCCTTTTCTGCCGACTCAATTTTATTGCGAGGGTAATCTACATATACATTTCGATTGGTCTTAGGGGTAAGAATATATTGTGCATCAAAGGCGTTGTTTTCAAAACGAAATACCGCCGGCGGATTATCCCATGATTTGACAGTGCCAAAGTCGTATGTGTAATTGTTAAATAGAATGGTGCGCTGGGCCTGGCCAAGGATAAAACAGAAAGATAAACTCAGAAATAAAAAAACCTTCGCAGTCATTGTGTTAAATCAAACTGCGAAGATAATGAGATTATTGTATCCCTCCCTTGATGGGAATTAGAATCTGAATGAAAGACCTGTATTCGCGCCAATCATGATTGGATTCATCTTTACACCATCACGTGTACTCCAATTCATTAGTGAATAACGGAAAGTAGGCTCAAAGGTGAAATACATCCATGGGGTTATTTGCACATCTATACCGGCACCTAAAACAAGATTAAAATTCACATTGCGGATATCACGTGTTTGGCCAAAGCGTACACTCTCAAATTCGTTTTCGGCATAAGCATCATTACGAACAGTAAAGCCGGTACTAAAACCACCGGTAAATAGAAATCCCACTCTGGACACGGCAAAGCGATATTTAACTAATACAGGCACTTCTACAAAAGCAAAGGTCTGAACCACTCTTTCTATAGGCTGTTGCATGATGCCGTCTTGCAGCGTAAGCACTGGTCCTGCATCCGGATTGTCTGTGTTGGGGTTACAAAAGATACCTTCTAATTCGCCGGCACCAGTTTGCAAAACCAACATGGAGTCATTGCCAGCCTGACCGAATGGTTTTGATTGTAATTGGTATTTACTTACACTATGTGTTATTTGATTATAGCTGCATCCAATATGAAGGCTGACACTACGTGTGAAGTTATATCCAAGCAGGACTCCGGCTTGATAACTGTAATGCGTAGTTTGCTCAAAACGATCATTCGTGCTTGGATAGATGGGGTCGTATATAGATTCATTATTAGATGAATTACGAACGATGTACATCGGTGAGAAGAATGGGCTGATACTAATCAGAGGGAAGTACATATTGGGAGGATTAGTACCTTCGTACAGGTCTATTTCACCTGTTTTAGCACCTGATTGTAAAGCTATCTCGGCTACTTGTCCATTTAATTTGTTCTCTTTCTCAGTTTTATCTGATGTATCATCCGTAATAACCTGCTCGTTTTGTTTTCCCAGAATGACTTCATTGAGCTTATTATTATCCTGATTTATACCTAATATATCCTTCGTATTCTCTGTGTTTACAGGTTCATTGCTGTTTGGCAAAGTAATATCCGTTATGTTATCAGGAGATTTGCTTTCTTGTACAGGTGTCTTATCGCTTTGTGTATTCTTGGTAGCGGTATAAGTTTTATCCTGTTCTTTAATTGTTGAATGAGAATTAACCATACTACTCTCGGAGGATTGTGTGTGGGTAGATGATTCTTTATCAAATGCTTGCGAATAGTCTGTATTGGCCTTTGAAAAGCTGTTAGCAGGTAATGAGTGATTTTGATTTGTCGGAGATAATAGATTTCCTGTGCTATTATCATCTAATTGATTGTCAGCAAATCTAATTTGTTCGGTTTTTTGGGCGTTATCAGCTGTTTGTGTTGGTTTGTACAGGTTTGAAAGATAATAACCAGATACAAAAGCTACGAGAACGGCAGCGCCGGAGCCAAACAGCCACCATAAACGGTACTTTCGTTTATTGCCGGCTTTGTCTAATGCATTACTGATGTTATCCCAAACATAAGCGGGAGGCTCTGCCTGGAAATTCTGCAATTTGCGGAATACATCATCGATATTGGTAAATTTATTTTCCATGCTCAGTTTAGCTAACTATTTTTTTTTGAATGGGATTATATAATTTTAACACTTCTTCTTGTAAAACACCACGTGCACGTGCTAATTGAGATTTTGATGTGCCTTCACTTATGTTTAGCATATCGGCTATTTCCTGATGAGAATAACCTTCTATGGCGTATAAATTAAACACGGTGCGATAACCGGGTGGTAATTTTTGAACCAACTGCATAAGCTCAGAGACGGTAAGTTGACTTTCTATATCATCATACTTCATATTCTTAGCCACAGGATAAATCTCACTTACTGTGATAAGCGGATTTTTCTTTCTGAATCTTTCTAAAGCAGTATTTACCATAATACGTCTAACCCAACCTTCAAAAGAGCCTTCATGTTTAAATGAACCCATATGCTGAAAAACCTTAATAAAACCATCTTGTAAAACATCTTCCGCCTCTGTTGCATCTTTAGCATAACGCAAGCATACACCGTACATCTTCGACGCAAACATCTTATAAAAAGCATTTTGCGCAGAACGCTTGCCGGCGATGCAATCGTTAATTATTTGTTCTAAGTTTTCCAAGTTGCTAACGTATGAGTCAATTCATATTTTTCGAATTATTATTGATTTACATTGCTCACAGATAACTAGAATGCGCAAACCGACTTATCATTTCTGATCACTTTTTCCTTTCTGCTTTTATAAATCAAAATACAACTTCTATTGATGTAAATATACTAATCAGGGTTGCATGTTTGCTCAGTTCTATGTTATTTTATAAAGTTTTTTTGAGATTTTATTTTACAAGTACCAGATAGTTAGAGTGTTGTGGTTATGAATATTGAAACAATCAGGTCTTATTGCCTTGAAAAGAACCATGTTGAGGAATCTCTTCCCTTTGATGAGCATACCCTTGTTTTTAAAGTGATGGGAAAGATTTTTGCTTTGGTGGCTTTGGATGAGTGCCCTTTGGCAATCAATTTGAAATGTAACCCGGATTATGCCATAGAACTACGAGAGAGGTACCCGGCCATTCAGCCGGGTTATCATATGAATAAAAAGCATTGGAACACACTCTCTCTCGACGGCTCTTTACCCAATATCCTTGTTCACGAATTGATTGATTGTTCCTATGATTTGGTTTGGCATTCTTTACCTAAGCGATTAAAAGGTTAGCCTTATGTGCGAAAAATCAAAACGGCCTGAAAAAGTATCAGGCCGTTTAAATATTGGATAAGAATGCTTCTATTTTACGATTTCAAGCAGTTCCATTTCAAATACTAACGTACTGCCGGCTTTAATAGGTGATCCTGGAGGCGGATTGTTACCATAAGCCAAACTGGCCGGAATTATCAACTTGTAACTTGCGCCCGGGCTCATCATTACAAGAGCTTCTTGCCATCCTTTTATTAGGTTTCCTACAGGGAAAATAGCCGGTTCACCACGATCATACGAACTATCAAATACAGTTCCGTCAGTAAGATAGCCTTTGTAGTGTACTTTTACATTATTTTCTAAACTAGGCTTATTGCCTTTCCCTTCTTTTACAACTAAGTACATCATGCCGGATGGTGTAACTTTATATTTAGGCTCTTTTTTCTTCTCCTGTTCCATAAATTGCTGACCTTCAGCTTCGTACTGAGCAGCTTGTTGTTGTAACCCTTGTTGTGCCTTTTGCATTTGTTGTTGCTGAAATTCGTTGAACGCTTGGTTCATTTCTTCTTCGGTCATCAGCATTTTAGATGAATCATTCATAGCGGCCATAATACCTTGAGCAACCAATTGAGCATCTAAAGTAATGCCTTGTGATTGAAGGTTCTTACCTAAATCGTATCCGATACCATAACTGACTTTTTCATCTAGGGTTTCCGGTTTTTTCACATCTTGTGCTTGATTCTTTGTTCCACAGGCACTTATTAGAATACCTATAAAAGTGGCTGCAATCATTACATTTTTCATTGAATATTAATTTTATTGGTAGCAAAGTTAGGGTTTTCTTTTTCAATCTGCATATATAGCCGATCGAGAATCACTTTTTCTTCTTCCCAAATTAAACTCTTACCGGCTTCTTTGGCATGTAATCTACATTGTTCGTACTCAACTGAATTTGTGAAGATTGAATGAATCTTCTGCGCGATGCCTGTTGGTGTTACCTCATCAAGTAACCAACCCACTTTATAATTTTTAACAATATGCTCTAATTCAGGTAATCTGGATGAAAGTACGGGAATGCCGGCTTGTAAATAATCGAATATCTTGTTTGGTAAACTGAATCGGTAATTTAGATTGTTGTCCTTGTCTAATGTTACGCCCAAATCGGAGCAGGCAGTGTAGTTTTTTAATTTTTCATATGGCATACGATCCATGATCCAAACTTTATTGTCAAGGGTCAAGCTGCTTACCATGGTTTTTAGTTTCGGTAATACATCACCATTACCAATAATCAATAAAAGAAACTGTTCATCTATAAACTGCATGGCTTCTGTCAATTCCTCCGCTCCTCGATGAATATTAATACCATTCCCTTGTAGCAAGATTAGGGTTCGATCTACGGGTAATCCTAGATCAGCTCTTGAGGGAAGGGGTGTTTCTTGCCAACGCATGGGCATATTGCGGAGCACGTGGAATTGAACGCCGTACTCCTGTAGATAAAGATTAGCGATAGATTGATTGACGGTTATACAATATTTTAATCTAGGAAGAATCCATTTTTCTATAGCTTTCCAAGAGCGTCTGGCAAAGTGGTTATGCGCTAATTCGGGCACGCCTGTAAAGTACTCATGGCTGTCATAGACTAATGGCTTATTGCGGATTATTGATACCAAATAGTTAGCCAATAACGTGTCTAAATCATTGGCATGTAAGATATCTGTTTTCTTAAAAAGCAGGTAGAAAAACAGGCGTAGATTTAAACAAGCATAAAATAAAGGTCCTTTAAGAAAGAATAATCGCAATCTGATTTGTTTGTAAGGCTGTTCAATGAGCGGCAACGATGAAGGTAATTGACGTCCGATGAGACAAACCTTATAGCCTCTATGGTAAAGCGTTGTACATACCTTTGCTACCCGCTGATCAGTGACTAAATCGTTACTGACAGAAACATAAACGTTAAATTGGCTCACAGGACCAAAGGTAATGTTCTTTTTGCATTTTAACAGTTCCCTTTATGCCTGTCTGTTTGATTTTTGATATCTTTGGAAGATAAATTTTAACAAAAATGCTACAGTTATTTTATAAAGTCTATTTTTGTAGCATGCAATAAAGG
>JAIXKU010000291.1 GCA_026936045.1 Flavobacteriales bacterium
ATTTTATAAAAAAGATAAGCTAAATTTAACGATTGGAATTTTGCAACGGTCTTATTCTTAGCTACCCCTTATTTATGGAATAGAAAAAATCAAAAACTTGTTTTGAGAGTTCAATAGTATCGTATAAGGCGAAGTCATACCTTGTATTATATAAGGCATCTTGCCCCAAATAGGTGTGCCTGGCCATATGTTCATAATTCGGTCAAGCATAAAAAGCCGTTCTTGCATATTATCATAAATCGCCTGCATTTCGTCAGATTGGTATATGAGGCGAAAATGGCCATAGTCAACGCTTCCTGATGCTGCTATCACCTTGTTGTTTCGGCTTACAAGCTTAAATGCATTGTCCTCCCAAATAAGAAAGACGTTTTCTTCACGCTTGTCAAATTTTCCATAGTGAATCATAACAGCTTGCTTGCTTCGCTGTATGACAACCGGTTTTCGTGTTATGTCTAAATAGCGAATGACGAACGAACCGTTTGCGTCAGAAAACACCAAGGCGCTCAGACTCCAGTCGGCATGCATTACCGGTATCACGGGACTGGTGATGGGATGATCCCAAGCAGGCAACTGCACCGTTTGTCCATTGGTTTTGTAGCCGGTAGCCGCACCGTCATTGCCAATGATCCAAAATGTAAAAGAAGGAGAGGAGGAGGCTACAATCAGAATATCCGTTCTGCCGGGATAAGGATGAGCAAAAAGCATTTTATTTTGTCCGTTGCGATCGGTGCTCCATAGTGTATGATCTTGTTTTTCCCAAATGAGCATGGAGGAGCCTTGTGATAGAGGAAGCAGGCGTAAAACCGGGATATTGATAGGGAAGCCGGGTAAGTCTTTACCTTCGTGTTGGATAAGATTAAGTTTGCCTTCTGTAGCATAAGCTAATTGTGTGCCGGATTCAGGATACCAGTTTACTGTAACCGGCATTGACATAATGGGGCTCTCAAGCATTCTTTTCCATCTTATCTCTCCGGTGGGAGTGAAAGCAATGAGATGCTGTTGCGTGGCCGTAACAAGCAATGTGTCCTTGCCAATAAGTGGGACAGGGGAGAAGAGAGGTGGCGAGGAGAATTGTATCTCAGACTGAATCGGTATAACACTCTGTATGCCGGTATTAATGTTTGTTTGAATCTGGCATCTGGCAATTTCCTTTTTATTCGTCCATTTTATAGATATAGTTTCGAATAGCTGCTGAACCGGTATATCATCGCTCTTCTCGTCCGAGAAACTATGAAGAAGAGATGGTTGAACCCATAAAGTCCAGGAAGCACTCTGTTTATTGTTCGTGCTAAACGCATCTTTATATAAAGGATAATTCTGCATCGAGCCTTTTACTATCTCCTGATGATAAAAGGAGATAGACGCAAGAAGGGGGCTGATAATTAAAAAATTGTCTTTATGGGTTATGTAATAAGTCGAGGCCTTTAGTAAGTCACCAAAAGGGAATGAGACCAAAAGAGACGAGTCATGACGTATGCTGCAAAGGGCTGAATCGGTTAACGAGAGGTTAATAAGCGAGTCGCCCAGTTGTTCGGTTATATGCTTGCTGTCATCGTTTGTGCGAAAAATGAGCCATGTATGAAGCTGCTGATGATAGCTGTCATAACGACTGGAGATGGCCACAGGTCCAGCCATCAATGAGGTGAGGATATGATTGGGTAAAAGCTTTTTTATACCTTCGGCGTGAAAGTTCAGAATAAAACCTGTTCGTGTAGGGATATATGGTAAACAGTCATTGACGGTTTCTTCTTTTTCCGGAAACGAATGTATCCATCCCCTATTAGAGGTGATGGGGAAAAGGCCGTTTAAGTTAACACCATGAGAATCTAATGCTACAGAAAACTCACCTATTTGTTGGGCGTCTGCTGATAGGAGATGTTCAAGTTCTGTTCCTGTATATGCTGCACTGAATTTAAACATTGAAGCTAATGAGCCAACCAAGCTAAAAGGAGTAGATGGGGGCTGCATTGAAATTAAGCGATGGTAATCCTCGCGTTTTGTAAATCCATTTTTATTATGAAGGGTAGCTAAAGCCGATTCCACTAAGCCGATATCAAAAGATGCGATCCAGATATTTTCTTTTATGGCATAGTTTATAAACCGATTGCTGAGCGATAACCGCATACGACGTATGATACCATGTTCGTATGGAATTTTTTCCAATGGATGTGTTTTGTTTGATTTTACAGCGAACTGATCGATAAAGTATTCTTTTAATGTCCCCTTTAAATTGCAGGTGTAAAGCAGTCGGTAGCCATTTTGTGTATGATGAAGAGACGCATAAAGCGTCGTTTCTGCAAAAAATTCGGATAAGCCTTCATGGTTTTTTATCAGCGAATCCAGTGGGCGGAAATCATTAATGAATTGCTGGATGGCCGGTATGGTATCAAGCGTTGACCAAATAGGTAACGCCAGTAATTGACGGCCTTGCTCAAACGGATTATACATCTCAAAAACCATTTCGGCATCAACCGGAATAGCCTCTATAGCCGGAGATTTTTTGCGAAATACAGGCCGAAGAATGAAAAATAAAGCAACCAGCAACAAAATGGATATTACGGAAGCACCAATTATCCAATTACGCTTTTTATTTTTCATACAGCGTAAATTTATTTGAAAAGAGAATTTGTTTTAGGTCGTTTTTTGAAATTTAATCAACAGCCTGTTATTAATGAAACATTGGGTTGATAGATAAAAATGAAATGAGTTACTGTATTTTTGATGTATGAAGACACTTGTTTTAGTTCGGCATGCAAAGTCAAATAGAGATAATCCGTTTCTAAAAGATTTTGACAGGCCGTTGAGTCAAAAGGGTTTGCTTGATGCGCCCATGATGGCCTCTCGCTTAAAAAATAAAAGGATTTGGCCAGATGTGATTGTGAGTTCAGAAGCAAAAAGAGCGATAACAACAGCCGTGTTATTTCATCAATCAATAGATGATAAGGACATCCCTTTTGTAAAAGACTCATCGCTTTATCACGCGCCATCCGCTATTATTATGGCCGTCTTTAAAAAATATATCTCCGATTTTGATACGGTGATGATTGTAGCGCACAATCCCGGCATAACTGATTTTTTGAATCGTTACTCTAATCTCACTATTGATAATATGCCTACATGTGGTATGGCGATTTGCCGTTTTGATACTAATTTAGCATTTGATAGCAAGCCGTTTACTTTAGTAGATTTCGATTATCCTTCTAAGATTTAACCATGAAGCATTTTGTACATAAAAAATCCTTCGGCCAGCATTTCCTTAAAGAGAAATCAATAGCTCAGGACATTGTGCAGGCTATGATATCTACCGGTTATCAAGGCCCTTTATTAGAAATTGGACCGGGGCATGGTGCTTTGACAGATTTCTTGGTGACTTTTCCGTCCTTTGATCTGTTTCTTAACGAGTTGGACCATACGCTCTATGATTATTTAACTCAAAAATACAGGCTTGACGATGCACATCTTTTGAAAGCGGATTTCCTTACGCTTGATATTACTAGTTTGTTTCCCAATGGCTGTGCCATAATAGGCAACTTCCCCTATAATATTTCCACACAAATCATATTTCATATTCTGCATCATTACGCATCCGTTCCGGTTGTGGTTGGGATGTTTCAGAAAGAAGTAGCTATGCGGATAGCATCTAAAAATGGGTCCAAAGTCTATGGCATAACAAGTGTGCTTACACAGGCTTGGTATGATGTAGAGTATCTTATTACTGTGCCTGAACATGTATTTGACCCGCCGCCCAAGGTGCAGTCCGGTGTGATTCGGATGATACGAAAGGCGACACCGTCTGTTCAAAATCCGGATTTGTTTTTTAAAGTTGTGAAAGCCGGTTTTGGACAACGCAGAAAAACTTTGCGAAATGCGCTAAAAACATTACATTTGCCCGTTGGTTGGGAAAAGCTCCCTTGGCTTGATAAGCGCGCAGAGCAATTAAGTTTGGGTGATTTTGTAGAGCTGATACAACAAATTAAAATAATAACAGGGTAAATGGATATTCCGGTCAGAAGGTGCAAATTGAAATCACATCGCAGTTTATCGAACGGCTCGTATCCCTTATTGAAAGCCGTGAAGAGACTCAGATCCTTGAGTTAATAGGCGACCTCCATCCCGTTGATTTAGCAGAAATATTTGAAGAAATAACGCCGGTTAGGGCTAAATATCTTTATACGCTTATAGATGAAGAAAAGGCAGCAGAAGTGGTTACCTTTTTGGATGAGAATGTCCGAACAAAGTTCCTAAACCAGCTTACATCCAAAGAGATTGCTGAAAATTTTGTTGAGAATCTTGATTCGGATGATGCGGCAGATATTATTTCTGAATTATCTGAGGAACGCCAGCGTGAAGTGCTCTCGGAAATTGAAGATATTGACATCGCCAGCGATATTGTTGACTTGCTTCAGTATAAAGAAGACACGGCCGGCGGATTAATGGCAAAAGAGCTGGTTAAGATTAATGTTAACTGGTCGAGAGAAAAGGTGGTGGACGAAGTGCGCCTTCAGTCGCATGAAGTAGATCATGTTTATACGGTGTATGTTGTAGATGATAATAACGTGTTGCTTGGTATTCTCCCATTGAAAAAGCTGCTTATTGAGCCGGAAAGTGTGCGTATTGAAGATATGTATATTGATAAGATTCAATATGCCATTGTGCATCAGTCGGCAGAAGAGGTCTCCAGTATTATGAATAAATATGATTTGGTTGTATTGCCGGTTGTAGATGAGATAGGGCGTTTGGTTGGTCGTATTACGATTGATGATGTGGTGGATGTATTGCAAGAAGAGGCCGAGAAGGATTATCAATTGATGAGCGGTTTGAGTGGTACTTCCGAATCGGATGATTCTATTTGGGCGCTTTCGCGCGTTCGCATTCCATGGTTGCTTGTGGGCTTGCTAGGTGGCATTGTCGGCTCTCGCGTAATCAGTGTTTATGAAGATCAGATTAAGATTTATCCGGAGATGGCTTTCTTTATGCCACTTATTGCTGCGATGGGTGGTAATGCGGGTGTGCAGTCCAGTGCTATCATCGTGCAAGGACTGGCTAATCAGTCATTAAAGAAAGGGGATACATGGGTGAAGTTCTTTAAAGAGCTTTCAGTAGGCATGTTTAACGGGATTATCTGTGCATCCGTCATTCTTGTATATAATATTGTATTTGGCAATTCGCCGGCATTGGCTGTTACAGTTAGTGTGGCCATGTTGACCGTTATCCTGGTGGCATCTATTATGGGTACATTTATTCCTTTGACGTTGCATCGATTTAAGATTGACCCGGCTCTTGCTACAGGCCCATTCGTGACGACCACGAATGATATTACCGGTATGTTCATTTATTTTCTTATCGGTCGCTTGATGTATGGCATGACTTTCTAATCCTCGACTTTCGAGCGTCTGCAAATCATTGTATATGGGCAATATCCGCAATGTACATTATGTGGTGTTTGGTCAAATGCTATGTTAGGATTAAAGAGGTCTTCCATGCAATTTTTTAGTCCTTTTTCAATCTCCTCGAAATAGATGCGGCTATCATTAATGATGGCTGTATCTTGCCTAAGCCGAATATCAAAATCTGACCTTTGGATATCTCTTATAAACATCAATACAGGCATAATAGGCATGTTGTCATCATAGAAATGCCCTGTTATGTATGCATACAATAAAACCTGTAAAGCATAATTGGCTCTTTTCTTAGCATGTATTTCAAATAAATCACTAACTAGCTTAAACTCTTTCTTTTTTTCAGACGAACCGGTTTTGTAATCTATTACACGAATTGCTTGGCCGACCTTGTCCAATCGGTCTATTTTCCCTCCAATGCGAACCGTTATCTCATTTAGATTAAAATTCATGACATCTTTTTCTTCCATTTTCAAAATGGTAAGTGGCGCATGTTTAACATCATAATCTAAAATCTTACGGATATATTCTTTCAGAATATTATAGACAATCAGCTCCGAACCCTGAAATTCGTATGGATATAAACTATCTTCTCCCACTATTATTTTATGAAAAGCCCTATTAATACAATGATCAATGTCTGTATGTAATGCATTAATCTGTGTTTCTGAAAAATCGGATGATTTGTTTTTTAGTGCGCCCGTTTCATAAATGTATTGCATGGTTTGGTGCAGCAGGTTGCCAAATACGGCGAGATTGATATCTTCTTCGGCATTAGTATCTTCTTGTAATCCGGCGATATAACGAAAATAAAACTTGAGCCGGCAGTCTAAATACGTGTTGATGGCAGAGGGTGTAAGGTATGTGCCATTTTCTACATTTGTTGTGTATTTCCTTAATTGGTTGAGAATCTCAGTACTCTTGCCGATAGCAATAGGTTTGGGTAATTCAACAGATGTGACTTTGTTTTCTTTGAACTCAAATAAACGGTCTTTCGGTAAGTCGGCCCTGATCTGTTGGATATAGCGAGACGGCTCGCCCGGTTGCAAATCGCTGGCTAGCGTATTATAAAACAGATGTGTGGTTTGAGATCTGTTAAGCAAGCGATAGAAATAATAACTGTACATGCGATGATGTGTTTCGGGCGTGGTTAGGCCAAAAGCCCGACGTATGCTATATGGAATATACGAATGAGACGATGATGATGGCGGCAGAATATCTTCGTTGCAGTCGGTGATAAACACATGGTTGAAGTCAAGACATTGTGATTCGATTAATCCCATAATCTGAATACGGTTTGTCGAATCAGATTGGAATGGCACGCGTGTATTGCGAATGAGCTGTCTGACTAAACGAATGGATATGTCTATTGAAAGCGGAATGTTCTCCTCTTCTGCGGCTGTAATTAAGTCACGTATTGCTTGAGAAAAAGTGCTTGTTAGCTCTTTCTGTATCTCATCAATATATGTGTGTGCCGTATCTTTTATGTATACTATTAAATGAGCAAAGAAGCTGTTTAACTGTTTTAGAAATTCAATGCCATCATGCAGAGGATAAAGCAAATTGGTTATGTCTTTCCATTCATACGGCAAATTCTTTAGGTATATCCATAAGATCTTTTCTGTCTCAATATCTTTCTTCCAGCGATCTCTACCTTGAGCAAAAGGGGCTAGTAATGGGTGATTGATAAATTGAAAAAAACGTTTGCGACTGTATTTGTAATCATCACCTTCTTTGACGGCAAAGCGATGCATTTCACAGATACCTTCAAAAAGTGTGGCCGGTAATGAATGCAATAGTTGCAAACCCATTGTGATGTTGAGCCGATCGGTTGTATGTTCACCGATTATCGGACTGATGGAAGAAAGTAACGGCTGAAGTTTACTGTCATCCGGTAAAATAATTGCGATACTATCTTGCGGCTGAATAATTGGTTTTTCTTTTTGCTTGCTTCCTGATTCGGGCACTTTCCCATTAATTAATGTGCTGATGCGCTGAAACTGGGATACAGATTTAGTTATATCGTAGAGATAAACCTCTTTTTCTCCTTGGAGAGCCTTATTTACGGATACAAATTTGTCCTTGTATTTTCGGTAATAATAGCCGGCTTCGTAATCGGGATTCTCTGTGTAAAGTTTATCTACATCCCAAAAGAAGCGTGTCTGATACGTTTTCTTTAGGTGAGAAAAAAGCTGGACCTCGGAAGGTGTCAACGTGTTGAATCCTGCAATGATAAGATGTGCAGAGGGTGGCAATATCGTCGGTAAATATAATTCAGGTTTCTCGGCCAGTTTCCTATACAGCATGCCGGTATAGGCGATGTGTTTTTCCTCTAGGATTGCCTGAAAGTCAGTATAGATATTACCTAATTCTTTCCATAAGTGTAAAAAGGACTTTTGTTCATCGCTGATACGCTCGGGATGAAAGGCTGCCCAGAATTGTTTAATAGCCTGTATTTGCTCCTCGTCAAGATAGTAGAAGCGCTGCGTAATTTCCTTTTCTTTCAGTAATACACTAAACAGGTCGTTCGTCTTAACTAAATGTTTGTCTATCTCTGAAAAATCAAGCAGGAGCATCTCACCCCAAGAATAAAACAAATCATAATTTTCCTTACCCAATAGATGTTTTCGAAAAATGTGATATAAAATAGCAATGAGATGAAAATTATTGGTTTTGGCGTATGGTAACGCTTTTTGTATAAAGTCGTCAATGGAATAGATATGTGGCGCCTGGCACACATTTCCTTTGTCGTGCAAGGCCTTTATTAAATAATCAGCCGGTCGGCGATTAGGAAATAAGACAAAAACCGAAACTGGTTCTTCCTTGTATGTTTCTGTTAGATATTTAGCTATTTCCTGTATAAAACTCATGATATATTCAGGCTGTCTGGTTTATTTCTTCTATGCTGTTGTTTGCAATATAATACAGATAACCGATGGCTCTTTTCTTGTATATTTTTGAGGCCACCTGACAATACGCTTTCACTTGCTCAATATGTGACGCATTGGGATCGCCGGTTTTAAAATCAACAATGATGACAGACTCATTTCTAAATATCATTCTGTCAGGTCTTAAAACACGCCCGTCTTCTTGTATGAGCGGCTGCTCCGTCAGTACTAAATTATTTTTTTCAAACCAGCTTTTTGAAATGGGGTGTGCATCAAGCTGTTCAATTAGCTGATTGTAGAACGTTATCTCATCAGCATCAAAATACGCTGTATCGCTGTACAATTTGATGATTGTTTTGGCATCATCAAAGGTTCTCATTCTGGATAATAAATCATGCACGGCCAACCCTTTTTCTTGCCAGGGCTTTTTGGCTTCCGGCGTTTTTCTCAGTCGGGTGTTTTTCCAAGGATAGCCGTATGTGAAATCCTGTACGTACATGGGTGCTATATCTTTGTCTGACGACTTAGAGACCTTGTTTGTTTTTTCGCCTAATTCCAAACAGGCGTTTGGGGCATCAAGAGATAAACTGAAATCGGTAAAGATATTGTTTTTGTCTTCTATAGCCGGTGCCGTCAAGCCATGCCAAAGCAAGGAAGAGACATTCTTATGCTCTATTGTATTGTCCGGCGCCTTTAAATAGACATATAATTCATTTTCTGCACGGGTAAGGGCTACATATAATAAATTCAGATTATCGAGATAGGCCGCAGATTTTTCTTCCATGTATTCTTTTCTAAAATATGTTTTCAGAGTATCTTGCTTGTATTTGATAGGAATCAATGGTGTTTGCCATCTAAGATCTTTATGAGGCCTCACCCATAACTTCTTATCGCTGTTAGGGCGATGGTCGAGGCTCCAACTACAAAATGGAAGTATGACAACAGGAAATTCCAGACCTTTTGATTTATGTATTGTAAGGATGCGAATGGCGTTCTGTGTCTCGGAGAGTTTAATTGTTTTGAGCTGTCCTTCATTATCCCACCATTCAATAAATTGGGATAAGACACCGCCATATTCGTTATGATATTGTATGCTCTCGTCACAAAAAGCCTGAAAAAATGTTTCGTCTTCTTTTCTGAATAAGCCTGCATCGTTGAATACGACATGCAATGTGGCAATCATATCCTTAATGGTTTGTTGAGAAATCGTGTCTTTATTTTCTATTACATACCGGATCGGCGGGGGAGGAAAGAGTATAAATTGATGTAAATGATCGACATTGTTTTCGGTTAGATATAATGCATATTGAGTGATCATATGCCCTGTTTGAATAGAAGCATTCACACCGGCTATAAGTTTAATGGCCGAGATAATAAGCTGAACATAACTGTTATTTGAAATCTGCAACGATTCTTCACTGATAATGCCGGTGTTCAATTCTGCTTTTGTTAACTGGTTGAAAAGAAGAGCGGCTTCTTTTCCGTTTCTGCATAATAAAACAATATCGCGTGGCTGATAATTTCTACTTATAGCATCTGTAATTTGTAGAATAATATCTTCTATGACCAAGTCTTGCCAGTCTATTCCGGTTTCTTCCGCTTCGGCATGCATGTTCCTAACCAATACATAACCGGTTAATTTTGAATTATAATGTTGTTGCTGTCCTTGATATGCATCAACAAACCATCGGTAAGCATCGGATTGAATATTGTTATCTTCAAACTCCCGTGTAAATTGCCTGCTCAGCATTTGGGGTAACGAGGAAAATAAGGTGTTGTTAAACCGCACGATTTCTATCGCACTCCTGTAGTTTATGTTTAATTGAATCACCTGATGGATAGGGATATCTTGCTCCGCATGATACATTAATAAACGCCAATCGCCATTTCTGAAACGATAGATAGATTGTTTTACATCACCTACCAGCATACACAAATACCCTTGCGATATACTGTTGCTGATGAGCGGTTTAAAGTTCTTCCATTGCAAAGAAGACGTGTCCTGAAATTCATCCAACAGAAAATGATGGTAATACGTGCCGGCTTTTTCATAGACAAAAGATTCTTCGTTATTTTGAATGATACGGTAAATCAAAGCGGCCGTATCAGGCATAAGTATCACTTCATGTTCATCTCTGTATTGTCGTATATAGGATTGTATTTCTGATAGAATACCCAGCTGATACAAATTCTCTTTCGCTAATAAGGCGCTGAAATAGTGTTGCCCATGATCGTTGATATAGATGTAAATCTTTTCCAATAGTGGATTAATCTCCGGATACAATGCCTGAATACGATCAATGATATCCTTATCAGTTGTTTTGGTGTACCATTTCTCAAGGTAGCCAATACTGTTACAAAAGGTATCTGTTAGGCTAAAGTCATGTGCTTTTATTTTTTGAAATATTTGCATGAATGATCGTCCTTTTCCTGAGAAATCGTTTGGCGCTAAATGGTGTTTGTTTAATAACGCCTCACCGTCTTTGACCCAGACTTCAAGTTGCTGACGGAAGCTTTTAATTTGTACATTAATTTGTTCCGACAGTTGGTGTATTTTCTCTTTGTCGTTCACAAATGCAGCAATCTGGGGCTCCAATTCGATAAACTCTTCCTTAAATATATGCTTTGCAAAGGCGAAAAGTTGCGCACGTATATCCCAGTTCTTTGATTCATCAGCCAGCTCTCTTGAGAATTGCGAAATCCACTTTGTTAGATTGGTATCGGGCTTTAGTTCATCCATCATTTTGTTGATGGATTCTTCCAATACCAAATCGGTGTCCATTTCGAGCCGAAACCCGGCGCTGAGGCCAATATCCTTCGCAAACCCACGTATAATACGCTGAAAGAAACTATCTATCGTCTGAATATTGAAATCGTGGTATTGATGCAGCAGCCGGTTATATATAATTTTACTTCTTTCCCTTACCCATGCTTCATTCCGGTTCAACTTTTTGGCCAAATGTACTATGTGATTAGAATCTTCTCCTTTGGCTAACTTTCTCAGCTCTTCAATAATGCGTTGCTTCATCTCGTTGGTGGCCTTATTGGTAAAGGTTACCGCCGAGATGTGCGCAAATTCATCAGGATTCCCAAAAAGGATAGTCAGGTATTCCTTGACTAAAGAGAATGTTTTTCCCGAACCGGCTGATGCTTTATATATGGATAGGTATGACAAAATGCTTGAAAATGATTCACAAAATAAGAAAAGCTATTCTTTTCTTCTATTTGTTTAAAGAAGAGTTATGCACACAGTGCCGTTATCAACGGCTAAGCGCAATTAAGACGAATCTGAATGACGCCTCACGACTTATGATACGAATCTTATTTCTTCGCTATCGGTGAAAATACCTCTACCTGATTTTTGATGAATTTAATGGTTTGCAAATATGCATATATGGCAGATACATCTTCATCGATAATCTTTCCACATGCATTGTACATGGCATAATGGTATTAAAATCATCCGGTTTTAATGTTGTGTTGAGTGTCGTAGAATCCGGGCATGAAATAGATTAAGGTTCAAGATAATTTACAAAGATATTTCATCTCCTAAGTTTTCTTGAAGCATTTTTTCTAAAAAATATCGAGAAGGACACAACATGACATAACATGGATAAAATTTTCATTTGTTAAACACTAATTCTTGCTATGCAAAACGGACGAATGAATACTTGTTCTAAAACTTGTATACACCTATTATTTCCTTTATTTTCGTAAAAAAAAGATGGAACTCTTTAATCCATATATAGGCGGTACGTTTATTGAAGGCGGTATCTCGCATGAGATTCGGAATCCGTATTCAAACGCGTTGGTGGCGCTTGCCTCTTTTGCTGATAAGGACATGACGAATGAGGCTATAGTGAAGGGAGTAGAAGCTGAAAGACGGATGCGTAACTTGCCTGCTTGGAAGCGGGCGGAGGTATTGCATTTTATTGCCAATGAGCTGGAAAGGAACCTGAAATACCATGCGTTATTACTTTCTTCTGAATCGGCTAAACCGATGCGGTATGCATCAGCTGAGATTACGCGTGCCATACAGACGTTTCGTATAGCAGCAGAAGAGTCTAAACGCCTGTACGGAGAACTTTTGCGTATGGATTGGACTAGATCGGGAGAGGGACGAGAAGGTATTGTTAGATATTTTCCGATTGGCTTAGTGGCCGGTATCAGTCCCTTTAATTTTCCTTTAAATTTGGCTGTTCATAAAATAGCACCGGCCATTGCTTCCGGTTGCCCGATTATCTTAAAGCCTTCCAGTATAACGCCGCTTTCGACATTAGCATTGGCGCGTATCATCTCTCAAACCGATTTGCCTCAAGGGGCTGTTTCTATATTGCCGACCGATCGTCATCTGGGTAATGCATTAGTGACGGATGAGAGAATACAACTTCTGTCTTTTACAGGCTCTGATACGGTAGGTTGGAAAATGAAAGCGGATGTAGGAAAGAAAAAAACCGTATTGGAATTGGGCGGTAATGCCGGTGTGATTATTGCGCAATCAGTACAGTTAGATGCCGTGATAGAAGCTTGTATGCTTGGCGCATTCTCCTATTCCGGTCAGATATGTATTCATGCACAACGATTCTTTGTTCATCGTACCCACTATGAAGCATGCCTCGATAAGATGAGAAGCAGGGCTTTGGCATTGCGTGTTGGTAAACCGGAAAATCAAGAAACAGAGTTCTCTTCCATGATTGATGAGCCGAATGCTAAGCGCGTGAAAAGCTGGATAGATGAAGCTGTTTCTGAAGGCGCTGAACTTATTACTGGCGGAGAGCAACAAGGTACATTTGTCTCGCCTACTATTCTGACTAATACAAATGCTAATATGAAGGTTAATGCAGAAGAGGTATTTGGTCCGGTTATCACCATAGAGCCTTATGACGATTTTGAAAAGGCCGTTGAAAAAATAAATCATACACGATTTGGATTGCAAGCGGGTGTGTTTACGAATGATATTAGAGAAATGGATTATGCCTTTTCAGAGATTCAGGCTGGTGGAATTATTCTTAATCAAGCGCCCACATTACGGTTTGATCATATGCCTTATGGAGGACTTAAAGATTCCGGGTTAGGGCGAGAAGGGGTGAGATATGCCATGCAGGATATGCAGGAAATGAAAATTTTGATTAAATCGTTATAGCATATGCAGCAGCTCTTTTTTCATTATCGAAACTTGATGTCGGTTGCCTCTGGAGAAAATCTGTTACCACCGCTTTATCAATCCGTACAGGCTTTTGGAGTGGAAGATCTGTTTTGTTTGAATACTCCGAATATAAATCTGAATGAGATAACCTCTTTTTTGAATACGCATCGTGGGGAGTGGATCTTCTTCTTCTTGTCTTATGATACGGTCTCTTCTTTTGCACCGGTAACGCCTCATCTTCAGGATGTCTCCATGTTCCCATACGTGGTGCTCTGTACAGCCTCTCATGTAGAAGTAAATAAAGAGCCTCTATATGTAGGACAGGGAGAAATTGTCGTTTCAGCTCCTGTACAACATACATCAAAAGCTGAATATATAGCCGGATTCGATAAGATTATGCAGCATATCAGAGAGGGCGATATTTATGAGATGAATTATTGTATTCCCTTTTCGGCGGATGTACAGGCTATGAATGCTTATACCTTTTGGCAGCGCCTTTGTGCTAAGCAACCTATGCCTATGAGCATGTTCTTTGAATGGGGTGATTGGGCTTGTATGAGCGCCAGTCCGGAGCGATTTTTTCAAAAAAGAGAAGCTGTTATTTTCTCTCAACCCATGAAAGGTACACAGAAAAGAATTGATGGTTTAGACGAGAAGGCAGAAAAAGAACGGCTGTTTAATAGCGAAAAAGATCGAACCGAGAATGTGATGACTGTGGATGTGACGCGTAATGATCTTTCTAAAATATCTATACCGGGCTCTGTTAAGGTGGATGAACTTTTTGGCGTTTATACGTTTCGGTACTGGTATCAACTTATCTCAACCGTGTCTGCACAGTTGAAGCAGGATATAGATTTTATAGATATCATGAAAGCGCTTTTTCCCATGGCCAGTATGACAGGCGCTCCCAAAATCAGAGCTATGCAAATCATTCATGAATATGAGCCTTTTTCAAGAGGGCCGTATTCCGGAACTATTGGTTTTATAGATCCGAAAGGTAATATAGATGCGAATGTATTGATACGTTCCGTTTTTCTAAATAAAGCATTACAGAAAATCTTCTTCTGGTCGGGAGGTGCTATAACAGAGGCTTCTCAGGCTGAGGACGAATACAATGAATGTTTATTAAAATCAACTGCTATTATTGATATGCTTAAATCCTATATACATGAGCTTTCCTGACAGATTTATACAAAACTGGAAAGTGCGCTTTGACATACCCGATCAGAAGAAAATCCTTTTGGCCGTGAGTGGCGGTATAGATTCGATGGCGATGGCCTATCTGTTTTATATGCATCAAATACCGTTTGATATAGCGCATGTCAATTATAAATTGAGAGGAAAGGACTCTGAAAAAGACGCTGCATTAGTTAAGAAAATGGCTAAACAATGGAACGTGAAGTTTCATTGTTACACACCGAGCATTAAGCAGACCAAAGAGAGAACAAAAGGCAGTACTCAGGAGATTGCGCGTCAGTTGAGATATGAATGGTTTGATGAATTATGCAGAAAATACGATTATGCATTTGTGGCTACAGCGCATCAGGCCGATGATACTATTGAAACATTTTTTATTAATCTGATTAGAGGTACAGGTATTGAAGGCCTGACAGGTATTCCGGAAATCAATGGCAATCGCATTCGCCCAATGCTCTTTGCTCATCGAAATGACATAGAAGCGTTCGTCTCCGAATATGAAATCCCATACAGGATAGATCATACTAACTTAGAAACCAATTATACCCGAAATATCATCAGACATGACATATTACCACGGTTTGCCGAAATAAATACTAATTTCTCTTCCCGCATGTTGAAAAATATGGATAATCTTCGTACGGCCAAGACGCTTTATCTTATGTCTGTTCAGCGATTAAAATCAGAGCTTATCCATGTAGATCCGGAGTTGCCCGGCTATAAAATAGCTATGCTGGAATTAGTCGGTAGAGATATACATGCATCGGTGCTGTATGAATTGATAAAGGATTTTGGCTTTAATCAGACTCAGGCGGCTGATATGATAGAGGCGATTGGCGGAAAGAATGGGTTAGTCTTTTCATCTCCCCTTTTTGATTGTATTACCGATCGCGGCTTTTTCCTGATTAGAGAGAAACAAACCTTAACGATGGATTCGTTTATCATCACCTCTGCCTCAAAAGGGAATTGGATGGCGTTCACTTGGAAAGCGACCACCATCGGAAAGTATAAGCACATTCATCATCCGTCCGTAGCAGAACTTGATCTAGAAAAATTGACATTTCCTCTTATGTTTCGAAAATGGGAGATGGGCGATTATATCCGACCGCTTGGCATGAAAGGCCGAAAAAAAATCAGTGATTTAACCACCGATCATAAGCTTAATAAATTTGAAAAAGACAATCTGTTTGTCTTGTGCCAGGCCGACGGTACAATCATTTGGGTGCCGGGTATCTGCATCTCACATCAGCAGCGAATAACTGAAACAACTCAAAAAATATGGCTGGTTCAGTGGATTGCCATGTAGCCTATCTTTTTTTTTCGTCTTAAATAATAATTTGTTTTTCCTTTTCGTTAGTTAATAAAGCAGGCTTTTTAGACGACGTTATTCCTTAACATTAATCTATTTGTCATGAGAACTTTTTTGTTTATTTGCTTGCTAGTATTATCTATTATTGTATTGCAAGCGCAACAAGGCTATAATTTTATTAGGCTTGATTTTCCTGAAGGTGATTTTCATTTAAATAAAGAACACCTTAATCAGCTTGGCCGCCTTTCTGACATCTTATATGGGGCAGATAATATTGTAATATCTTCATCATTTATCTCTTCCAGAAATATTCAGAAAAAGGAAAACGATCTTTTTAATCTTTATGATGAATTGTTGCGTTTCTTTAGAGAGGAAAATATTGTATTAGATATTGTTACAATCAATCCTCCTGTCCGTTCCGTAGAAGATAAAATTGAAATAACCTGTCATGTGCCTGTATTGTCCCCCAGTATCAATAATTATAGAGATACATCTACTGTCCACGCTGATGGGTTTAGGATTGAATACAACATAATCAATCATAAGGCTATACAAGAACTTCAGATTAAAACGATACAGATACAAGATATGCAAACGACATCAGCCATTGAATCGATATCTTCAAGAGGCGAATATTTGTCTTTGGTTTCTGCATTTCAGTTGAAGGAAGGAGAACAAAAATTGCAAGATACTTCACGTATTCTACTTCCCATACCGGAGGAGTTTTCTAATGCCAAGCTTTTGATTTTTCGTTTAAATACATATACCAACTTATGGGAGCAAATTAAATCCGGTGTCTATCAGAAAAAGGTTGGTAAATTCAGATTTCTATCTATGCCGTTTACCGGCTCTGGGATATATTCGTTACAACAGGTCATTTCCGGGAAAGCAATTCCTGTTGTGTTTTCTGTTCCCGTCAAATATGCTATCAATACAGGCACGTTTAAATCCGCTTTCCCTCATATTTATCAGACAGGGCAGATTTCTGATAATCAAACCGAAATTAAGTTTCTTATCCCCAAAAAATTCAGTTTTGTTTCGCTGGATATAATTATTACAGATCCCAACCAAAATATTTGGTCTATTGATCAATCATGGGTGGAAAAAATAATCAGTGATAAAATAAGAAACTATAAACCAGGCGACCCAATCAATATTTGCATTAATAAGAGCGTGTTGACGGAAAGGACTGCTTTATCTCAGAAATAGAATAATAAATCCTTTAAATCTAAATGCTATGAGTATAAAAACCATCATCATCATCTTTCTGCCGGTAATTCCATTGGTAACGGATGCTCAGAAACTACGCTCAGCACATATTTCATTCAATGAGATGATTGCAGATTTCAATACAATGAATGAAAAGAATGAGATTATGTGTATGAAAGAAGCTATTCGTTTTACTACGTCGGACGGCCTTTGTTTGCCTACGCCTATTGATATGTATTTTGAAATGAACTTAGCTGACGAAGGGAATAAATATATATTGTGTTCTTGGGATGCTTCGTTGAATAGATGGATCAAAACAAAAAATATGTCGTTACGTATCTCAGATCTTGGAATGCATAAATATTATTACACTTCTATCAGTTGCAGTGGCGTATATGGCTTATTTGAATTAAGCAGATCGAGGCAGGGAAAAGATATCGTTCTGCCGAAAGGATATAAACTTCATTCATTGAGATTCGTACAAGAAAACACCAAAGTAATTTATGAGTTCAAGAGTAGAATTGGCGTATCAGAACTACATTTGCCTTATGATCAAATCTCGGCTTTGTCCTATTTTTTCTTGGATGTATCAAATGATAAAAATCAACATTTGATGATATCTGAGCTGAGAACGGGCGTTTTGTTAGAAAAAAATCCGCTATCATCCAATCTGCTTCTCAATGAAAAAACCATTTTAAAGTATGCGATAGATCAAACATTAAAAACAAGTAAATAATATGAAAAAGCCCATCATCGCTGCACTTGCTGTCATTCTAGCGTGCAGCAGCAGTTTGACTGCTCAGATAAGAAATCTGAATATTGAGAAAGCTTCAAAGAAGAAAATTTTATCTTACAAAGGTGAAATTGATTCTCAAAGTTCAGATCGCAAGTTGAGACTTTCATTGAAGAATAAGTCTAAAGACACATTATACTTGCACATTGAACCCGGTCGTATTTTTTACCCGAATAATGACTCATACCAGCCATTGGTTGTTTATCGAGAGAAAAATATCGTATTAAAACCCGAAGAATCGCGTGAGGTTTATTTGAATGCTCTGTGTGGTGCTTCAAATAAAGGTAGTAATTGTAATGGCTGTGCCATGTTTAATCGTTCAGAGATGGGATCGGATGAAATGCAGGGAGTTTTAAGGTTTTTGAATCAAAAAAGACTGGATGCTCATGTTGATATGCAGCATTTGATATGGGTTTTTACAAACAATCATCTTGTTGCCAGTATTGGGAGGGCCGGCCTTGATGAGAAAACATATCAAGCACTATTAATAGAAATAGCGCGTTTAAAAGGGGTTTTGCCACCATGGTACACCGTCACCTATGCCGAGCCGGAAGCCGGTTCTCGCAGCGTGTTTACTAATAAGCCGGTTAAAATAGAAGGTAAGATCTCCTATTTCAATCAAGAAAAACAGGATATGCAAATTGTTCTGCGAGATGAATCTGGAGGGATTATTCGTTATTTTAAATATATCAATCAGCAATTGCCGGGCGAATATAATATTTCGCTTGTGGCGGATGTCTCAGGCATAAATCCGGGCCACTATGATGTCTCCATAGAGAATTCCAACGAGAGGCAAGTTACATCTTATGATTTAGCATTGTGATATACGATATAATTGGGTTCAAAGTAAAAAGCCCCGATTATTACTCAGGGCTTTTTACTTTCATAAGGATGTATTAAGGTTAGACAAAATGAATTTTATTTTTTCTTTTCCCATTCAATAATGGATTTGTCATTCATCTTTACATAGCTCTCATCGCCATCTTTTTGAGCCAATTCGGATGATTTTCTTGCTGTTTCGATGGCGCCTTTATAGTCGCCATTCCCGACTTGAATCAATGCCTTTGTTCGTAGCACCCAGTAACGCGCATAGCCGTTCTCTATAGCTAGATTTATCCATGTGAGCGCTTGCTTCAAATCTTTATTATTTTCTAAATAATAGGAAGCAGCCTGATAATAATTATTGGCCGGAATCTGTAATGCGGCATTGATACTTTCCATTACCAGACGATCAGGATTAGTTTCTATTGTAAAGCGCAATCCTGTATTTTCCCATAGTATTTCTACATCAGCTGTTTTGGTTGTCACATTGCTAAACCCGATGGTGAAGGTCTCAGTAAAAAATGAGGTTGTGAAGGACTTAACCTTAAAGCGACAGATATCCTGTTCGTTTTTATAACCGGCAGTACCGGATAATTCAGCTTGTTTACTGATAATGATTGTCCATTCGGCTTTCCCCGGTATGGTAAATAGAGCATAATCTCCTTTTGGTAATGTATTTCCTGAAATGGTTACCGTATCGGATATGCTGAGTCTGGATGCTTTGTTTGCACCTGTACGCCACATCTTATCAAACGGCACCAAATCGCCAAACACTTTGCGTCCTTTGGCACTGGGACGTGAATAGGTGATACCTACTTCAACTAATCCTATTCTTTGTGTAACGGAAGATAACGGGCTGGGCTGTGGCATGGTGATTTGGGCATCCATGCCTAACCAACTCAATAAAAGCATTAAAAAGAAAACTTGTTTTTTCATGATTGAAATTGTGTTTATAGATTCATATTTTACCTTTGCTTGATGTCGAAAGATAACCAAAATAAAGCAAGAAAGTTTATACCCTCGATGAAAAACCATATTTTGACGGATATGAATTTCAATGCCGTTCGTTATCTTATTGTGATGACGGTTTTTCCATTTCTTTCATTTGGATTATTTGCTCAGAAATATACACAAACTATCCGTGGGCGGGTTGTTGATCGCGACAGTCAAATGCCTTTGATAGGCGTGTCTGTTGTCTTGACGGGCATATCTCCTTTGCTTGGCAGTATAACAGATGAGCAAGGATATTTTGTAATGAAGCAAGTGCCCGTTGGTCGGTATAATATTCGTGTTTCATATATGGGATATGAAGAGGTGCTTTTGCAGCAAGAACAAGTTTTGGCTGGTAAAGAACTGGTGTTGAATATTGAAATGGTTGAAAATATCCGTGAGATAGAAACGGTTACTATCAAAGGGGATTCGGATAAAGATAAACCGTTGAACGAAATGGCAACCGTAAGTGCCAGAACTTTTAATGTAGAAGAGACACAACGCTATGCGGCCAGTTTTAATGATCCGGCACGAATGGCTGTCTCATTTGCCGGTGTGAGTACAACCAATGATGAAAGTAACGAAATTGTCGTCAGAGGCAATTCTGCCAGAGGTATGCTTTGGCGTATCGAGGGTGTTGAAATACCTAATCCGAATCATTTCAGTAATGGCGAAGGCGGATCTGGTGGCGGCATCAGTATTTTGAGCAGTCAGGTACTTGGCACGAGCGATTTCTTTACGAGTGCATTCCCGGCTGAATATGGCAATGCTTTATCCGGCGTGTTTGATATCCGTTTCAGAAAAGGGAACTATCAGCGGCGAGAATATTCTCTTCAAGTTGGAGTGTTAGGATTGCAGGTGTCATTGGAAGGTCCGTTTACAAAAAAATATAATGGGTCTTATCTCCTTAATTACAGGTATTCAACGCTTGTATTACTTAATGCCATTGGACTGAAAATTGTTGATAATGCACTTGTCCCCGAATTTCAAGATCTGAGTTTTGTCTTTAATTTCCCCAGTAAGAAAGCCGGTACATTCAGTTTTTGGGGAATGGGTGGTTTGTCGAAAGCAGGAGAGATTGCCATGAAAGACTCAACCCAATGGGAAAGACGTTCAGACCGCTTTGAAGATCACAACAGCCAGGCCGTTGGTGTGGCCGGTTTATCATATACGTATGCTTTTCGTAATCAGAAAACATATTTAAAAAATGTCTTGTCATTTTCAGCCGATCATTTGGCTTATCGCCTGGATTCTTTAGATCAGAACTATCAAAATCAAACGGCCTATAATGAGCAGTTTACATACTATACGGCACGTATGCATTTTTTTGTAAATCATAAGTTTAATCCGCGTCATATATTGCGAGCGGGTATCTATTACGATCATTATTTCTATTCTATTCTGTCAAAAGGCCTTATTTATGATAGTGGGCAACAAGGTATTTTTATTGATGAAAGCGGTAACACCGGTATGATTCAAACGTATGCTCAATGGAAATTTCGCATTTCGGATAAGTTAGAACTTAATACCGGATTTCATCAACTGCTCTTTATCCTCAACAAACATTTTTCTGTCGAACCAAGAATCGGCCTACAATGGAAGCCTGCCTTGCGACATACATTGAGCATAGGTGCTGGCATGCATAGCCGCATTGAGCCTGTTTCCAACTATCTCAGTCGTATGTACACGGACAGTGTGAATTATGTTCAGGCAAATAATAATTTGGATCTTACACGTGCGGTGCATGCCGTATTGGGGTATGATTGGACGTTTTGGGAGCAAATGCGTTTGAAAGCTGAAGTGTATTTTCAATATCTGTATGCCGTACCGATTGATACCACTACGGGTAGCACGGATTGTATTCTAAATCTCAGTGCTGGCGCTATTCGTACACCGTATAATAATGAAGGTTTAGGTAGAAACTACGGACTGGAAATAACCGTAGAAAAATTCTTTTCCAAGAACTATTTCTTTTTGCTTACGGCTTCTGTTTTCCAAAGTGAATACAATGTGCGCGACGGCCATTGGTACAATACACGCTTTAATGGGAATTATATGTTGAATGCCTTGGGAGGTTATGAACTTAGATTTGGAAAAAGTAAACAAAGCAGTTGGGGTATCAATGCACGTATTATTTGGCGTGGAGGCAATCGTTATACGCCGATTGATACAACAGCCTCTATAGCTGCTGGAAGAGAAGTTGTAATGACTAATGCTACCTTCAATGAACGTGTTCCCGATTATTTCCGCATGGATATCTCCACTCATCTGCGGTTTAATTTTAAGAAATGGGCTTTCAGCCTATCAGCAGAAGTACAGAATGTCGTAAATCGCTTAAATGTGAGCCGTTATTTTTACGATCCATATACAAAAGAAGTACGTGCGGCAACCATGTTTGGTATCATGCCGGTCTTTAATTTTAAATTTGAATTTTGATGAATGGTGTTTATCTCTCTTCCATCAGCCCTTTGGTATAGGCATAATTAATAAGCTCTGTAGCACTCTTGCAGGAAAGCTTTTTCAGAATATTTTTTCGATGTGTATAAACGGTATGTTTACTGAGATGCAGCTCGTCTGCAATATCTTTAGTTGATTTTCCCAATGTTACCAACTTAAATATTTCCATTTCACGTTCGGATAGATCATTGTGTAGGCTTTTCTCTTGAGAGGTGTTTTTAAAGCTCAGTTCAATCAATACCTCTACTACTTTAGCGCTAAAAAACTTGCCACCGGAGAATATCGTTCGAATGGCATTAATCATTTCTTCAGCCGAAGAGAGTGTGGTGATAAAGCCTTGTATGCTTAGTTTATGAAGCCGATATATTTCGCTTTTGTTCATGTCAGAGAGCAGGAGTACGCGATAGTTCTTCATAAAACCTTCGATTAAATCCATATTATCTTCTTCGAAAAAACCGTCTAAACTTCTGTCAATAATTAAAATATCAGGTGTAACAACAGGAGCCAGCTGAATCAAAGACGCGGCATTGTCGGCTTCTCCACAAATATGTAAACCTTGCGTCTTTTCTATTAATGCTTTTAAGCTGCTTAATAACAACGACTGACTGCTCGCTATCAAAACCTGTATCTTGCTTTTTCTCGGCATAACAGGCACAAACCTACGCAATTTTTTAATACTCATAATGCTTTGACTATGATATGACTTCCTGTGCGATGCTTCTTATCTGAAGCATACTTTTTTTGGTGAAATCTTGTTTTTTGTATGCATCATTGTAGGTTTCATCTTGTTTCATTATCTTTGCCACCCTTAGAAACATGGCATGATACAAATAAAATTTCCGGATCAATCCGTTAGAGAATATCCAGAAGGCACTACGCCAATAGAGATAGCCAAATCCATCAGTCATGGCTTAGCCAAGAAAGTATTGGTAGCAGACATTGATGGTGTGCTTCGGGATGCTACAACGCCACTTAATCATTCGACTTCTTTGCGCTTGCTTACCTGGGACGATGATAACGGGAAAGCCGGTTTTTGGCATTCATCTGCTCACCTGATGGCAGAAGCGATTCAGGCGTTTTATCCGAAAGCAAAATTTACGATCGGTCCTTCGATAGAGAATGGGTTTTATTATGATGTGGATTTTGGAGAGGATAGCTTCACAGCCGACCAAATACCGACCATCGAAAAAAAGATGGATGAATTGGCTAAGCAAGATAATCCGTTTGTGCTTTATCCAGTATCAAAAGCCGAAGCGCTTGCTTACTATAAAGAAAAAAGCAATGAATACAAGATAGAACTCATAGAGAATCTGACAGATGGAGACATCACGTTTTGTCGTCAAGGGTCATTTGTGGATTTATGCCGTGGCGGTCATATTCCGTCCACCGGTTATATAAAAGCTGTAAAACTATTGAACGTTGCTGGGGCCTACTGGCGAGGGGATGAGAAAAATAAACAGCTTACGCGTATTTATGGTATTTCATTTCCGCAGCAAAAGATGTTGGATGAATATTTGGTTTTGTTGAAGGAAGCTAAGAAGCGTGATCATCGGAAACTAGGCCAAGAGCTTGGTTTGTTCACATTCAGCAATCGGGTAGGGAAGGGTTTGCCTCTTTGGTTACCCAAAGGTGCAGATTTGCGTGAACGCCTAGAACGTTTCATGCGTGATGCCCAAAAGAAAGCCGGTTATCAGCAAGTTGTCACACCGCATATTGGAAGTAAAGCCTTGTACGAAACCAGCGGTCACTGGGAGAAATACGGTAAAGATAGTTTTCAGCCCATTCATACACCGGAAGAAGATGAATTGTTTATGCTGAAACCGATGAACTGTCCGCATCATTGTGAGATATACAAAGCCGAGCCACGATCATATAAAGATTTACCGCTTCGTTTGGCCGAATTTGGTACGGTTTATCGTTATGAGCAAAGCGGTGAACTTCATGGATTAACTCGTGTTCGCGGGTTTACCCAAGATGATGCACATATTTTCTGTACTGCATCACAGGTCAAAGAAGAGTTTGTGAAAGTGATAGACCTCGTTTTGCATGTGTTTAAATCATTAAATTTTCATGATTTTACGGCACAGGTATCATTGCGCAGCAAAGAAAACCGCGAAAAATATATTGGGTCTGACGAAAATTGGGATCGGGCTGAGCGCGAAATTCAGGAAGCCGTAGCAGAACGCGGGCTGACAACCAGAGTTGTAGAGGGAGAAGCCGCTTTTTATGGACCCAAACTCGATTTTATGGTAAAAGACGCTTTAGGACGAAGCTGGCAGCTTGGTACCATTCAGGTTGACTATAATTTACCAGATCGTTTTGAATTGGATTATACGGGTGCTGACAACCAAAAACACCGCCCGGTGATGATACATCGTGCACCGTTTGGCTCTATGGAGCGTTTTATCGCTGTATTAACCGAACATTGTGCAGGGAATTTCCCAGTTTGGCTGGCACCTGTTCAGGTGGCTGTCTTGCCTATCAGCGACAAATTCAATGATTATGCAAAAAAAGTTGTTGAATTGCTGAAAAATAACGAAATTCGCACCCTCTTTGACGACCGATCAGAGAAAATAGGTAAAAAAATTCGCGATAGCGAAATGATGAAGATACCGTATATGTTGGTTGTTGGAGAGAAAGAAGAGGCTGAAAATCAAGTTGCCGTCAGACAACACGGCAAAGGCGATATCGGGGTGATGAGCTCAGATACCTTGATTAAGCTTATTTTGGAACAGGTCAAAGAGATGTTAAACTAAAACAAAGGAGGTAGATATTTTAAAGCAGAACAGGCCGGGTAATCCTATATTTGTAAGGAAAAATAAGGAGCCGGAGCACAAAATTAACGAACGTATTCGCGCACCACGTGTCCGTGTAGTCGGAGAAGGTATTGAAAGCGCCGTGGTACCTATTCACGAAGCGTTGCGCATGGCAGAAAATATGGGAATGGATTTAGTAGAGATCTCACCCAATTCCGAGCCGCCTGTTTGTAGAATAATTGATTATAAAAAGTTTCTTTACGAGCTGAAAAGAAAACAAAAAGAAATTAAAGCCAAGGCAGCTAAAATAATTATCAAAGAGATAAGATTTGGCCCCCAAACAGATAACCATGACTTTAATTTTAAATTAAATCATGCTAAGAGTTTTCTTACAGAAGGAGCTAAAGTGAAGGCCTATGTGTTTTTTAAAGGGCGTTCTATCGTTTTCAAAGAACAAGGTGAAATGCTTTTGTTACGCTTTGCCAACGAACTCCAGGATTACGGAAAGGTGGAATCCCTGCCGGTACTCGAAGGAAAAAGAATGATCATGTTCATATCTCCTAAGAAGAAAAATTAATTCGGTAATATAAAATAGATAAGTTATGCCTAAAATGAAGAGTAATTCCAGCGCCAAAAAGAGATTCGAACTGACTGGCTCTGGAAAAATCAAACGCAAACATGCCTATAAAAGACATATTCTTACCAAGAAGTCAACTAAGCGTAAGCGTGCTTTGACACATTTTGCTTTGGTAAGCAAGGCAGATGAAGACAATGTTAAATTGATGTTGTTGAGCTAAAAATTTTGTTTAATCATTAAAACCAAGTAACATGCCACGTTCGCAAAACAAGGTAGCCTCAAGAGCAAGAAAAAAGAAAGTGTTGAAACTGGCCAAAGGCAGTTTCGGACGCAGAAAAAACGTGTGGACAGTTGCAAAGAACTCTGTTGAAAAAGGCTTAGGCTACGCCTACAGAGACAGGAGAGCTAAAAAACGTACGTTTAGAGCTCTCTGGATTCAAAGGATCAATGCAGCTGCAAGAGAACACGGAATGAGTTATTCCGAATTCATGGGTAAAATTAATCAGCACGGTGTTGAGCTTAATCGTAAAGCCCTTGCCGACTTAGCCATGAATAACCCCGACGCTTTTAAAGCCGTTGTGGAAAAAGTGAAGTAACTCGTTGTTTATTCTAAAGCTTTAAGGCTATCCTTTGGGGATAGCCTTTTTTATCTGCACTCAATGCCTTTGCAGCTCTTTGCAATGAAATAACCTCGATTGATTGAAATCACGATTGGAATAGATGCTTAAAAGATTCCCTCTGATATCAGGATAGATTCCATGCTTCTGAAATACACCATTCTTTATGACGGCTTCATGGCAGATTGCGTTATTGTAAATAATAATCAATTCGCGATCAAGACGCTTTGCAGAAGCTTCCAATAAATGCACGACCTCTGACATGATAGCACACGGAAACGGATTATATAAATAAATAATATTATATGCATCATATTGCTGAAACTCTCTAGCATCACCAACGATGATACGACTCTTCTCATTTTTTAATTTCTTAAAATTACGTTTGGCAATTTCGGCTATATGTGAAGATAACTCCAATCCGTCCACTTTGTCAAAAGGGAATTTCTGCATTACACGCATGGCACTGCCTTTGCCACAGCCGATATCTATGATGGCATCATGCAATGTTATCTTGAAATCGTCTAACAAGTGTTTTAGAAATTTATCACCCGATGGAGAAGAACGATAGGCCGTTTGCGGATTAAGCCCAACCTCCTCCGGTTCTACCATTGTCAAAAAATCCAACCCCTGCAGCTTATCTATCAAGATTTGGCTTTGACGCTTAAGCTTTTTCAATAGGCTCAACTTTCTTCTCATTTTTTCTAAAAATCAATATATATAACAAACCGACCGGCTTTTGGTTGCCTGATTTAATTCCTCATTATCTTATGCTTGAAAATTCAACATTGCAAAAAATCAATCTATCTACACTAGATACGCATGTTCAGATGTTTATATCAGATGAAATATAATTACTGAGAATCTTAACAATAAATACTTTAAATATAAAGTTTTTTTTTATCTTGCTGATAATAAACCGGAAATTATGAAAGCATTTCTTCATTTTATCTTAAGTAATTTTACCCTTACCTTTTTTCTTATAGGAATTATTTTTTCTGTAGTTACGATATATAGATATAAGGGAAAGCGGAACAAATCATTCATCGTTGAATCTTTTCTGAAATATTATTGCTTTTGGGCACATGGCGTTTCATGGACATATAATGCGATTATGCATACAGTCTTTCATACGATGGCTGCTAGTTTTATTGGATGGGAAGACAGCCCATTCCAATTAGAAGTAGGATTTGCTAGTTTGGGCTTCGGACTGGTGGGCTTGCTTGCCTTTAAAAAGGATTTTGGGCTGCGTCTCGGTTTATTTATCAGCACAGCCGCTTTTCTTTGGGGAGCTGCAGGCGGACATTTATATGAGATTTTCTCTAAAGGCAATTTTGCGCCGGGCAATGCAGGTATTATGCTATGGACGGATTTACTAATGCCTATTCTGAGTTTTTATCTTCTTTATCTCTCATATAAAGCAGAAAAAAAAATGTCGTAGCCGCCTACAAATTGAGCGATTCTGTCTTATTGTCGGGAGCTGTCGTTGATAGATATATTTGTTTTGAGCTTCTCTATAATCTCTTTCTCAAAAGCTTCTATAATGAGTGCCTTGTCGTTCTTGTCGGCCTGACAACGATGAGAGCTCTTTACTAATTTTAATAACGTTACGTTTGTGTCAATTTCTGTGATGACAATATCTATGTCAACCGTATTACATAACCCCCATTTATGAAAAGGGAAGAAAAAGTAAGTACTGTCCGGGTTGTTATCGGTAAAGGTGATGTGCAGGCTGTCAATGTTGCTGAGGCGGTTTTCTAATGTTTCTTTAGAGTAATTGAATTGATATGTTTTGTTTATGTCTATGTTTGAAAAATAGCTGGTAGCCATAAATGCAAATACCGAAATCAGAATGGGGAAACCGGACTCAACTTAAATGATCTTATCTTCTCAATATTTCTCTCATAGTAAAAAGCCAAGGGCAGAATAATGAGGGCTAAGAGATCGGTGTAGTCAACTACCCGGTGAATAGCGAATAACGGCAGGGTATTCCAAAAATCAATACATGATTGGCTGTATGGTGATTTCCAACAGATGAACAACAGACCGGTGCATACCGTTATGATTTTCTTAAAGCGAGGTAGAAAGGCTATCCAAAATAATGTAAAAACAAAGAGCCCAGCAAAGTCAGATAGTTTACCTGTTAGCCAGTTGCCCCAAAGAGGTTTTAAAATTAGATCATTGCCGAGTAAAAGACATAAGCCGATAATAAAGCCATAAGAGGTGAATAGTTTAGGATTGTACTTCATAACAAAGCGATAGTCTGTATTGAAAAAACGATTTGATAAGATGGAGATTACAATTGAACCGTTGTGTTGCCGCTCACATATTCGATATGGCAATCATTTGCTTTTATGACAAAAGGCTCATCAACAACTAGACTGTTATTAATAAACCCTTTGAATGAAAAATGTTCTGTTTTATTTCGAATTTCGGGTTGATAATTATCAGCTAAAACAACATACGTCTGATGTCCTATTAAAGAGTCGTAAACATAGCGGATGGTATCGGCATTACAATCTCTGATTGTATAAAACGCATCCAACGGCTCACCTTGCACCGTAATCGTTATATAGCGGTATTCCTCTGTGCAGGCGATGTCTTTTTTGCATGAGCTGAATATCAGGGAAGCGGCCATAAGTGAGAATAGAACAGTTTTTAAGCGCATAGAACTTGGATTATATTGCTTCAAATTTAAAAACTCGTTTTGGTATGTTAAAGAACTTATAGCTCTTTAACATTCAATGACTTTCTGCTTTCTCCTGCACTCAGCTCATCTTCCAGGCAAAAAAGCCTCCATTACTTGTACATTCCGCTCGCCCCTTCAGTCAATAACCAGCCCGGCATGCCAAGCAGAGAGTGTAGAATGGTGTGTCAGCCGCTTTTTTTATTTCGGAAATGCAGGATGGGGCGTGCACCGTGTACAGCGAAATAAAAAATCAGCGACGGATAAATGCGTGGCATCGCGTAGGTCTTGTGCGAAAGGCCTTTGTTGACCTTGATAGAAACTATATTTACTTCGTTTTTGATTTCAATCTCCGGAATAAGATTTTGCCGTAACAGCTTCTTTATAGTATTTACGAGGTCCTTTTATTACCTTCTTTGGTTGGCGAAACGCTAAAATATTTCCGCTAATAGTATCTATATTTTTTATAAGTTTGCGCCATTATGGAAGTCTCATTCAGCAATACCGAAATCGCGTTTCAAACCCGATCCAACCAAGACCTAAAATGGGCTTATCGTTTGTTTACAATGATGGCCTCACCCTTCATGGTAAACGTGGGGAAATGGGGAACGAGAATTGCCTTTTCTTTGCACCTGCCTGTAGAGGGAATGATACGCAAAACACTGTATCGTCATTTTGTTGGCGGCGACTCCATTACCTCTTGCGAAAACACCATTGCCTCATTATGGCAGCATAAAATTGGAACCATTTTGGATTATTCTGTTGAAGGAAAAGAAAATGACGCCAGCTTCGATGCATCCTTGTCTGAAATACTTCGCACTTTTGATAAAGCCAAGGGAGATGAGCGTATTCCTTTTTGTGTGTTTAAGATGACCGGCTTTGCACGCCAAAAACTGTTAGAGAAAATCAGCAGCCAGACAACTTTAACCGATGAGGAGCAGGCCGAATGGGCGCGGGTGAGAAACCGGGTGCTTCAAATTTGCCAACGTGCATACGATTATCAACAGCCTGTATTCATTGATGCCGAAGAAACTTGGCTGCAACCGGCCATTGATGGACTGGCTGAAGATATGCTGTTCCGTTTTAATCATAAAGACATCATCGTATATACGACATTGCAACTTTATCGTACGGATCGCTTAGGCTATTTGCGTGATTTACACCGTAGAGCAAAAGAGAAGAAAGTAAAGATTGGTGTAAAGCTTGTGCGTGGCGCCTATATGGAAAAGGAGCGTGAGCGTGCAGTGCGGTTTAACTACCCGGATCCGATTCATCCCAACAAACAGGCGACTGATCATGATTATAACGAATGTTTACGCTATTGCATTGAAAATATTAATGAAGTAGCCGTTTGTGCCGGTACTCATAACGAGGAAAGCAGTTATACATTGGTTTCCTTACTTCAGAAACATGGATTACCTAATAACCATCCGCATGTTTATTTCTCACAACTTTTAGGTATGGGCGATCATATCAGTTATAATCTTTCACATCTAGGTTATGGGGTCGTTAAATACGTGCCTTATGGTCCGGTAAGAGAGGTTACACCTTATTTAATGCGCCGTGCTGAGGAGAACACGGCGATGCGTGGTCAGACAGGCCGAGAACTGACTTTGATAACGACAGAGCTACAACGCCGAAAGATCTTAACATAATTGGTTTAAGATTCTCTCAACAAACCATTCCTTTCATTGGTTAATTATTAAATTCGTCTCAAATTTTAAAACAGAATGTTGACATTAGAAAGAGCAGTCATCAAATTTGCCGGAGACTCAGGTGATGGTATGCAATTGGTTGGGTCATTGTTTACCGATACGACAGCCATCTTAGGTAATGATATAGCCACATTTCCTGATTTTCCCTCCGAAATTCGTGCTCCGCAAGGCACTATTGCCGGTGTTTCAGGTTTTCAGATTCATTTTGGCGCGTCCGGTATTTACAGCCCCGGCGACGCACCGGATGTATTGGTTGCAATGAATCCAGCGGCTTTAAAAGCTAATACACATAATCTGAAGCCGGCATGTCTGATAATCGTAGATTCAGATTCATTTTCAAAGAAAGATTTGGATAAAGCCGGTTATACCTCTAATCCGTTAGAAGATGATTCACTTAGCGAATATAAACTTATTCCCGCGCCCATAACATCATTGACCAAAGCCGCTATTGCTGAACTGGGGTTAGATAATAAATCGGCTGAGCGTTGTAAGAATATGTTTACGCTTGGTATGATTTTTTGGTTGTTCTCAGAGCCGTTGGAAGAAACCATTCGGTATTTTGAGCAAAAATTCAAACAGCAACCACACCTGGCTGAAGCTAATTCCAAGCCATTGAAAGCTGGTCATCACACGCCTTGACCATTGAAGCCATCATGCTCACTATTCGTTTTACCGGCTAAAAGAAATCAGGAACGTATGAAATATCAATGGGGAACCTGCTGCGGCATTGGCCTTATGGCTGCAGCCGAGAAAGCCGAAGAAAACTCTTCCTTGGTTCATATCCTATTACGCCGGCTACCGATATCATGCAAGAGTTGGTGCGCCATAAATGGGCAGGGGTAAAGGTTTTTCAGGCAGAAGATGAAATCGCCGGTATTTGCTCGGCTATAGGCGCTTCGTTTGCCGGAAATATTGCAGTTACTACGACTTCCGGTCCCGGTATGGCACTAAAAACAGAAGCTATTGGTTTAGCTGTAATGACAGAGCTGCCCATCATTATAGTGAATGTGCAGCGCGGCGGTCCTTCAACCGGATTGCCAACTAAAACTGAACAGAGTGATTTGATGCAAGCTGTTTGGGGCAGAAATGGGGAAAGTCCGGTCGTTGTGCTGGCAGCCAGCGGTCCGGGCAACTGTTTTGATATGGCTTTTGAAGCGGTGCGTATTGCAGTAGAACATATGACACCGGTTATATTGTTGTCGGAGTCTTATATCGCTAACGGCGCTGAGCCATGGCTTATAAAATCCACTAAAGAGCTGCCCAAAATAAAAATTAATACACTATCTGAGCCCAATCCAAATTGGCGACCATACAACCGTGATAATGATACATTAGCACGTAAATGGGTTGTGCCCGGTACGGCTGATTTACAACACCGTATTGGCGGTTTGGAAAAAGATGATTGCACGGGTTGTGTTTCTCATAACCCACAAAACCACGAGCTTATGGTTCAAATCCGCCAGGAGAAAGTGACCCGTGTGGCAAAAGATATCCCGCTTCAAAAGGTAAAAGGCAAAGAGGCTACTAAATTACTTGTTGTCGGGTGGGGCGGTCAGTTTGGTATCCTGTTTGGTGCTGTGAATGACCTGCAGAAAGAAGGTAAAAATATTGCGTTCACACATTTTAATTATATCCAACCTTTGCCGATGAATACGGCAGAGATTTTTGCCCAATACGATAAAATTCTCGTATGTGAATTGAATAACGGACAGTTTGCCAACTATCTACGTGCGGTATTACCACAGTTCACTTATGAACAATACAATAAAATACAAGGCTTACCATTTAAAGTGGCTGAGCTGAAAGAAAAATTTAATCAAATATTAGAAAGCTAATGGAAATACTGCGCAAGCCCAAGGATTATGCCAGCGACCAGGAAGTTAAATGGTGCCCCGGCTGCGGCGATTATGCCATCCTCAATGCCGTACAACGTGCATTGGCTGAAATGAATATAGATAACAAGGATATCGTATTTATTTCAGGTATTGGCTGTTCTTCCCGCTTCCCATACTACATGAATACCTATGGTTTTCACACCATACACGGCAGAGCAGCAGCCATTGCTTCAGGTGTGAGGTTAGCCAACCCGAATTTAAGTGTTTGGATTGTATCGGGTGATGGCGATTCATTAGCTATCGGCGGAAACCATTTTATTCATGCCATTCGCCGTAATTTGAATATGAATCTGCTTGTTTTTAATAACCAGATTTATGGTTTGACAAAAGGGCAATTCTCACCCACTTCTGAACGAGGCAAGATTACCAAATCATCACCGCATGGTACACTGGAAATGCCTTTTAATACCGGTGAATTAGCCATGGGTGCGCGTAGTACATTCTTTGCCCGTGTGCCGGATACCGATATTAAACTCATGACACAAACGATGCTGGAAGCGGAGAAGCATCAAGGCCTCTCGTTAGTTGAAGTGTATCAGAATTGTGTTATTTTTAATGATAAGGCGCATGCCGCTATCACAGCTAAAGAAAACAAAGCTGATTCTCAACTGATATTGGAACATGGTAAACCAATGCTCTTTGGTGTTGATAATCAGATGGGACTAAGATTAAATGGCTTAGAATTAGAGGTGGTGAAGCTAGGTGAAAACAGCATTACCATAGACGATATCTTAGTGCATGATGCTCATAACACATCACCGACTCTGCATTATATGCTGACACAAATGAACCGTCCGAATTTTCCTGTGGCTATGGGTGTTATTCGTAATGTAACAGCACCGATTTTTGATCAGGAAATGGGAAAGCAAATAGACCAGCTCAGTACTACCAGCCAGTGGTCTTCGTTAGACGACCTCTTCTTTTCAGGGAATACCTTTGAGATAAATTAAGCGTATCTTTTGATACCCTGTTTTTTGCCTTTTTTTAGGTTTTGAAAGACATATTCAGACTGTTTGAGAGAAAGTTATTAACACCTGCAACAAAACGAAAATCGTGTCGTTAAACACAACATACTTCCTTTTCAAACTTGGGTTCTGAGAATGCGGACGTACCAATCAGCCACGGTCTTCCGCATTTTCATTTTTATTTTACCATCCCAAGAGATAAGCGAAGATCAATGGGGCTACAATGGTCGCATCGCTCTCTACAATAAATTTGGGTGTTTCTATTCCCAACTTGCCCCAGGTAATTTTTTCGTTAGGAACAGCACCGCTATAACTGCCGTACGAGGTTGTAGAATCGGATATCTGACAGAAATAGGCCCAAAATGGGATATCATGCATTTCTAAATCCTGATAAAGCATAGGCACTACACAGATTGGAAAATCGCCGGCAATACCCCCGCCTATTTGGAAGAATCCCACGCCTTTGCCACTGCAATTCTCTTTGTACCAATTAGCTAACCACATCATGTATTCAATACCGCTTTTCATGGTTGTTGGTTTAAACTCTCCTTTGATGCAGTAAGAAGCAAAAATATTTCCCATAGTGCTGTCTTCCCAGCCTGGCACTATGATAGGAAGATTCTTTTCGGCTGCCGCTATCATCCAGCTATCATGTGGGTCAATCTCATAATATTGCTTTAGTACACCGGAATTAAGCAGCTGATACATGAACTCATGCGGGAAGAAACGTTTTCCTGATTTATCTGCATCATTCCATATTTGGAATAAATGCTTTTGTAATCGCCTGAATGCTTCTTCTTCCGGAATACAGGTATCAGTAACACGGTTATAATGATTTTCCAATAAGCCCCATTCTTCCTGCGGGCTCAGATCGCGGTAATTAGGCACACGCTTATAGGATTTATGAGCGACCAAATTCATGATATCTTCCTCTAAGTTGGCACCGGTACATGAAATAATATGAACCTTATCCTGGCGAATCATCTCAGCTAATGATTTGCCCAGTTCAGCTGTACTCATGGCCCCAGCTAACGTAATCATCATTTTGCCATTGTCTAATAATTGAGCTTCATAGCCTTTGGCGGCATCGACCAAGGCGGCAGAATTAAAATGCAAGTAATGCTTTTCTATGAAAGCGGAGATAGGTCCTTTCATATCATTTATATTTTTTTGATTTTTTATTTTTATTAGTATTCATCATCATTTGATTAGCCATTTGATAGATAAGCCTGGCGCCGGTATTGGCATCCCATTCATTTTCACCGGGAGCTACTTCTACCACATCAAATCCAATGATATTTTTGCCGGATTTACGGATTTGTTTGATGAGGGACAACGCCTGATAAAATTCTAACCCACCCGGTACGGGTGTACCTGTATTGGGACAAAGCTTGGGATCAAGCCCATCTATATCAAACGTAATATATACATCATCCGTTAAATGAGAGATAATAGACTGACAGATATCAAGCCATGTCGTTCCATCGTAAAGTTGATTTTTAATAGACTCATCGGTGAACAAGACAACACGTCCTTTGGATGTGTCTATTAAATCCTGTTCTGCCTGACACCAGTCGCGAATGCCAACCTGCACAAGACGTTTCACGTTTTTCAGTTTGAGTGTATTGTATAAAATACTGGCATGGCTAAAGGTAAAATCCTCGTAGGCTTCACGTAAATCGGCATGTGCATCAATATGTAAAACACTGAATGATTGTCTTTCAGATAAGGCAGTAATTAAACCAAGCGGCGTTGAATGATCTCCACCAATCAAGGCTACTTTCTTTTTATCTTTCAGAAACGATAGGGCTTGTGTTTTAACCCATTCGTTCATATAAGCACATTCGGCATTGATAAAATCAAGCATTTGTTTGTACTTGGCCGTTTTTGCCTCCTTCGGTCTTTTGGTTAAGGTTTCAATATATTCCTGAGCATATTTCCGTGCCTTTTTTCCGCGTTTCTTTAGTTCATCTGCTATAGGCAGCATGAAAATCTTATGTTGCCACGCCTCCGGCACATCCTGAAGAAATAAATCAACTTGTGCGCTGGCCTGACGAATAGCATCTGGTCCTTTGGCTGTTCCGGCAGCATAGCTGACTGTGACATCCCAAGGAACGGGAATTAATACCAAGTCCGCTTCGTCAAGTGAATAGGGAAGGCCAAAAGCACCGCTTTCAGCACTGGACGGTGCATTGGGGTTAAAGTCTATATTTTTTTTGACTGCCATTTTCGGGTTTTAGTTGGCAAAGATATAATTAAACACTCTAAAAGCAGGCTAGTGACATAAGCACTGGAATCTATTTATTGTACTCTTTCGTCGTATTGATGCCCCATGCTATCGCTTTTGTGCAAGCGTGCTATCATTTCTTTCTTGATGATATTGAATACAACCATGTGAACATCTTCTGCAATTTCCATATCCATCGCTTTTGAATGAATGACGATATCAGCTATTTGACTGATTGCACCACCTTTGAAACCACAAAAAGCAATAGTTTGTACGTTTTTATCTTTTGCATATTGCAGGGCTTTAATTACATTACGGCTGTTTCCGCTACCTGATATACCGATAACTAAATCATGAGGCTGAATAAAGTTCTTTAGCGGTTCAATAAAGATATCATCCCAGCCGATATCATTGGCTATAGCCATCATAGAAGGCATGTTGTCATTCAGGCAAATAAGTTTAAACCGTTTGTCAAGATCATAGGAAGCCCCTTTAAGAAAATCGCCGGTGGCATGAGATGCCGTGGCGCCGCTACCACCATTGCCAAAGATATAGATGGTGCCGGATTCTTGATAGGTCCTAAAAAAAGCCTCCGCTGCAAGTTGCACCTGATTTATGTCTAACTGATTCAGCGTGTCTTTCAAAAGCTGGATGTACAATTGAGCTGTTTTCATGAATAAACAATAAAGCACAAAGATAGGAAGATTGCCATTGGTTTTACTTAGTTAAATAATAGCTTAACTGCATAGGTTGATTATTGCATGGTGAATGGCAACAACCTGACGAATCAAAGGGATGGTGCCGTCGTTGTGAATGATATAATCTGCTTTGGCTAACCGTTCTTGCTCCGACATTTGTTGATTTATACGAAGCTTTACATCCTGCGGGTTAATACCGTCGCGCATAACAACACGTTTTATGCGCTCTTCTTCAGGCGCTGTAACAACAATAATACGAAAACAATCAGCATGATTTCCCGATTCGAAAAGAATAGCAGCCTCTCTTATGCAATAAAGCGCTTCTTTAATGTATGCCTCTTTCCATTGTTCAAATCGCTTGGCGACTAATGGATGTATAAAGGCATTGACGGCCGCCAGTTTATCAGGGTGATTGAAAATAATATCAGCTAATATCTTTCGATTAACTTGCCCGTTAGAATTGCGGATGGATGCGCCGGTTATCTTTTCTATTTCATCAAGAATAAGCGGATTATTATAGAGCGCTTTTGCTTCATTGTCGGCATAGAAAACAGGTACCGTTAGGGCTTCAAAAATATGACTAACGGTTGTCTTACCACTGCCGATACCACCTGTAAGTCCTATTATTTTCATGGTATTTTTATTAAATATTCTACTGCCGGAGGCTGAATATCCAACACAGAACATCCAATAGGGATATGCTTTGGCTTTACAATCAATAAAGCAGATTGGTTATTCACATCTATTGCATCCACTATACATGTAAAATCGGAAGATCGTAGTGTATGAAACTTGTTATCCGGAACACGGGCTGTAATCTCAACGGTTTGCTGCAAAAGGTGAATATCATTCTTAATGTTATTCTGTATTTGTATTGTGCAGATAAATTTACGCTCAATCATGCGACCAACAGGAATAAGGATATCTACCATAGTGATATCACTGCTTATACCATCTGGAAATATCACAGCCACTTTTTTTTGTATGTCTTCGCTTACATTTTGATTCGTAATCGTCTCCGTTGAAATACTGTCTATACCTTCTATGGCGCTTGGGTTGCCAATCAGCTCAATAAAATCAGGTTTGATTTCGATGCTGTTACGCATGGCATACCCTTGCGCAAAGCCTAATTGCAATGGGGCAAATACTTTTACTTTGCGTGTGGTTTTGATATCAAACTGTAAATAGAGTGTGTCGGGAGAGATGGATAGTATCTTGTATTCATTGCCTATTTGTCGTCCCAACTCGTAGATTTTTTTCTGAAGAGGAATCAATAAGACCGAGCGGCGGGTGTCTGAGAATTCAGAAGCAAGGTCAATGGTTAGCTGGTTTTGCATCCAGCTGTTTTGTATTTGTCGTAATAACAAGCGATAACCGGTGGCCTGAATGCGTAAATTCAGAGAGGTAGGTAGCGGATGGAGCGAAACCATATTGGTAGGAATACCCGTAATTTGCAATGGAATGGCTACGGTATTGGTTTGCATTTGGTTCATGGTAGTCAACAACCACAGTATGCCACTCAATACCATACAGATGGCAAGCGCAATGATATTTTTACGGATTGTTCCTTTAGAGGCTGACATTTCAAACCCTTTATACAAACCTACGCAAAATTTCCTATTCTATCTTAATAGACGCATTAAGATAGTAGAAAGCATACGATTAAATGTCGCGTCTTTTAAGAAAAGCAAAATGTGGAAAAGCGTGAGACAATCTTACTTGCCGTTTTCTTTGGATAAAGCGATGGTGCTTTCCATTGAAATAGCTGATTTCTCAACTTTGATACGGTTCTTGTCAATCATCTCTAAGATGATGGTGTTATCTTCCATATCCAATATTTTTCCGTGAATACCACCTACGGTAACCACCTTGTCGCCTTTAGCTAAAGACTCGCGGTATTTTTTTTGCTCTTTGGTTTTTCGCATTTGAGGGCGAATCATAAAGAAATAGAATACAACGAAAATCAGAACCAGTGGAATCATTTGTTCCCATCCGCCTCCTTGTCCGCCTTGTCCGCCGGCCATACCTAAAATAGTTAATAGATTCATTGTTGTGTTTATTTATTTATCAGAAGGTTTTACATACCCTTTGATGGTTAATGTTGTGATATTGGGCTGTGTATTGGCAGTTAGAGTAACCGTTTTTTCTTGTCTTTCTTTTTTACCGTTGGTGTCAAATTTTACTCTGATTTCGCCTTCAGATCCCGGCTTAATAGGTGCTTTTGGATATTCAGGAACAGTACATCCGCAACTACCTTTTGCATCAAAAATAATCAGGTCATTTTCGCCGGAGTTCTTAAAATGATAAACGTGTTCGATGACTTGGCCCTCTATCGCTTCGCCAAAATCATAAACGGTTTCTGTAAACTTTAAACCGGCTACTTTATCAGAAATTTCGCCGTTTGCTGTTTGTGAATTGCTAACCAAATCGGTTGAAACGGTATTGTTTTTACCTCCACCACAAGAAAGAAGCAATAAAGAGCAAACGCCAGCAGCAATAACATGTATGTTTTTCATTGTTTTGAGATTTATAATTATTAATTATCAATAAGTCCTCGACCTGTTTTCGTGATTTTATTTTCCTCGCGCAAATCGGCCTCTAATTTATCCAAAATTCCATTAATAAAGATATTACTCTTCATGGTGCTGAACATTTTTGAGAGTTCAATATACTCGTTAAGAGAGACCTTTACCGGAATAGATGGCATGTATAACAATTCCGTGAGCGCCATTTTCATTAATAACATATCCATCATGGCAATACGTTCCATTTCCCAGTTTTGCACTTTCATCTTAATGAGTTCATCAAAGTTATCATTGTGTATAATGGTTTTTCTGAACAAATCATAAGCAAACTGCATGTCACCTTCTGCATCATTGAGCAAGCGGGGCAGCTTAAAAGTTTTACCCTCTTCTATAGACTGAATGGTCTTAAGAACAGCTACATTGGCAATATAAATGTCATCAGCCCAATGGATGCTCAATTCTTCATAGTAGCTCTCCAAAATTTCATCATTAAAGATAAAGGATTCAAAGCAGTTGATTATGAAATTTTTGTCATCCTGAAGGGTTGGAGAGGCTTTTTGGAGATAGGCTTTATAGAAATCGGAAAAACGAATCTTTCTGAAAATCTTTTGTGGAATATCCAGCCTCAATTGCCAAGATATCTTCTTGCTCTTGAACATCTTTTGTAGCGCTTCGTTGGAAGACAATGTATTTAATATCCGGTTTTGAGTAAAAGAGGTATCCTGTTTTAAATCATCTTCTGTCGGAAAATATTTATTACGAGCATCTTCTCGTTCTCGATATGACTCATGCAGCAGTTCAATGGCCAAAGCCAACTGTATGAGATATAAGTCATAGATTTTGTCAATCGAGTGTTTTAGGTTTTCTTCGCCTGTCTTTAAATCGGTATGACCGGATTGCATGAAGCCGTATATGGCTTGCAATACTTTAATACGAATATGTCTTCGGTTTACCATGAATGAAGCCTACATCAGGCAAAAGAACGTTGTTTTAGCGTGTTTGATTGATTTTGGCAATAGATTGAATACGTTTTTGAGCAAATTGCATGGCAGCTTCTTGACTTGTGATGCCTTGCAGAGAAGCACCGTTAAGCACTTCTAAGGTTACATCATAAATAAATTCTGCTTTTTTCATAGCCGTTTTGGTATCATAACCCGACAATTCACCATACACATTGATAATACCGCCTGAATTAACTAGAAAATCCGGCGCATAAACGATGTTTCTATCTATCAGTTGACGACCATGAGTTAGTTCATTCTTAAGCTGATTGTTTGCACAGCCAACAACAATAGGCGCTTTTAATCTGGGTATGGTATCGTCATTCAGCGTACCGCCTAATGCACATGGTGCGTATATATCCACATCCAAATCATAGATGGCCTCCGGTTCAACTACTTCAACAGAATATTTGGATGTACATTCTTTAATGCGATCTTCAAAAATATCGGTTACCCATACTTTGGCGCCTTCCTTTATTAAATGATCAATAATGTATTGGCCAACATGCCCGGTACCTTGAACAGCTACACGTTTACCTTTAAGGTTATCACTGCCGGTCTGATTCTTTACGGTAGCCTTCATGCCCATATATACGCCATAGGCCGTAACGGGAGAGGGGTCGCCGGAACCACCCATGTATTCCGGTAAGCCGGTTACGTGCGATGTTTCCATGTGGATATATTCCATATCGCGAGTGCTCATGCCCACATCTTCAGCTGTAATATATTTGCCGTTTAAACTTTCAACAAATTTTCCAAAACGGCGAAGTAAAGCCTCGTTCTTCTGCTTGCGTGAATCACCGATAATAACAGCTTTGCCGCCACCTAGATTTAGTCCTGCAATGGCAGATTTAAAGGTCATTCCGCGTGATAACCGCAACACATCTTCCAATGCTTCCGCCTCTGAATTGTAGTGCCACATACGAGTTCCGCCTAATGCCGGTCCTAATACCGTGTTGTGAATGCTTATGATGGCTTTTAATCCGGTTGACTCGTCCTGGCAGAACACAACTTGCTCATGACCCATTTGGTTCATATTGGTTAAAATGCCTGCTGTTTCATTAACTGTTTTTGTTGCAGTACTCATGATTTAAAAGAATTTGTTTGTTCTACCTCTTTTTACTCTATTTTTGTTATCTTGAAAAGAGGTAGAAACGGGTGCAAACATACATATTTTTTTTACGCTTTTGTATTGTTCCTTGTTTTTAAATCTCTTCTCATATTTTTTAACATGGATGATTGATTTTGAAAGCACTTTGGGCTCTTAATAAATATTTTTTCAGATATAAGTACAGGCTTTTTTTAGGTGTGGTTTTTATTGCCGTGTCTAATATTTTGGCCATTTATCCGGCTACCGTTATTCGTGAGGCTTTGGATGAAGTAATTGATGGAGTGCAGGTATTATCTCTTTTCTCCGGCTCAGCTTTGCATAAGGATTTAATGGGTGAATTAGGGAAAATTTTATTCTTATTCTCATTGTTAATCATTGGGATGGCCTTGCTTAAAGGCGTCTTTATGTTTTTGATGAGGCAGACTATTATTGTGATGTCACGCCTAATTGAATTTGACATGAAGAATGAAATTTTCCATCATTATCAGCAACTCAGTCTTTCTTTTTACAAGCGCCATAATACGGGTGATTTAATGAATCGTATCAGCGAGGATGTAAGCAGGGTGCGTATGTATGTAGGTCCGGCCATCATGTACACCATCAATCTTTTTGTGCTTTTTCTGATGGTAATAACAGCCATGTTGCGTGTTCATCCCAAACTTACATTTTTTGTTCTGCTTCCATTGCCCATTCTCTCTATAGCTGTTTATTTTGTGAATAATACCATCTTGCAAAAAAGCGAGAAAGTTCAGGAGCAGCTTTCTACACTGAGCTCGTTTGTTCAGGAAACATTTTCCGGTATTCGCATCCTCAAGGCCTATACAAGGATTGTGACGATGGGCTTGCGTTTTGCTGAGGATGCGGATGAATATAAAATGCGTAATTTGGATTTGGTTCTATATAATGCCATCTTTTTCCCGCTTATTATGTTGTTGATTGGTGTGAGCACCATTATTGTGATTCTAATGGGTGGGCATGAAGTGCATAATGGCACGATTTCACCCGGTGTGATTGCCGAATTTATTATTTATGTCAATATGCTGACCTGGCCTGTGGCTTCAATCGGATGGGTAACAGCTATTATTCAACGAGCAACGGCTTCACAGAAGCGAATTAATGAATTTATGCAGATAGAACCGGAGATATATTTTACCGAGCAGGGTTGCCGGGATTTAGATGGGACGCTTTGTTTTCAAAATGTCTCATTTGTCTATCCTGATACCGGTATTGAAGCGCTCTCTAATATCTCTTTTTGTGTACCTAAAGGGAAAACATTAGGTATAATCGGCCATACGGGTTCGGGCAAAACAACCATTGCTCAGCTCATTTTACGTTATTATAATCCAACCGGCGGGCAGATAATGATTGATGATAAAGAGATAGCTTCTTTTCATCTCCCTTCTTTTAGGAACCATATTGGGTATGTGCCACAGGATGTGTTCTTGTTTTCAGATACTATTGAGAACAATATATTATTTGGACTAGCAGATAGCAAAGACAATGGGAATCTGAACGCCAAAGTTGTTAAAGCGGCCACAGATGCGTTTGTTCATCATAATATCATGAACTTTACCGAGCAATATCAAACTCGTATTGGAGAAAGAGGTATCACATTGTCAGGAGGGCAAAAGCAGCGAATTTCCATTGCCCGAGCCATTATTCGCGATCCGCAAATATTAATATTTGATGATTGCCTTTCGGCTGTAGATACCGAAACAGAAGAAAAGATATTGCAAAACCTCTTGTCAATCATGCACGGGAAAACATCCATACTCATATCACATAGAATATCTTCACTCAAGTTTGCCGATCATATTATCGTTTTGGAACGAGGGAAAATAGCTGAAGAAGGTTCTCACCAAGCATTATTGGCAAAGAAAGGGGTGTATTTTAATCTGTATCAGCAACAGATAAAAGAAGATCTGATAAACCTCTCTGAATAATTTTTATTGATAGACGTATATTGGATATCTATTTTAT
>JAIXKU010000188.1 GCA_026936045.1 Flavobacteriales bacterium
TGATTATCAACATATTGTAATAATGATTACCAAAATATCTTTATATCTGTAACACTATTATAATACAAGTCCAAGGCTGCTTATACTCAGATTGACTATCTTAACTAAGAACAATTTTTGTATCTTTATAACTCATAAATTATCGACAAAATGACAGAAATAGAAGAACAATCCTTTATAGATGATAAGCCTCAGGGCACTCCGCGCATTTTAAAAATCTTTATCATCATTTCAATTATCGTATATGGATTCCAGTTCTTATCCATAGGCAGTTCGTGGTTATTTAAGGAAAAAATATACGAACTGGAAGATTCGGGAGTGGACATGACCACCTTATTAACTATGCTGGAAAACACAAATTTCATTATTATTCACCTTTTATCCTCCCTTTTGGTCATTGTTGGTGTCGTGCTTTTGTGGAAGCTGAAACGCATTGGTTTCTTCATGTACATGGCCGGCAAGATTGTTATTCTAACCGATGTCTATTTGATGGGTATAGAATCTTTTTCGATTGGCCGTTTCTTGATCGGTTTTATTTTTTGGGCTATTTGGCCGATTGTGTTTATTTCCCATTACCACAAATATAAATAAGCATGAAACCAGCGCGTCCTTTTAGTTTAAGCATACTTGTTATATTTATTTGGCTCAGCAAACTTCTTTTTATGGGAGGTGTATTGTACTTCATGTCTTATATCTCTACTAGAAAAGATTTTTATTTAGGCATTGGACTACGCGATACTTCCTGGCAATTTTACTTATTACTTGCAGGTAGTACAATTGTTCTTTTATCCAGCTTTGGCCTATACTTACTAAATAAAAAGGCCATGACCTTTTATTTTCTGGGGAAGGTAATAGAGTTGATTTCGCTACTATGGATCATACCGGTATTTGTCTCAGGTCTTAGTACGGCACTTAAAGGGCTCAACGAACCCATATTCTTACTATTCTCACTGATAGCCTTAGTATGCTTATGGTTGCTTTTTCCTCTTATATTAATTACCTATAAGACGTACTTTAGGTAAGTTATTTTCTTTTCAGATTTTTTTTAGACAGCGGATATACATTAAATGTTCCGATGGCTTTTGAAACCAATTCATCGGTTTCTTTTTCTTTTATTTCACCGCTGGATATGATTAAACTCTTTCCTTTATAATCAACCTTTGCCTGACCAATCAGTATAGCGCCCAACTTAACCGGTTTAAAATAATTAATCTTAAACTCTACCGTAGATACTAAATTACTTTCTTTAAATGCCAATGTAAGGGCGGCTGCGCCAATTAACGAATCCATCATACCGGCTATCACTCCACCATGACAGGTATCGGGGGAACTCAAGTGTTTCTCCAAAATCTTCATCTCATATCGTACATTACCCGGTTCAATCACTGTTAGTACTAACCCATTGTCCTTCGCATACATATTTATCTGATTGTAGATATCAATCATATCTTCTATTTTCGCCATGTCATTATGATTTTGCTAATGTTTTAATTCCTTCCACAAGCATATCCAATTCGTACTCGGATGTATAGACATTCGGTGAGATACGAACACCATTCAGCGCTTCATAATGGATGGATACGGAATGGATTTTATACTTACTGTACAAAAATGATTCGATCTCGGTGGCATCTTTTCCATGAATTGCTACCAAAGCAATCGCCCCTGAAAGTTTCTCATTTTCGGGTGTTAGAATGGAAACGCCCGGTTCGTCTTTTACCTGATTTGTCCAGTACTGTTTAAGTTCATAAAGTCTTCTTTGCTTACGCTTAATGCCGATAATATTATGAAAATCAATGGCATCGCTTATGGCGAGTTCGGAGGTGGAAGCTCTTGTACCCAGCTCTTCAAACTTGCGAATATTGGTAGGTTTCATGGAAGGGTCTTCCGTAAAGAATGTCGGTATATTTTCTATTTTTTGTTTCCTAATATAAAGTATGCCTGTACCAAAAGGTGCACAAAGCCATTTATGCAGGCTGGCACCCATAAAATCAATATAGCCTTCAGATAATGAGAAATCTATATGTGCAAATGTATGTGCCGCATCTAGAATGGTTGTAATACCGGCCTTATGTGCTTCAATCGCGATTTCTTTAACGGGCAATATCTGCCCTACCCAATTAATCAGGTGGGTTAGATGAACAACTTTTGTTTTAGATGTAAAAGCGGAAACATATTTCTGAATCAACAGCTTTGGGTCATTCTCCGGAAAATCAAAGTCAATCCATTTAAGCACAATACCATCTTTCTTTTCTCTAGCTTTCCATGCGTTCATCATGCGCGGATAATCATATTTTGACAAAACAACTTCATCGCCTTTTTTTAAATTCAGGCCATGAATCACCGTCATCAATGATTCAGTTGTATTGCGATTAATCGCTACTTCATCCGATGAGACACGTATAATATCTGCTAGCTTTCTGCGCACCTGTTCCTTCCCTTCATCCAGTACACGCCATAAATAATAACTGGGTGCTTGATTGGCCATTTCGGTATATCTGAATAGCGCCTCCTGAACACTTTTAGGCTGTGGGCTTACACCGCCATTATTCAAATTAATCATATTAGCCGAAACCGTATATTGCATGCGTACCCATCCCCAAAAGTCCTCTTCATCCGCCTGAAGAGGCTTAATCAGTTTTTCCACATCAGCCCACGATGTAACCTGCGACCAAATACCGGCCGTGCTTGTCATAGCTATATTTTTTAAGAAAGTTCGTCTGCTACTCATATGTTCTTCGATTATTTAATCTCATTCATCAAGGCTCATCTCACACGTTATGGGGAAGTGATCCGTAAATGCTTGCTCTATAATACTAAATTTTGCCGACTTAATAGTCGGGCTATACAAAATATAATCTATGCGCAACAATGGTAATCTGCCGTTATATGTTGCGCCTATCCATTCACCCGATTCAAGAAATGCATCTTTTAGGCCTTTAGAGAGCGTATGATAGGTATATGAAACAGGCACATCATTTACATCTCCGCAAACAATAACCGGATAAGGACTTCGCTCTATTTCCTCACGCAAAATCTTCACCTGTTCAACCCTATTTCTATATCCGTTTCTAAGTTTTCGTATCCACCTACGTGTAATCTTCCACGACTCATTTCCAGCTTCTATAATTTGATCTACTTCATCTGTTTTAAGATGATTTGAAGCAAGATGAATATTAAAAACCCGTATGGTATCTCTCTCCCATAATATATCCGTGTATTGCGCCATGTTTGTTCGGGCTGCATGCTGTTCAAAAACAATGGGTTTCGTACTTAAAATAGGTAATGAGGAATACGTTGCTACGCCGAATGCATGTCCTAAGTGATTGGTAACGCCTACTGCCAAGTTTAATTCCCCTTTTGGCAATCTTTCCAGTAATAGTTCTCTCGTTTGAAAGTAATCGACGTCTGCTTCAAAATACTCCTGCATACACAGGATATCAGGCTTCTCTTCTCCTATAAAATCCAAAATCTCATCACGTAATTCTTTATTCTTTGTCCAATTATACAATCTGAACAACTGGACATTATAGCTCATTACTTTTATAGATTTTTCAATAGGTTTGGATGTGTTAACATGAAAAGGAAGTACCTGACGGTGAAAGGGTGTAAGCAACGCTATCAGGCAGAAAAACAGAATAGCCATCTTGGGTTTAATAAAAACCCATATCAGCAAGAAAAATATATTAATGGTCAAAAGAATGAGATAGCCTATACCTAACAATGCCAAATACCAATACGTAACCGGTGAAAGATAAACCGATAGGCAAGCAACCAGCAACAACAATAAACTTATTGTATGCAGCAAAAGAAGAGTCCATCCAAAAACACCTAATTTCTTAAACACGGCTTCGCCTGCTATTCATATAATATTAAAAAATCATGCACATGCATTCATCATTTGACAAAGTTAAAACTTCAAGCATAAGTCATCATCTTCATACAGAATACCGAACCACCTGAACGCATATACTCGGATGTATCGACCTCTATAACATCAATATGCAGTTGTTTCATTATATCAATGGTTTTAGCATTCCCTTTCTGAATAATAGCTACCGTGCGATTATGTCCGTTTATAAGATGCGCATTCAGTGCAAAACCGTCACGAGCTTCTTCAAGCGGTACCGATATCAAATTGGTAAATGTTTGCTTCAATACCTGCATTCCTTCTTCATTGAATGCTTGCTCAGAATATAAAGCGGTATGTGCATTAACAGGTATCAGGCAAGTGTCTAAATGATAAAAATATGGGTTCTCCAAAGACAAAGAACGTATGTTACCGGGCAATATACCTTTTAGCCATGCAATGGCATTAGACTGTGTACGCTGACCAAATCCGGCAAGCCAAATATCGGTATCCGGTACCGGCAATATATCACCCATTCCTTCTATTACAATGCTATCGGGCGGGTAAATCAAATCATATCCTTTATCTCTATAAAACGTTTCAAAAGCAGGGATTTCTCGTTGGCGTGAAGTATGCTTCATGTTACTAATAACCACCTTCTTTTTCCCATCTTTATCTATAAACGGCAAGCTCTGATTAGCGGCAAAAACCATGTCTTCACAGCCTGAAAGCCCATGAATTACCGACAAGCCTTCAATCACCCTTTCTTTCAATAAGCCGGTATAGATTTCATATAAATTCTGCCACTGCTTATCTGCGTTATCTTTATTAATCTTCTGCAATTGCCCTGCCATGTGAATGTTCTTCTCATCCACAATATCAAAATAGTCAGGTGAGGTCATCAGTACTTGTAACGCTTGTTTCATGAAAGCATTATTTGTTATAGTTTACCCGAACTTGTTTTATTTCTGACAAATATTCCTTCCCATCTATCACCACACCAAACCAAAGTTCCGTTTCATACACATGTTTGCCGTCTGCCATATAGAGTGGGGATACGGATTCTTTCTTTTTATCCCATTCCCAATACCAAGGTTGATCCGGAGAGGCTTGTTTAAAGAACAATTTGGACAAATCCTCTGAAAAGATATTTCTCTCCTCTCCGGGTTTGAGAATAATCTTTTGATGTGTGGTAAAATAGGCATCCTTAAATCTCAAGACAAGATTCGCTGTTCGATTTTTTCCGTATCCATATAAATTAAATCTGACAGTGCCGGCATTTTCAAAAAACACCATGTCATACTGAGTTTTGTTCTTCACTCTGCACTGAATGGGAAT
>JAIXKU010000190.1 GCA_026936045.1 Flavobacteriales bacterium
GCTATTTCTGCTTGTAAGAATACTAAGCCCAATAGTTCAGATAACGAAAACCCATCTCATGATTCGCTAAATAACTTACCTCATACTGAGGTAGTTGAGGATCGTCCAAGCCCATTGAAGAGAACCACAGGTTCTATAGATGATATAGCCATAAGCATTCAATATGGTTCACCTTCGGTGAAAGGAAGGAAGATTTGGGGAACATTGGTGCCATATAATGAAGTATGGCGCACCGGTGCAAATGAAGCTACCGTTATTGAATTCTCAAAAGATATATTGGTGGATAATCAAGAACTCAAAGCTGGGAAATATGGCTTTTTTACAATCCCTGCTGAAGAGGAATGGGTATTGATTTTTAATTCGGTATGGGATCAATGGGGCGCTTATGATTATGATACGAACCTGGATGTTTTGCGTATTAAGGCAAAGCCATTACCACATTCACCGATGGTGGAGCAGCTGGATTTTATAATACATGCAGATGGCGTATCTATGGTTTGGGAAAATCTTGAAGTAGGATTTTCAGTTAAGGCTAAATAAGCATTTTTCTTAGTTTGTTATAAAGGTAGGCCTATTTCATATTTAGAAAGTCAGCGATGACTTTCTCTAAGTCTGATTTAGCGATATCTATTCGATCGTTGATAATGAGTACCTCAAATTGGTTATAAAAAGACAGTTCCAAGGCCGCTTTATTTATTCTTTGGTTAACAGAAGATTCATTTTCGGTAGCGCGTGTTTTTAGGCGTTTTTCTAATACATCGATAGATGGAGGCATTATAAAAACGGATAGTGCTTGGGGTCCAAATATCTTCTTTAATGCCAGGCCTCCTTTTACATCCACATCAAAAACAACATGATGTCCAGCGGCCCAAATTCGATTCAACTCGGATTTGAGCGAGCCATAAAAAACACCATTATATACTTCTTCCCATTCAACAAAATCTGCTGAATCTATATGTTTTTTAAATATATCGGATGATAGAAAGAAATAGTCTTTCCCATCTACCTCACCTTTTCTTGGACTGCGTGTAGTAGCGGAAATCGAGAATTCCAGTATGGGAAAATGGGCTAAGACATGTTTTGCAAGCGTGGTTTTACCTGATCCAGATGGCGCAGAGAATATGATAACCTTTCCGTTCACGTATCAAAGAATGTTTAATACCTGCTCTTTTATTTTTTCTAATTCATCTTTCATCAACACAACGATTCGTTGGATATCGGCGTCAGATGCTTTGGAACCAATGGTGTTGATTTCGCGCCCCATTTCTTGACTTATAAAGTTTAACTTTCGACCATTGTGTCCATCCGCCAAAAGGGTTTCATTAAAATACTCACAATGACTTTTAAGTCGAGTTTTTTCTTCAGAAATATCTAATTTCTCTATGTAATAAATGATTTCCTGTTCATAGCGGTTTTTATCAACCTCCGTTTCTTTTATTAATTCGTTGATCGTTTTTCTAATCTTTTCTCTGATGCGATCAATACGTTCTTCTTCGAAAGGCTGGATTTGAGATAATAGAGATTCTATTTTGTTTAGATGATTTGTTAGTGCTGCTTGAAGCGCTTTACCCTCATTACGACGAAAGGCTACACATTGATCAAGTGCTTGTTGTGTCATTTGTCGTATGGCTTGCAACATCTCATCCGTCGGATCTTCTTCGCCACTTGTTTGTACAGCGTCAGGTAAATGCATGATAAGCTGCAACCAATCTGTATCGGGGAGATTAAGCTTTTTGGAAATATGGGTGAGTTGTTCGAAATATGACTGAATTAAAGGCAAATTCAGAGAATAATTGTTATCTAATACTATATCTTCCTGATTAATCCAGAAATCAATCTTACCTCTGTCTAAATTAGAAGCTATTATGTTTCGAATATCTGTTTCCAACATTCTGAAGGCTGAAGGGTATTTTAGATTTACATCAAAATTTTTGCTATTCAACGTTCTAATCTCAATTGTAATCTTCTTTTGATTAATCTCCAGGGTTTGTTTTCCATATCCGGTCATTGAATAAATCATATGTTCCTGTGTTATGATTAATGAGTAATAACCCCAAGTTCTTTACCTATTTTAGTAAATGCTGCAATAGCTTGGTCAAGATGTGCTTGCGTGTGTGCAGCAGAAAGTTGTACCCTTATTCTTGCCTGGCCTTTTGGTACTACGGGATAGAAAAATCCGGTTACATAAATACCTTCATTCAAAAGGCGGGATGCAAAATCTTGAGATAGTTTAGCGTCATAAAGCATGATAGGTACAATGGCAGAGTCACCATTGCGGATATCAAATCCGACTTGTTTTATAGCTTTTTTAAAATAGTTAATGTTCCACTCTAATTGATCGCGCAAGGCGGTAGTTTCTGCCAACATATCAAAAACAGCAATAGATGCACCGACAATATGTGGTGCTAAGGAGTTGGAGAAAAGATAAGGTCGTGAACGTTGGCGAAGCATTTCGATAATTTCTTTCTTCCCTGTCGTAAATCCTCCCATGGCACCGCCAAGCGCTTTCCCTAATGTGCCGGTAATTATATCAACCCTGTGCATTACATTCTTCAGTTCCACTGTTCCTCTTCCGGTTTTACCTATGAAGCCGGTAGCATGACTTTCGTCAACCATCACCAAGGCATTATATTTTTTAGCCAAATCACAAATTTTATCCAAAGGCGCCACGTATCCGTCCATTGAGAAGACACCATCTGTAACTATAATTCTAAAGCGTTGTGCTTGCGCTGCGATAAGTTGATGTTCCAAATCAGTCATATCGCAATTCTTGTATCGGTAACGCTGTGCCTTGCATAGGCGAACACCATCTATAATAGAAGCATGATTAAGTTCATCAGAGATAATAGCATCTTCTTCGCTAAAAAGCGGCTCAAACACACCAGCGTTTGCATCAAAACAAGCAGCATATAATATGGTATCTTCCTGGCCTAAGAAATGGGCAATCTTTTGTTCAAGTTCTTTGTGTATATCTTGCGTGCCACAAATAAATCGCACGCTTGACATGCCATAACCTCTTGAGTTTAATGCTTGGTGTGCTGCTTCAATTACACGCGGATGAGAGGACAGACCGAGATAATTGTTAGCACAGAATATCAATACCTTCTTTCCCGATTCGAGTGTTACTTCAGGTCCTTGCTCACTGCAAATTATACGCTCCTTCTTAAGGAGACCGTCCTCTTCTATTTCCTTTAACTGTCGTGTCAGGAGTTCAATAAATGGCTTAGACATACTATCATACTTTTCAAACAAATTTAACAAAAGAAAGGGTTAACTATTTCAAAACTTAAAGATGCTATTCAGATTTGGCATTATTAGGTTTTGATTGAGAGCCGGGTTTGGAAATAGCATCACGCATATTGGTATCGGCCTGGATATTTTGCATTTTATAATAATCCATGACTCCTAAGTTACCATGACGAAACGCTTCGGCCATGGCGCGTGGCACTTCTGCTTCCGCCTCAATAACGGAGGCCCTTGCTTCTTGTGCCTTAGCTTTCATCTCTTGCTCAAGGGCAATAGCCATGGCACGCCGTTCTTCAGCTTTGGCTTGTGCAATATTCTTATCTGCCTGAGCTTGATCCATCTGAAGCTGAGCGCCGATATTCTTACCAACATCTACGTCGGCGATATCAATTGAAAGAATTTCAAAAGCAGTTCCTGCATCCAAACCTTTGGCAAGAACGGTTTTGGAAATCATATCCGGATTTTCAAGCACTTGTTTATGATTGGTAGAGGAACCGATGGACGAAACGACCCCTTCACCAATTCTGGCAATGATAGTCTCTTCTCCTGCACCTCCAACTAATCGGCGAATGTTAGCTCTTACAGTTACTCTTGCCTTGGCAATCAGCTGAATGCCGTCTTTTGCTACAGCAGCGATAGGCGGCGTATTAATAACTTTAGGATTAACAGAAAGCTGTACGGCTTCGAAAACGTCACGACCAGCTAGATCAATAGCGGTAGCTGTTTTAAAGTCAAGATCAATATTCGCCTTATCGGCAGAAATCAAGGCATTGATAACAGGAATAACACGACCTCCTGCTAAATAATGGGCTTCAAGATCATCTCGCTTAATAGATAATCCGGCCTTGGTAGCTGTAACCATAGCCTTAACGATAATACCGGGCGGGACTTTACGGATACGCATAAATGCCAACTGAAACAGGTTAACACGCACACCGGCAAATTGTGCTGAAATCCATAATCCAAACGGAAGAAAATAGAAAAAGATTAAGAAGAAGAGTATGACTCCAACTGCTATTCCTCCTAAAAGAATCAAAGGTGTTGCGTCGTTCATGATTTTTAATTTTTAGGTTTTATAATTATTTTTTGATCCAAAATTCGTAATATACTTACAGGTGTATTTTCAGCAATCATGTCTCCCGATGAATATACCTCTTCTATACTACCATCTGTAAATCGGGCTTTTCCGATAGGATTACAACGGGTAAGCGTGATAGCTTCTTGTCCGACATGAAATTTAGCGGCATCTACAGTTGCTTTCCCATCAATGGCTGACTTTACAGCAAATCGTTGCCATGTTTTGGCCTTAAAGCCCAGATAACCTAGAATACCGATCAATAACAGGGTGACACCAAATACCATAAAGCCGGTTTCTTGCCCAAGAGAATAAAACGCACCTACTATACCTAACAGAATCAATATCACACCGATTACACCAATTATGGTGCTACCCGGCACAAGAAATATTTCTGCCAACACAATAAGCAAACCAATAAGAATAAGTAGTAATACAGTTGTGTATGTCATAACATGGCAAAGATAAAAGAAAGCACGGGAATCAGATGAACAGCATCTGTAATTTTTTTATTCTTCGATAGAAGCTGTTAATCCACGCTGTATTAAAGCTGAACAAAGACGTTCCATAATGTTGCGATGCCCATGTTTTACCTGACACTTCCCGTTATAATGTACAATATGCGTACATTGCTCAGCTTGTTCAGGCGTGTGACGGCAAACCACAATTAACGTTTCAATAACCCAGTCAAAAGTATTAAAGTCATCATTATGTACTATCAGACGACTGACTTTATTAGCTATGGAATCTAAACGTACATCTTCCTCAATAAGAACCTCTGTATGCATTATGAATGGATTTTATACTTTCAAATATACAGATAATAATCAGAATACATG
>JAIXKU010000195.1 GCA_026936045.1 Flavobacteriales bacterium
AACCTCCTCTGCCGGGTGTTTTGTCACTTTCAACTCATTAAATATTTCAGTAACTGCTTTGCCATCTACGGTACTTAATGTAATGGAAAATTCGGGAACAACTGGAAATGACGGAGTTATTTGTGCAGGTGATAATATTACGTTTATTGCTGAAGCCGGACATGTAAACTATCGCTTTTATTTAAATAATGTTCTTGCACAAGTTGGTACTTCAAACACTTATTCAACTACTTCACTTGCTAATAATGATGTGGTGCATGGAGAAATTTTGGATATTAACGGGTGTGAAGTTTTGACTAATTCAATAACCGTTTCAGTAGTTTCACTCCCTATGGGAAGCATTGTTCTAACTGAAAATTCAGGTATTGCGGCTAATGATGATATTATTTGTGATGGGTATGCTGCAATCTTCACGGCTACTTCAGGGTATGTAAATTATAATTTCTTTGTAAATGGATTGTCTAAGCAATCAGGCTCTTCAAATGTTTTTGTTTCATCTACTCTTGCAGATGGAGATATTGTTACCGTATCCGCAACAAATGTAGGAGGATGTGAACAGGTCTTTAATAATATCCTCGTAACCGTAAAAGCATTGCCATCCGGTACGCTTTCTGCAACTGAAAACTCCGGAACTCCAAATGATAATATTATTTGTCCTAATGAACAAGTAACCTTTACAGCTACAGCAGGGTGGGATTGGTATGATTTTAAGGTAAATGGTACAAGTGTTCAAGCATCTTCTTCAAATACTTATATAGCTAGTGATATTAACTCAACCACCCAAGTTACTGTTGTGATTTCTAACAGCAACGGTTGTACTTTGGAACTGAATACTATAATGATAACTGTATTGCCGGCGCCTGTAGGGATATTGAGTGCAGCAGAAAATTCGGGTATTGCTTCAAATATGTATCATTTGTTCAGGGGCCTCAGTAACTTACAACTTCAGGTTACCAACATTATGGTCTTTCTAAATAATATTTCGGTTCAAGCAGCTCTTCAAATATTTTCTTCAATGCTCTGGCTGATGGCGCGTGTGGTGTCTGTTGAGTATTATCAATAATAACGCTCTTTGAGCTACAATACAGTTGTTATTACAGTGCATAAAACTGGTGCAGCAACCTATTACCGAAATCCGGAGACATGTTAAACACATCATCAATTATATAATTCAAATCCGGGAGGTGTGGTCTAGCACTAACTCTACCGTTGGCTATTCATGCAACAGGCGTAGGTATGGGGCATGTTCCGGAATTGTAACTATTACTTATTCTGTTACTAACGTTAACGGATGTACTACATTAAGCACAACTCCATTTGAAGTATATGCGCTACCCGTGCCAACCCTAACTGGTCCAAATCCTTTCTGCCCGGGTACAACGGCAGAATATCTTACAGAATCCGGTCAGTTTAACTATGTTTGGACAATTACAGGCGGAACAATTGTATCAGGAGGAACATCGGCTGATGATAATGTATTGGTTGATTGGAACCTTCCGGGTGTAAAGTCTATTTATGTTAACTATACAAATGCAAATGGTTGTTCCGGTGCAACGAGTACAACGGTTACCGGCTCCACGGGTACTATACCGGTTATAGCCGGGCCCACTGCTGCATGTGCTCAGTCGGCCAATCATTTTTATACAACCAATCCAATCAAAGTGATTATGTATGGAGTGTAATTGGCGGAAATATTTCATCTGGCGGAACTTTTAAATGATGATCAGGTTACTATTACCTGGACCACTCCCGGAATAGAAAAGTGTTGGTAAATTTCACTGATATAAACGGATGTTCGGCAGCTTCTGAAACAGTATTTCCTGTAACAGTACATACCTTGCCAACAGCCACTATTGGTGGAGCAACATCGGTATGTTTAAATTCAGCTTCACCGCTAATTACTTTTACCGGGTCAAATGGTTCAGCTCCCTATACTTTCTTTTACAATATCAATGGTGGTGCACCGCAAACGATAACCACTGTTTCCGGTAATTCAATTGCTATAAGCGTACCTACATCTATTGATGGTACTTTTACCTATAATCTTATTTCTGTTTCAGATGCTAACAGTTGCTCACAAACGCAGTTGGGTAATGCTGCTGTAATAGTAAATGAGTTGCCCATGGCGTCCATATTGGGAAATAATACAGTGTGCTTGAATACGCCTGCAAATATCACCTTTACCGGAACCCATGGAACAGCACCTTTTACCTTTTACTATCGAATAAATGGAGGAGCTGTTCAAACGATATCTACAGTTGTTGGAAATAGTATAGTGCTTGCAGCCAATACATCTTCTGCAGGAACATTTGAATATACATTACAGCAGTTACCGATGCTAATGTGGGTGGTATAGGAGTAGCTGATACTATTTCTATTGTAGTGAATCCATTACCAACAGCTACTATTTCGGGCAGCACTTCCGTTTGTATTTTTGCGGGTCAGCCTGAGGTTACCTTTATGGGAAGTAATGGTACAGCTCCTTATACATTTTATTATCGTATAAATGGAGGTTCTTTGCTTTCCGGCACTTCAACCGGCTCCATACTTACGGTGTCTGCTCCTACAAATACTTCCGGAACATTTATTTATACTTTAGAAAGTGTAACAGATGCCTCTTCTACGTCTTGTAATCAACCCCAATCAGGTAGTGTAACCATAACCGTTACTCCAGCCTCGGTGGGTGGTGTGTGTTGCGGAAGCATCCAATGTTTGTACAGGAGTAAACAGTACCTATTAACCGTTGGCGGTTATACCGGAGCTATCTATGATTGGGAGTACTCTACTGATGGTGGTGGTGTATGGTCGTCTATTGGTTTTATTGGTAATACTTATACGGTTACCAATCTTGTCCAAACTACACAATATCGTGTTGTTGTGAAAAGCGGAAATTGTGCAGAAGCATTTTCAACAGTAGCCACAATTACTGTAACCCCTGCTACATTGGGAGGAGCAGTGACTTCAGATGCTACCGTTTGTGCTTCAGCAAATAGCGGATCGCTTTCATTGCGGCTATGTAGGTAGTGTGTTAAGATGAATTAGTACGCGGAGGGGTTACCTGGACAAACGTGCAATACTACTGCTTTTCTTAACTATACAAATCTTCGCCACCATTTATAGGGCGCTGGTATCAAATTTATGTGTGGTGTATTGTCATGCTACCATTACAGTTAACGCACGTCAACAGGTGTGCTTTTCAGGAACTGCCTAAATGTGTATTGGTACAGGTACAAATCTAGCTTTCAGGTAACAGGTAATGGTTCATATCAGAATTGATGGCGGAATTTCATTTAGTGGCATTGCTCCCACTATTATTATACCTGTTAATCCGGTAACCAATACCACCTACACCATTTCTTCATTAAGTGATGATAACTGTACAGCGTTGCCGGTAAACCTTAGTGGTTCAGCAACTATAACTGTAAATCCATTGCCGACGGCATTCACTATAACTCCTTCTTCGGTTACAATATGTGAAGGTGCAATACAAGCACTTACTGCAGTAGGTGGCGCGCCGGTAAATGGCTCGAAAACGGCGGCATCCGGAAATATAAATGTCAATATTCCGGATAAATCTCTTTTCGGAGCTACCGGAGTATTAACTCGCACATTGAACATATCTGGTATTCCTGTAAATGCTGTAATTACCAGCATCGTAGTTACTTACCGAATATCACACACAGCAACAGGAGATTTAAATATTAATTTAAAAGCACCGAACGGAAATATTCTTAATTTGGTAAACCAACGAGGTGGTACAGGTGATGACTTTAATACAACCACCATCAGTAGTTTATCATCAACACCCATTACTACCGGAAGTAATCCTTATAATAATACCTATGCAGCAGATGCAAAGAATGCCATAGGTTCGCCTGCTAATCAATCAAACGTAACCAATTTTGCAGGTTTATATGGAGGCCAAATGGTACATACACCTTATTGTTGAAGATGATGTATTGTATAGGAGTCGGTTCCAGACAAATACCGGAAAATTGAATCATTGGAATATTACCGTGAACTATACCGTGCCATCAACACTTAATTCAACATGGTCACCGCTTACAGGATTGTTTTCAGATGCCGGAGGAACAGTTGCCTATTTAGGACAAAATTTAACCACTGTTTATACCAGCCCTTCTGCAGGCGCACATGTATATACCGCAACATTTACTAACAGCAATGGTTGTAGCAATACTAGCAATGTAAACGTAAATGTAAATCCATCGCCTCAGGTTACAATAAGTGCTGATTATTGCGCTATACCGGGAAAAATTCAATTAACAGCCAGTGCAACTCCTGCCCCAATAAATTATATATGGAGTACAGGAGAAACGACTCAAACCATTGAAGCGATGAAGTAGGTGTATATGATGACTGTAACCGCTGCCACAGGATGTATGGGAAGTAGCATAGGTGTTGCACAAGAACTGCGTAATGCATTTTGAATTGGGAGATACAGGATTTTTACCGAATATGATTATGCAACCGGATTTAATCTCTGGCCTGAAGGTGAATATGCAGTAGATGATGATGCGCATTTATATCATACTAACTTCTATGGAAGGGATCATACTACACCTGCACAAACCGGTAATTTTATGATGATTAATGGTAGTACCAGTTTGATTGGTAATCCTGCACGGCCTCGTATTATTTGGCAACAAACAGTGAATGTTTTACCTTTTACTGATTATTATTTCAGTGCATGGGCTATGAATCTCAACCCTGCCTCTCCGGCTAAATTACAATTTGAGATAAACGGCATTGCTGTTGGTACGATTGCAGATTTAAGTACTGCGCCAAAGCCGACAAATATGTAAGCTAATATTAATAACTGGATTCGCTTTATAGTAATCCTGGAATTCCGGAACAAATACAACTGCAATAATAAAAATAGTCAATTTAAATACTGTTGCAGGAGGTAATGATTTTGGATTGGATGATATATCGTTCGGAACATTACGTCCGTTTATCAGTTTAATTTCAGCACCGGGTACAGATGCTCAAACAGTATGTGCTAATTCACCCATTGATGATATAATTTATGCAGCAGCAAGTGGTGCCGCCGGTCCAACGGTAACTGGTTTACCGGTTGGCGTAACCTCAATTTTTAATGGTTCTACAC
>JAIXKU010000094.1 GCA_026936045.1 Flavobacteriales bacterium
GATCCAGAGATAGCAAGGCATGAGCATGGCGTCGAACTGAAAACTATGGATGACGCAAAGGAAGCTGACTGCATTATTGTGGCCGTGGCGCATGATGAGTTCAGAAATATGTCCCTTGAAGATATTGGAAGTTACTTTAAGGCAGGAGAGCAGGATACTAAGGTACTTGTGGATGTCAAAGGTTTGTATTCGATTAATGACTTGAAGGAAACAGGGTTAAGATACTGGAGGTTATAAAGTGAAGAGGGTTGGTATTCTCTTGGGAGATGCACAGGGGAATGGCGGAATAGGTAGAGTGACTTGGATTCTGTCAAATCGGTTGTGTGAGAATTTTGATATTTATATTCTTTCTGATTTTCACAATCCGAAGATTAAGTACGATTACGACCAAAGGATTCACTTCTCTTATTTAACCGACAATATGACATCTGTTCACAAGCGGATACTTTCAGTCGCAAAGGGAATTAAGAAGTTTATCAAAGAAAACAAGATTGACGTCTTCATTTGTGCTGGAGCTATATATTTTCCTCCAGCAACTTTAGCTGTAAAAGGAACGCATGCAAAGTTCATCTGTTGGGAGCATTCTAATGTTTCTGTGAAGAATGAACACCGATTCCAGGGAATTTGCAGATGGTTTGGAGCAAAATTTGCGGATTGGATTGTTCCGCTTACCAAAACAGACGCTAAATTGTATCAGAAGGAATATGGATGTAAGCACATCACATCTATATACAATCCTGTTGACGACAAGCTGTTGACTTCGGTTAGTTATAACACGGAATCAAAAAAGATTATCAGTGTTGGAAGATTCTGCTGGCAGAAGAATTTTGAAATCCTTGTTGAGGTTGCCAAGATTGTACTTGCCAAGAATCCTGATTGGTCTTGGGACATATTTGGCGATGGCGAAACCTTTGAGACAGTCCAAATGCTTGTTGCGGAAAATCATCTGGAAGGTCGGTTGAACCTTATGGGAAGGGTGAATGACCTCTACGACCGATATAGGGAGTATTCCATGTTGGTAATGACATCCAGATTTGAAGGATTTCCCATGACCTTGCTGGAAAGCACGGCACAAGGGATACCCGCCGTTGCTTTTGATGTACTAACGGGTCCGAATGAAGTAATTGATGATGGAGCTTCGGGATTTTTAGTGGAACCTGATAATATAAAGCAAATGGCTGACAAGATTCAAAAACTTATCGATACTCCCCAAATGAGGGTGGCGATGTCTCATGCATGCGTAGCTAAACGTGATAATTATAACTGTGAGACGATAGTTGGAGAATGGAACAAACTAATAGACTCGGTCGCCATTTTATGAACGGAGGAAACTCATGGGCGAAGTAGCCGCGTCAGTAAAATTGAAACATCTTCTGATCTATGCAGTTGCGCTTGCTTTTGTGGTTGGCGGTGTGGTTTTTAGCCCGCTATCATATGTTACGTTTATCCTTTTTGCGGGAATTATTATATTCAGTAAAGATCAGTCGCTTACAATTTCACTGCTGTTTTTCTTGATGCCGGTTGCAACAATATTTAAGCCGTCTGTTGGAGCAACATCGTTCTATACATATATTCAGCTGGTTTTTATAATAAAGCAGCTGTGGATACACAGATTCCTACCCAGAAGGTTTTTCCTTTGGTGGGCGCTGTTTGTAATATATGTGATACTCGGAATGTCAAATGCGGTATCTGATGCAATAAAACAGATTAGCATTCCCATCCTGTATTATTATTGTATGCAGGACGAAAACAGGAAAAATGTTGACTCATATATAGAGTCATACACTCTTGGTGTGCTTGCATCGTCTGTTCTCGGAGTAATCAAGAACAGTATTCCGAATCTGACTAATTATGCTGGCACAAAATCAAACCATCTTGGAAGCGGTATTTATCTGGAACGTTTCTCAGGCTTATGGGGTGATCCTAACTATTATTCGATCAATCTCATGCTTGCTTTTGCATGCATTCTATATTTGTACACAAAACGTAAAATATCACTTGTAAGAACAGTCATTTACTTTGTTTTAATCGTAGTTTTTGGAGCTATGACCAGAAGCGCATCGTTTATTCTTGTTTTAGCTGCTACGATGGTAATCATGGTTGTCGTTCTATTTCAATCGCATCATGGCTTTATTGGTTCTGTAAGTATCATATTGATAATTGTGGCTGGGTATTTGTTACTTTCTGGAAGGCTAAGCGTATTCGACTCATCCATACTGAAACTGCAAACAAGTATCGCACAGGGTGACGTATCTACGGGGAGATTAGATAGGTGGAGTACATATATTAATGAATTTATAGATCACCCTCTAAAGCTACTTATAGGGAACGGTGTGGGAAAGTTCTTCTCGTTCACTATTCCGCATAACACCTATATTGATTTCTTGGATATATATGGAATTTTAGGAACCTTTATATTTCTGCAATCCATCGCATCGGTTAATCGCCCGTTAATAAAAAAGAGAAGCATAGTCAATTACCTTCCCTTAATAATCATACTTGTGATGTACTTTACTCTCAGTATGATCTTCTATCTGGATCTTGTTTATCAAATGCTTCTCGCATTCATGGTGTTGTACGATGCTTCTGACGAAACTCAAGAGACGACATCTGAAGAAATACTTCCACCCAATTCTGCTTTTTGGCAGAATGTGAAACAAGTATAAATCGTGAACAGGGGAGAACCAAAAATGTCCAAAACAATCGGGCTGTGTATTGCCTTTAACGGGACAAATTATGGAATGCATCTGCAGGGATATGCCACGCAACACGTAATTGAAAAATCGGGTTTTGAAACTGAGATTATCGATTATCATTCCGGTGCGAACAAAGGCATTAAATTCTCTGCGGGAGCGTTGTACGTGGGATTAAGAAAAATCACAAATAAAATCGAAAAACGGTTTTCCCATGCCGAAAGCTTGGACGTAGCTCATCAAGAGAATAGCCAGCTACGAAAGAATGCCTCCGATGCCTTTCGGGAAAATAGACTGCATAACATAATCAAGTGCAATGGAATTGATGAGCTGAAGAGAAGATCAAATCAATACTTTGCTGTATTGGTCGGGAGCGATCAAATCTGGCTTCCTGATGTAGCGTTTAGCAATTTCTACACTCTCCGTTTTGCTGCACCTGGGGTCCGTAGAATATCCTATGCTACCAGCCTAGGTGTTTCCGCTTATCCAAACTATGCAAAAAAGGCTGCGGAAGATTTCTGGAAGCAGATTGACTTCCTGAGTGTTCGTGAACAACAAGGCAAGGATATCATCCAGTCTATAGTCAATGTTCCTGTTGAGGTTGTGGCTGATCCGACCTATCTTCTCACAAAAGAGGAATGGCTGGAGTTGATTCCACAGGAGAAGGTGATTGAGGATAAGTACATTCTTTGCTACTTCCTCGGCGATAGCGAACCGATTAAACAGTATGCTCGAAAATTTGCTGACAGTAAGGGTCTGCGACTTGTAAGCATCCTCAGTAATGAATGTAATTCTGATGACAGTAAGTTTGCCGATGATGTTCTCATTGGGAAGTCACCAGAAGAGTTTGTCAACCTTATTCGTAACGCAGAATTTATCCTGACTGACTCTTTCCATGGCCTTGCTTTCTCTGTAATCAATCAGAAACAGTTTTTGATATTCTATCGCAGGAGAACAGATGTGAAAGAGTCCCGAAATTCCAGGATTGATAATATTGTGCGTTCTTGGGATATAGAGGATCGATTGATACGGGAGCCGGAAATGCTGGAATTTCCCACAAGTGACATTGACTATGCTGCTGTAGCTAAGAAAGTCGAAGCTCTGAGGGAGAAATCCCTGGCGTTCTTGGATAAAGCCTTAAACAGTTGAGGTGTGCTATGCCAAATCAGTTATACCAAAGGAAAAGCGAATGCTGTGGCTGCGAAGCCTGTGCTAATGCGTGTCCAAAGAGCATTATTACGATGGAGGCAGACGCAGAGGGATTCTGCTATCCAAAGGTGACTAAACCGGAAGAATGCATCAACTGTCATCGATGTGAGAAAGTTTGCCCCATAAAAAATGCCTCTGAAGTTCCGGATTTTCAGGAGAAAGCTATAGCTGGATACTCTCTTTCCCAGGGAGAGATTAAGGCGTCTGCTTCCGGTAGCCTTGGAACGGCCATAGCGAAGGGCTTCATTAAACAGGGCGGAGTGGTGTATGGCGTAGCATATACGGATGATTACCTCGGGATTGTGTACAGAAGAGCAGATAGTGAATCAGAACTTGAGCAATTCAGGACTTCCAAATACGCGCAATCGCGGAAATATGATGTCTATCAAAAGGTAAAGGCTGATCTGACCGATGGAAAAAAGGTGCTCTTCATTGGCCTCCCATGTGACAGCTATGCACTTCAATTGTTTCTAGGAAAGCAATATGAGAATCTTTATGTATGCGCATTGATTTGTCATGGTCCCACTTCTCCGCTTGTGCATCAGCAGTATGTTCAGAAACTAAAGGATGAGCAGAATAGTGAGATCGCAGAATTCTCGGTTCGCTATAAGAAGGAAGGATGGAAGCCTTACTATATCCGGGCAAAGTTCTCGAACGGTTATGAACACCTTGAGAAGTTCGCTGAGAGCGAGTATGGTGTGGCGTTCTTGTATATGAAACGACCGTCCTGCAATGTATGTCCGGTAAAGCGTTCTAAGATCCATTCAGACATTACGATAGGAGATTATCATCTGGCTGCGGGTGGACAGTTTAAACCATATAATCCTGATGGAGTATCAAGTGCATTCATCCATACAGAGAAGGGTGAGTATTTGGCATCCATTGCAGATAACTTCCTGAAGGAAGAAATCCCTGTTAAGAATGCCTTGTATTCAGAAGCCTATCATAAAGCCATTCCGGCCAAGGCTAATAGAGATGAGTTTGGAAGAACAATAGCTGAGAAGGGACTGACAGCGGCAGTTTCCTTAAGGAGCGTAAAGAGGATAGATAAGATGGATGAAATGAAGAATACTCTCCGTAGGGGGGGTGCGAAGGTAAAGAAATTGATCCTGGGAAGGAAGTAAATCCGCTCATATTCATATCGACTCTTATCAAAAAGAAAGAACTGGTGAAAACGTTGAAGAGACTGAGTATGAGCAACGGTG
>JAIXKU010000191.1 GCA_026936045.1 Flavobacteriales bacterium
CTGTACAACCATATAACTAAAAGACAAGACAATAGAAGAAACAATATAACTATTTGTCTATTAATTTCTACGGTAAGAATACTCAATTTCAGCCTTTAAAAGCTGTTAAAAAGCCTAGTTAAAACAAAAAAATCAATCTGTTTTAACCCAACGAAAAAGTAAGGGCTTTTGCTTGGTATGAATGCTAATTATATAAAATCCCTGATTAAGGTCTGTCAGATTAAAACTTGTATAAGCCTCTGTGAGTTTAGACGCCATCACTAACTTGCCTGTGGCATCATAGATAAACAACGGTGAATTGAGTGAAACGTCTATCGCCCATTTGATATGCAGTTCTCCCGATGAAGGGTTAGGATAAATAGAAACCGACTCGGAAACATGTTCTATTATTTGGGTAACAAGCGAGCTGTCAAAATAAAACTCTGACGTATTGCCGGATAAATCAGTGGCTGTTGCCGTCACTTTATCCGTGGCAGCAAGACAAGAACAATTAAAACTCCAAGTGCCGGCAGCATCAGCTGCCGCAGCGCCAATAAATGCTTTCCCTTGTGCATTATCTGATATAAAAAGTTCTATTTTAATACCTAAAGGTCCTCCATTGATAGCATAATCCATAATTCCGGATATGGCTGTTGTCCCTGTACCGGCATCATAGAATACATTCTGTATTTCGGGGAAATTCATCAACTCATTAGGCCCATTGTCATAATCACCGGGATCATTTAAGCTCACCCCTACGGGGAAAAGATCAATGCCCATATGAGCATTGTTATAAATAGCATTTTCCGTAAATGTATTATATAGCTCTGCGGCCGTCATCACAGCAATACCATTTAAACCGTTATGTGCAATGATATTACCCTTCACCAAATTATAGCGTGGCCCTTCGCCAATGCGCACCCCATCCAACCCATTGCCCAAAGGCTGTGTGCCGGTGATATCTGTTCCTATCTTATTTCGCACTATGATATTATTATCTGTGCCTAATAAGTGCAATACTATACCGTTTTGCAAATTAGCCGAAACCACATTCCCATCAATAAAATGATTAAAAGTAGGCCCATCCACTACAATACCATTCGCATTGGGCAACGGCAATGTACCAGTCCAATCCGTGCCAATCAGATTACCTATCACACTGTCATTTTGTGTACCCGGATTGTATAGAAAAACCCCATAACCTGAATTGCCGGACAACAGATTACCTGCACCCGGCTCATAACCGCCCACCTTATTATGACTGGCGCCATCATCAAAGAGCACGCCGTAAGTATTCGGAATAGCAATGGTACCGGTGATATCCGTGCCAATATAATTACCAATAATCAAATTATAATCGCAACCTGAACCAAAAACGGGAATACCATACGCATCATTACCGGAAACATAATTCCGCTCATCTGCCGTATATCCGCCGATGATATTATATTTGGAAGTCCCCTCGATACTGATACCGTCATAATTGAGCAATGCGGAATTTCCCAAGCGATTCAGACCTACATAATTACCTTTTACAACATTATTGTTAGAATTAGCCAACCGAATCCCTACATGCCTGTTACCAGACACGATATTCCTTTCATCAATAGTTGAGCCGCCTATGATATTATTCTTAGAACCTAACAATTCAATACCATTGATATTGCTTAACGTATCGGTAGCATTATAATTACATCCGATGTAATTGCCTTGAATGATATTATTGGATGCCGTTAAGCCATTTACTGAAATACCTATTTTAAACCCACCAATAATAAATCCCTTAATGGTAACGCCCGATACATTATAAATATTAAAAGCAAAATCGGAGGTCACAAGGTTATTTCCGTCTATGAGAATCTCCGGGCCATACAAATTAAAATTCCCTTGATTGGTTGTTTGTGAGCTGCCATCAATAAGCAAGTTGCCACGCATAATAATCGGCAAGGCCGAAGAAAGGGATATGCGCCAAACCCCTTGTGTTGCATTATAATTGGGGTCGGCAACAGGAATATTAAACAGGATAGAGTGATTACCCGGTGTTATATTAACATCAGAAATAGCCTTTCGCAAAGAGCCGTTACCACTGTCATTGGTATTCACAACCGTAAAAACATTCGCATACGACACGCATACAAAACCTGTCAGTAAAAAAGCGGTAGAAATACGTTTTCTTATCATTATTTTGATAGCATAATTTTTATTCTGCCTATAACCAAATTTCCATCTTCTATCTTCAAAAGATACATCCCTTTGGCTATACTCGACACGTTGTAATTTAAAATATGGTGACCTGCCGGCAAATGCAGATTATCTAACTGCATGATGCGTTGTCCGGTTAATGCATACAAACTGACATTCACCTCTCGCTCCTGATCTGTTGTAAAATCCAAGTGTAGTATATCTGATGTCGGATTAGGGAAAACGGAAAAATCATTAGATTCGTTATTTTCTTCAACACCAACAATCATCTCAAAATTAGCAGAGAACTCAGAGGTGTTTCCTTTTATATCTGTAGCCGTAGCTGTAATCTTATCTCCTTGTGTAGCGCCTGTTCCGATAAAATCCCAAGTACCTGAGCTATTATTTACAATTGTATAACCCAAGTATTGTTGTGCGCCGCCATGATTAAAGAAATTAGCGCCGTCAGACTTAAACAGTTCTATGCGTAGCCCCTGTGGGCCACCGTATGTCGCACAATCCATGGTGCCTGAGATATAAATACCGTCACTGAGTGGATCATAAGCGGCATTAAGGATAACCGGATAATTCATTTTTTCGTTAGGGCCGACATCTGCATCGGCTACATCGTTATTGTTTACGCCCAAAGGTGTAATATCAATATCCATCATGGGATTGGCATAAATCTGGTTAGCAGAAATGGTATTAAACAAGGTGTTATTGCCATCAATCAAGATACCGACCGTATCATTATAAGCAATGATATTACCTTTATTGGGCATACCCACCATATTGTACGAAGATCCGCCAGTGATAACTATACCTGCACGGTTGTTGGGTAGAGCCGAACTCCCATCCGGCTTCACACCGATAAAGTTACTATAGACCGTATTACTGTCGCTGTTTTCATAAATAATAATACCGATGCCGGTATTACCACTTATGACATTATTCTCAATATTATTTTTACTTGGATGAGTGGCTATGCCAATACCGTGAAGGTTGGGAATAGGTGTTGTTCCGGTAATATCAGTCCCAATATAGTTACCGATAACCGTATTGAAAGAGGTTCCAATGTCAGCCATTTCGATACCTGAAAATATATTGCCGGAAATGATATTTCTATCATCAGGTGTCGTACCGCCGATGGTATTATACTTAGCGCCACCGCCAAAAATAAATCCGATTTGATTCGGAACAGCAGCTGTTCCGGCAGCATTGGTCCCAATTTTATTACCTTTCAATTCATTATGGTTAGAACCGGTCGTAACGATAAACATTCCATAAGCCATATTGCCGGAAAGCACATTATTAATAAACGGGTTATGATTGGAACCACCATCTACGCATATACCGGTCGCATTGGGCAATGGGTTATTACCGGTAGCGTCCACACCGATATAATTACCGATGGTGAGATTATACGATGAATTGCCATAAATATCATGCCCATAAATACGATTGCCCGATATTACATTTCGTTCCGTAGCAGTGTAACCACCCGCAATATTATATTTTGCGCCGGTATTAAACATCAATCCATTGGCCTGAATAAGGGTATCATTCGCATATTTGAATGCCAGCATACCGGTCACATCCGGTCCGATATAATTTCCGATAACAATATTGCTGTCAGCGGCTTCCACAATTAAACCCATTTCAATATTTCCTGAAATAATATTACGTTCAGCCGCTGATGTGCCGCCTATTGTATTTTTATTGGCGCCGCTCTTTAGATATACACCTGTATGGTTGCTGAGCGGCTGAGTTCCCAAATAGTTTGTGCCAATAAAATTACCAGAAATTGTATTTAATCGCGTGCCTGAATAGGCAAGAATTATTCCACCTAATCTATTACCGGAAATCACATTTCCCTCTCCGACAGTATTACCTCCAATGGTATTTTCTCCCGCTCCGCTCAATAATATACCATTAGTATTAGGTATAGAATCACTACCACCTGCGTTGGTCCCGATATAGTTACCTTTGATTTTATTTAATCTAGCATCGGCGCCGTAAAGTGCTATAGCTCCATCTAAATTGCCTGAGATAATATTACGTTCGCCTGCAGATGCTCCACCTATCGTATTATTATATGAGTCATTAATGGCAATACCGTAATAATTAGGAATCGTATCAGTGGACGAAGCTGCATTGACATTCACACCGATATAATTACCTTTTATGCTATTATTACTTGATTGATTACTGTTAATAGCAATCCCTGCATACGTATTGCCCGAAATAATATTCCGCAAAGCCGGCGTATTACCGCCAATAATATTATTTGAAGATGAATCAACGGCCACTCCATAATAATTAGGTATAGAAAATAACCCCAACCGATCTGTGCCTATCTTATTTCCGGTAATCGTATTATTATTAGATCTTCTTAAGCCTATGCCGGACAGGATATTTCCTGATAAAATATTATTCTTAATGATATTACCTGGAGCGTCCAAAATAGCAATACCAATTTCGTTAGGATTAGCAGCCATACCATTGTAATTGACACCAATATAGCAATCCGACACTATGCAATTGCCATTAGGATATGACATAAATTTCGTGATTGTAACGGCATATACAAACCCGTTTAATATAAGACCTTTCACAGAGCCTCCTGACAAAGGAAAAGCTAAACAATAAAACAAATTGGTGTTACTGGTAATACAAATCTCCGGTCCGTCGGGATTCGTATTGCCCGGCTGAGTGCTGCCATCAATAGAAACCGATATACTATTAATCGTAGGCAACAGAGAAGAGAGCGTAATCGTAAACACGCCGGTTGAGGCATTAAAATTGGGGTCAGTGAGAGGTATATTAAATACAATATTATCCGCATCCATCGCATTGCCATTAGCCGCACTAATGGCTTCCCGCAGGGAGCCGGGGCCACTGTCGTTGGTTTTGGTGACGGTAACGG
>JAIXKU010000125.1 GCA_026936045.1 Flavobacteriales bacterium
ATTTAAGATAGCGTGCGGCTGTTTCGGTAGATTTAATCGGATCGCATCTCTCATCAATATATGAATTGATTTGTAAGCCATACATCTTACCGGTACCATACATAAATTGCCATAAGCCCATAGCGCCGGCTTTACTTTTAGCAGTAGGGTTCAATGCTGATTCTACAATAGCTAAATATTTAAGCTCAAGCGGCATATTATATTTGGAGAGAATCTCTTCAAATAGCGGAAAATACAATTCTGCCAGCCCAAGCATGCGCATAGCGGTTCCTCTCCGTTTTACGGCATACAGTTCTATATATTTCCTAACATCATCATTATAATCTAATGAGAATGGAGACATCTTATCAAGCTTTTGTAAGCGTTGTTTATACACTTCGTCATTAAAGAGCGGTACCGAATCTTTTGAATAATTGTATATATTTAACTTATTCACATCCGTCGTGAAGCTGTGTCGTTTGAAGAAATTCACCACATCCAAACTGTCCATCTGTGCTAATATGGGATCGTCTTTCTGAAATTTGAACCGGTCTGTATCACCGGCAGATTCAATGTTGGATGCATTAGCAGTTATTGAGGGAAATTGTATTAATACCAGTATTATCAGAAAGAATCTCATAAAGCGTGAAAATCTGACTGAATAGAAATTTAATTCGAAGAAATTGGCTGAAAAAGGAATCGTCATGTTATGCTCTGTTAATGTGTACAACTGTCTTTATCGAATTATTGTCTATCTATGTCTTCTATCGGTTTGCGCCAACCTGATGTGCTTGTTGCACAACCAAAGTACGTTTCAAAAGTAAGTAATAAAATCCACTAACAAAGTCAAAAAATTGATTATCCACTTTTTATTTGGAATTCTACTTCTATTCTTTTAATGTATTTTCTAATGTCGTCTTAAATTCGTTTTCGTTTCGGTTAAATTGGTCAAGTGGTTTTTCTCCGTCTTTGTCTATGCGTTTGGCATTGGTCAAAACTTTTGGTTCTAAGAGTTGAGTAATTTTATCTTGAACCAAAATTTCATTAAAGAAAATCTCTTTCCGTTTATCTTCTTCACGGCTAAAATAGATGTGAATATATACAGATTTGATGATAATACGGAGATGCTATAACGAAACGAGTGTTAAAAACGTATAACTTACGCCTGCAAATCGGCTGATGATTCAAGTAAAGAAGCGGCTTGTAAGAGTGCCGATTCAAAGAAATCAGGTGACATCAGTTGCATGCCTATCGGCAAGTTTTCATTGTCAAATCCATAGGGTACAGAGATAGCCGGCACACCGGCAAGGTTAGCCTGCACAGTAAAAATATCCTCAAGATACATGCGAACGGGATCGCCAGATCGCTGGCCAAACGGGAAGGCCGTACCGGGTGTAGTTGGTTGCAAAATAAAATCTACCGATTTAAAAATATCGAGTGTGGCATTACGAATCAGGCGGCGTACTTGCTGAGCCTTGGTGTAATAGGCCTCGTAATAACCCGAGCTAAGCACAAAGGTGCCTAACATAATGCGACGTTTCACTTCTTTCCCAAAACCTTCACTCCGACTTTTTTTATATACATCTTCAAGCGTTTTTGCTTCTGTATTACGATAACCATAATGAATGCCATCGTATCGCGAAAGGTTGGAAGCAGCTTCTGCTGTAGATAAGATATAATAAGTCGGTACAAGATATTCTAAATATGGAAAAGAAACAGTCTGTACCGTATGGCCTTGCTTGCGAAGTCGGTCAATGGCATTATCAAGCGCTTGTTTAATATCCGGTTGAAGAGACGGATTGTTCAACACATCTTCAGGCACGCCAAACCGTGAAGGAGGAAGTGCTGTGGTCATATTGGATATGCGTGGTACAGGGCGAGAAGAAGAGGTAGCATCTTTATCATCTCTTCCGGCCATGATCTCAAGCAAGAGTGCTGCATCTTCTACCGTATGTGTAATCGGACCTATTTGATCAAAAGAAGAACCATAGGCCAGCAGTCCATATCTTGAAATACGACCATAGGTTGGTTTTAAACCCACGACACCGCAAAAAGCAGCCGGTTGACGTATGGATCCGCCGGTATCTGAACCTAATGAAGCCAAGCACATATTGGCTGCTACAGCTGCTGCTGAACCGCCAGAAGAACCACCCGGAACGCGGGTTTCATCAATCGGGTTAAGTGTACGGCCTAAGGCCGAATTTTCATTGGAGCTGCCCATGGCAAATTCATCACAGTTAAGTCGCCCGATGATAATGGCATCTTCTTTTAGAAGCCGTTCAATGACTGTAGCATTATACACAGACGTGTATCCTTGCAAAATACGTGATGCGGCTGTAACAGCCTTACCTTTAATAGAAATATTATCTTTTACACCAATAATCATACCGGCTAAACGCCCTACCGGCTTGCCCTCACGTATGCGCAGATCAAGTAAACGAGCTCGCTCAAGTGCATCATGCTCAAACACCTCTAGAAAAGCATGAATATGTTTATGTGATTGGATTTGCAGCAAGTAATCGGCTACCAGCTGCTCAACAGATAGACGGCTCGCAAATACATCTTCGTGAACCTGGCGTAAACTGCGATACTTCATGTCGAATAGCGAACGTTTATTCCTTAATCTTTTTCTCGCCGCTGTCTTTGTTCTCGTCTTCGCCCTTTACACCTTCTTTAAATTCTCTTACGCCACGACCAAGCCCCTTCATTAATTCAGGAATTTTACGACCGCCAAACAATAATAAAACAACTGCTATAACCAAGACCGCCTGCCAAGGACCAAATTGTCCAAGCAAAAATGAAATTAACATATTATACGTTTATAATTTTAGCAAATGTAAAAAATATATCAACCAAATTATCGTTCTTTGCCTAATAAATAAGATTACTAAGACATAATGAAAACCCGAAAAATTGCCGCTTTCCTTCTATTTCTAATGACACTAAGTCTGATATGCACAGCTTCAGGCTGTAATACCACACGTAAATGTACAGGCAGAAAAGGCGTAAGGGTTCCTATGGGCATTATGTAATTGCAGAAGAAAATTATAAGTGGTTTCGTAAATTTTAATTAGGTTTGTACCCATCCATAGATGATTATTCAATTTAAACTGTTATGAAAAAATCTATTCTCAGCGCGTTGGCTCTTTTGCTATTTATATCATGGGGATATACCCAAAAGGATACTACCAATAAATCCAATACGCCTCCTACGATCGAACTGAAAAAGAAAAAACCAAAGCCTAAAAAGCAGGATTTAATCATCATTAATTTAAATTGGAATGGCATGCTCAACCAACCGGACAGCATGCAGGTAAGCCCGTTTTCCAGAGGTATTGACATCGCTTTGCTATGGGATGTTCCTTTGGGCCGAAGCCCATTCAGCTTTGCTGCAGGATTAGGATTCTCATCTGAAAATATTTTCATGAATTCATTATTGCGCGATTCAGCCGGTGGAAACAGCTTGTATTTTAAAGATATCAAAACCATGATTAACGTTGATAACCCGACCACCGAACGCGATTGGACTCGTTATAAACTTGGTTTGGCCATGATTGAGCTACCCGTTGAGTTCAGATATAGAATGAAACCGCATAAAAGAAATACCTTTAAAATTGCAGCCGGCTTCAAAGTGGGATATGTCATCTCAAACTGGGAAAAATATGTTGGTCCTGACTACCGCCCGGATGGCGATTTGAATAAAGATGTTAAAATCAAAGAATATGAATTGGATGGCATCAGCCGACTAAGATATTCTGCCTACTTCAGAATAGGTTACAGCCGATTCCATCTAACCGGAAAATACGATTTAGCACCATTCTTTGAACCCGGTAAAGGAATTAAAACAGGCAGTATTGTTACGCTTGGATTCAGCTTTACACCCTTTTAATTAAGACGGATATTTAAGTTGATTTGATAAAGACAGCTATCGTTATTATTTCGTTTTGTTGTCTGTAAAGCAAGTCCCGATAAGATTCATATAGCATACGGCCTCTGAGAGGGATGATACTTGAGACGATTAGAAAAAACTTTTTTATACAGATATAAACACATGGATTATAATTCACAAAGAAAAAAGCTCTTACTACCGGAATACGGCCGTAATATTCAAAACATGATTTGGCACATCATAGAGATAGAAGATCGGGAGGAAAGAAATAAAGCGGCACGTACCATTATAAGTGTCATGGCATCAACCAATCCAAACTATAAGGACATCGAAGATTTTAATCATAAACTTTGGGATCATCTCTTTGCCATCTCCGATTATCGCTTAGACGTGGACAGCCCATTCCCTAAACCTGAAAGGCCTGAAGCCAAACAGACGCCACATCTGTTCTATCCGCAAAAACCCATACGCTTCCGTCATTATGGTAAAAACTTGCAGTACTTTATTGAGAAAGCCCGTGCAGTAGAAGATCTGGAGATAAAAGAAAAATTTGTGGAGGCGTTGGCTAATTTGATGAAAAAATCTTATCTAACCTGGAATCGTGACTCCGTAGACAATGACTTAATTATTAATCAGCTGAAAGAAATGTCGAATGGAGAACTGGTCTTCAATGAAGCAAATTCTAAAATGACCAGTACGCAGGATATCTTGGGTATGAACAAAAAGAAACCTCAACAACCAATACAAGGTAAAAACTTTAAGAAAGGGGGAAAGAAATTTAAAAAACATTTTAATAATCCGCAAGGCGGCCAGTTCTCTAGCCAACCACGTCCACAAAACAGCGCACCTAGAAATAAACCTGACAATCAAAAACCAAACAATCCGTGAACACCTTTGTAATAGAAGGCGGTTATCCATTGAAGGGAGAGATAACCCCGCAGGGAGCCAAAAATGAAGCGTTACAAACCATCTGTGCCGTATTGCTTACAGATCAACCTGTAAGCATTACCAATGTGCCGGAAATTCAGGATGTCTTACGTTTGATAGATATTCTTAAAGATATGGGCGTAAAAGTGACACGCCATGCTAAGGGACATTATGAATTTGAATCCAATCAAATCAATTTGGATTATCTGCAAAGTAAAAACTTTAAAGATTCTGCGGCTCGTCTGCGTGGTTCCATCATGTTGCTTGGACCTATGTTAGCTCGTTTTGGACAAGGATTTATTCCACGTCCTGGCGGAGATAAAATTGGACGACGACGTTTAGATACACATTTCACCGGACTTTTTAAGTTGGGTGTTACCCTTGATCAAGACCAAGGCGGCACTTTTTATAAAGCCTATACAAAGGGATTGAAAGGCACCTACATTCATTTAGATGAAATATCCGTTACCGGTACGGCTAATATTGTTATGGCTGCTGTACTGGCTGATGGCAAAACAACCTTATATAATGCAGCTTGCGAACCTTATCTGCAACAACTCTGCACCATGCTCAACAGCATGGGCGCTAAAATTTCAGGTATTGGCTCTAACCTGCTTACGATTGATGGTGTCAAAGAACTTAAAGGTTGTGTGCATCATACCTTACCTGATATGATTGAAGTAGGCTCATTTATTGGGTTAGCCGCCATAACACAATCAGAAATTACTATTCGCAATTGTGGTATCAAGCATTTAGGCATTATACCTGATGTATTTGAGCGATTAGGTATTATTCTAGTGCGCAATGGAGATGATATTATCATTCCACATCAAAAAAATTATGAAATAGATACTTTCATGGATGGCTCCATCCTGACGTTGTATGATGCACCTTGGCCGGGTTTCACACCTGACCTTATCAGTATTGTGCTGGTTACGGCCATCCAGGCTAAAGGCAGTGTGCTGATTCATCAGAAAATGTTTGAAAGCCGTTTATTCTTTGTAGATAAACTTATTGATATGGGTGCACAAATCATTCTATGCGATCCGCATCGGGCTACTGTTATCGGGCTGGATCATAAATACCCACTCAGAGGTATTGAAATGACATCACCCGATATCCGTGCCGGTATGGCACTTCTGAATGCCGCGTTGAGTGCAGAAGGCACTAGTAAGATTCATAACATCGAGCAGATAGACCGTGGATACGAACAGATAGACCAACGGTTGGCTAAGCTCGGCGCAAGAATAACAAGAGTTTAACAACGAGGCTTCACCCAGTTTGGCATGTTTTTTTCGTTAATTTGCATATTAATTCCTCATACATCATGAAAAAACAAAACGCTATTTTATTTCTAATTGCTCTAATCATTACAGGTGGTTTTATAATACGAGGAACCGCTTGCCAGGCATCAGCACAAAATGTTGGATTGAACATCGGCGATAAAGCCCCGGATATTGAACTCAACGATCCGGACGGCAAACCCATTAAACTCTCTTCACTCAAAGGCTATATGGTGCTTATAGATTTCTGGGCCGGCTGGTGCGGACCTTGTCGAATGGAAAATCCCAATGTGGTAAAAGCGTATATAACATACAAAGACAAGAAAATGAAAGGTGGGAAAAAAGGATTTAAAGTGTTCTCTGTTTCATTGGATCGCAATATAGACGATTGGAAGAATGCTATTGTCAAAGACGGTCTGATATGGAAAGAACATGTGAGTGACTTAAAATGGTGGAACAGTATTGCGGCCAAAACCTATAATATTAATTCGATACCCAGCAATTTTCTCATTGACGGTGCAGGTATTATCATTGCAAAAAACTTACGAGGACAGGATTTGCAAACGCAGTTACAGACCTTGAGTGAATAATTGTCTTTCTTTATAAAAGCAAGAGAGGTACTCAGAAACCCGAATACCTCTCTTTTTTTACCCCCTATGAAAACTTTTTATCTTTAATACCAAAAACTGTGCCGAAGCCTCGATGCACCGGTTTTAATTTCCTAATTAACAATTTTGGCCGTAAAACATACGCAAATTGAGTGTGTCACTTGAATGCTTACTGAAAAATCTCTCTATTGGGTTTATACACAACAGACGCCTAACATCTTCCGTGTAGTCTCTATGAAAATAAAAGAAAAATAACGAACTTTGAGAGTGCAATTTATCATTTCAAGTGAAGATGAGTTAGTTAATGTAGCGCGTGCTATTGTTAATGAAATGCAGTATTGCCTTTTAGTGCTTGTACATGGTGAATTAGGCGCGGGCAAAACAACCCTGATTGGAAAGATGATAAAAGAAATGGGATGCCTTGATCCGATATCCAGCCCAACATTTTCCATTGTGACGGAATACTTAACCGACAATGGAGTGGTATATCACATGGACTGGTATAGAATCAATCAATCCGCTGAACTGGATGAGATTGGGATAGATGAATATTTATATAGTGGCAGACCGTGTTTTATTGAATGGCCTGAACGAGATATACAAAGATTATCCGACATGCCTGCCATAAAAGTAACCATTGAACAAATAGCGGATAAAAGAAAGATTGAAATAATAACTGCAATATGATGCAAAAACCCAGCTTAACACTTAAAGACCTTCAACGCTCCGGCATATTATTGCCTCAGGAAGAAATGTTGGAAGTCGGAAAAAAAGCAACACAGGTACACATAGGCATTCCCAAAGAAAGTTCATTTCAGGAAAACCGTGTTGTATTGGTGCCTTCTGCCGTGGCGCTGTTAACAGCCTATGGTCATCAGGTCATTATTGAAAGCGATGCCGGCAAGAATGCGTATTTTCAGGATAAAGATTATGCAGAAGCCGGTGCCAACATTGTTTATTCTAAAGAGGAAATATACAAAGCGGATATTGTTATCAAGGTTTCTCCGCCCACAGAAGAAGAAATTGAATTAATCAAACCCAAACAAATCTTATTCTCCGCAGTACAATTAAGTACCCACTACGGCAATGTGCTTCGCAAGCTCTTGGCTCGCAAAGCTACTGCATTGGCCTTTAATTATCTCAAAGATGATACCGGTGTTTATCCCGTTGTTAAAAGCATGGGTGAGATAGCGGGAAGCACGGCCTTGCTTATTGCAGCCGAATATTTAAGCAACGTAAATGATGGCATAGGCATAATGCTTGGCGGTACAACTGGCATACCGCCGGTAGAAGTGGTTATTATAGGCGCCGGAATTGTTGGACAGAGCGCTGCATGTACAGCGCTGGGATTGGATGCCGAAGTAAGAATCTTTGATAATTCATTATCTCGCCTTTCCAGAATTAAAAACTATTTAGGCAATCGCCAAGTTTTCACATCGCTTATTCAACAAGAAGAGCTAGCCCGACGACTAGCTACTGCCGACGTAGCCATTGGCGCATTGAGAGCGCCTGAAGGACGCACACCTTGTGTGGTGACAGAGCAAATGGTAAGCGATATGAAATACGGTTCTGTTATTATTGATGTAAGCATTGACCAAGGCGGCTGCTTTGAAACCTCTGAAATAACCACGCATACAGATCCCGTATATAGAAAATTTGGGGTCACGCATTACTGTGTACCAAATATCCCATCGCGCGTAGCACATACAGCCTCCATAGCGTTAAGTAATATCATTACACCTATGTTGGTATCATTGGGAGAAGAAGGCGGTTTGGAAAAGATGCTTCACCGGCATGTGTTTATGAGAAGCTCGGTTTATTTATATCAGGGCATTCTCACCAATCGCACTTTTGGCGAGATGTATGCATTGCCTTATAAAGATATTGAATTATTAATGGCGGCATTATAAATCTATGGATAAAAAACGTTTTGCTAGAGGATTAATGTTTTATTTGTTAGGAATGGCGCTTGGTACATTGGCGGTCTATTTTTTTTGGTTGCGTAACAGACCGGATTTGCTAAGCTGGTGGCCGGGTGGTCGGGTCAAAGATAAACTACTGCACAGCACCTGGATTCAAGATGACACATACCATTGCTATTGGGAATGCTATGCATTGAACGATAGTATTATGAACCATTGGATACGTGATGGAAAAGTACGCTTCGGTATCAGTAAGCCACAAAGGGAACCTTGCCCGATATACATCATAGATACACGCGAGGAAGATGTTCCGTTACGCATACATGTTGAGCTTTGTGATTCCACCGCCACATTGTATCGCATAGAAAATCTGCCCGGCCAAAAATCCCATACAACTTGTTTATGTAATGATAAGTCATATTGAGCAGGCTGTGCAAAAAATACCCAATTCCGTAATTATGCGATTTTGATTTATTATCTTCGTTAAGTAATCGTAAGCTATGGCTCAGATTAAATATTTTTTTTCTCCTGAAGACTTAAATAAAATTGAAGAGGCTGTTAAATCAGCTGAAAACGAGATTTCTGGCGAGATTGTACCTGTCTTTGTAACGGAAAGTGATAGTTATCCTGAAGCGGTATTGCGTGCAGGCTTGACCGCCATTATTTTTTTCTCTGTTGTCATCTTACTCATAGATCAACGTATGGGCTGGCAACAATTTGTCTTATTACGTAATGAATGGATTTTCACAGGAAGCATCTTATTGGGTGGGGTGATAGGCGCTTTTTTAAGCCTAAGAATACCGTCTATTAAAAGGCTGATGATTGGATCGCATCAAACAAATTTGCGCGTGGAAGCCATGGCCAAACAACAGTTTTTGGCACATGAACTTTACAAAACACAAGCCAGAACAGGCATTCTTATTATGCTGAGCTTGTTTGAAAGGCAGGTGATTATTTTAGGCGATAAAGGCATCAACGAAAAAATACAACCTGAGCAATGGCATACTATTGTAAAAGAAATAATCTCTTTACTTTCAAAAAAAAGAAATACCGAAGCTATAATTCTTGGAATAAATAGATGTAAAGACCTATTAATTGCCAATGGCTTTAAAGCAGAGAATGAGAATCTCAACGAGTTACCGAATAACCTAAGATCTTTTTAAAAATGAAAAAGTTCTTAATCTTATTATTACTGGGATGGTTTCTTCTCCCAATTTATGCAACCGATATCCCGTCGCATAATGGGAAGTGGATAAATGATCAGGCCGGCGTTCTCTCATCGCAAACGGTGAATACCCTGAATGAGACGTTACGCTCTCATGAAGAAACAGAAGGTAATCAGGTAGTGGTATTAATTGTGCAATCTTTAGATGGCGAAACAATTGAGACGTATGCCAATAATGTGTTTAATAGCTGGCGTATCGGCCAAAATAAAACAGATAACGGCGTACTTTTATTGGCGGCCATAGACGAGCGGTCTGTACGGATTGAAGTAGGTTATGGGTTAGAAGGGGTATTAACGGATTTAGAAGCCAGTGATATTATTAATGAAGTCATTGTTCCTGAATTTAAGAAAGGCGATTTTGACCAAGGTGTTATCTTGGGTGTGAATGCTATTTTCAGCGCCATCAACGGTACGTATGAACCCGCAATCAGAAGTGGTGAAGATATAGGAGATAGGATTTTTGCAACCGTTGTGTCAATAATACTTCTTCTATTCTCGTTCTCCATAGGTGGAGCAAAAGGCGGCACAGGATGGGGTTGTGGCTTAGCCTTCTTGATGCCGGTTATCATTATAGTATTGGCCTATTTGCGTTCGCCTTGGCATTTGATAGTGGCTATTGTTTTAATCATGGCCTTTATTTTGCGTCGTATCTTTGGGCCGAAATTTAAAATTGATACCTATAGCACCACGCAATCGGGTGGTGGCTTTTGGGGCGGTGGTGGTGGATGGTCCGGTGGCGGCGGCTTCTCAGGTGGCGGTGGATTTTCCGGTGGTGGTGGATTCTCCGGTGGTGGTGGATTTTCAGGTGGTGGTGGCGCCTCCGGCAGATGGTAATAAAAAAGAAGAATTAAATGCGTTATAAAGATTTTTCTCGTTTTCGATTCATTATGCTGACAGCCATTTTGATTTTGGCAAACAGTATCTTTTCGTGCAGTTCGGCACAGAATTACAGCAGTTCGAACAAAAAGGCTATCAAAGCGTTTGAGATTGCTTACGATTGGGCCATGAAAAGGCAAGATGATAAAGCTATCCCCAAGTTAGAAGAAGCCATTCAGCTTGATCCCCGTTTTGCAGAACCATATATGTTGTTAGGGGAAATTTATTTGGATCAGAAGAAATATAGTTTGGCCGAATCATATTATACACAACTTATTGCTATTAACGAACGAAGGTATGCGCCATTCTATTCAAATCTAGCCGATGCCCTAATGCCTCAAGCGCGTTTTGCCGAAGCAGCGGATGCCATTCGTAAGTATTTAGATAAAGGCGCACCCAAACAATCATTGGCCGATAAATACCGTACATTACTGAGAAAGTGTGAAGTAGCTGCTTATTTAATGGCCAATCCGGTACCGTTCCAACCGATTAATTTAGGTCAGGCTATCAATAGTGCATCTTCGGAATACCACCCTGCGATGCCTGCCGATGGCTCGTTTATGATTTTTACGGTCAGAGAAAAAAATGAGAGCCGATCTTGCCGTTCCCCGGATGGTACATTTGAGGACTTTTATATTAGTTTTTATGAGAATGGGCAATGGACAGATAGAAAAAATTTAGGCTCGCCTGTAAATTCAGATTGTAACGAAGGCGCTGCAAATATCTCACCCGATGGAAGTCGGATGTTTTTCGCAGCCAATAACCGTTTGCCAAATGACGAAAGCATGGATATTTATGTCACCTATCGCACGGGTAATAAATGGGATATGCCGGTAAATTTAGGTCCACCTGTTAATACATCCAGTTTTGAATCGCAACCGTCCTTTGCCTCTGATGGCAAGACGTTATATTTTGTAAGTAACCGCCCGGGTGGTTACGGTGGCAACGATATATGGATTAGCACACTACAAGAAAACGGGTCTTGGTCTAACCCGGTTAATGCCGGTAATACAATTAATTCAGTGGGGAATGAAATCTCGCCTTTTATTCATCCGGATGGTCAAACACTATATTTTGCCTCCGATGGGCATGAAGGTATGGGCGGTTATGATTTTTTCGTAAGTCGGAAAGATCCATATACAGGCGAATTCTCAACACCGCTCAACTTGGGTTACCCCATTAATACGGTGGGTGATGAACGCAGTTTGATTATCAGCGCTGATGGCAGTACGGGTTATTATGCTTCTACACACAATGAAGGCATGGGCGGTTATGATTTATATCAATTCACAATATATGAGGCTGCCAGACCGCAACCGGTGTCTTATTTGAAAGGAAAGGTGATAGATAAGAAAACACAGGCACCATTACAGGCCTTGTTTGAGCTGATTGATTTAGAAACCGGTCAGACAGTAGTCTCATCCGTCTCTGATCCTGTCAATGGCGGATTTTTGGTAAGCTTGCCACCGCATCGTCGGTATGCTTTGAATGTGAGCAAGGAAGGGTATCTTTTTTACTCCGAAGCATACAATATTAGTAAATCAGACTCTCTTCAACCATTTACTGTGGATGTGCCTTTGCAGCCTATAGAAGTGGGCGGCTCGGTGGTATTGCGCAACGTTTATTTTGATACTGACAGATTTGATTTACTCGCCGATTCTAAAGTTGAGTTGACTAAATTGGTGGCATTACTCACAGCCAACCCCGGTATGAAAATTGAGATTGGCGGACATACCGATAACATGGGCAGTAAATCCCATAATCAAAAGCTATCTGAAAACAGAGCCAAAGCCGTGTATGATTATCTCATTACAAAGAATATCAATGCTAATCGCATGACATATAAAGGCTATGGCGATAGTTTACCCATTGCTGATAATGCAACGGAAGAAGGCCGTTCGCTTAATCGGCGTACTGAATTTAAAGTCATAGCAAAATAATTATAGCTTATACGTTTGATCGACATAAATCAGAAGTATTCCAAAGCGTATTTTTCATAAACTTTTTTACTATTTTTGCTTATAATGATGCCATTAAGCTTTAATAAGAAAACGCCAACTCTTATAAAGATGCTTTATGATTATTAGTTATGTATAAATGAAGAGTTTCAAATTTTTTTTCATCCTTTCACTATTTTCTTTTAGGTTTTTTCATATTGATGCACAGGTTGTTTATTCCAATTCGTATCCGTTTCATTTAGAGTCTGATATTCAATTTAATGATACTATTAATGGATTTAGCATTGAGAATCCCAACAACCATCCCGTCAGTTTTTATTTAGATATCAATCATCTTTTCCCCTTGGATGAGAACCGCATGCTCTCATTCATTGAAGCATTAGCTAATCAAAAAAACATCCCTCTCGAACAAGCGACTTGGGTATGGGTTCGGGAGAATACATTCTTTAATCCTCCATATACTTCTGAGAGATGGCAACATAATCCTTTGATTTTCCTCAACTCTATTGGAGGTGGATTATGTGATGATATCGCTTCTGTCCTTACGAGTTTATGGAAGTCTCAAGGGTTTAACGCTCATATTATAAATTTAAACGGCCATGTGGTATCAGAAGTCTTTGGTGGGGAAAGATGGGAAATGTTCGATGCCTCGTTTGGTATTGTTTATCGTGATAAAGATGGGCATGTCATGTCTATAAAAGATATAGAGGATTTGCCTGACACTTTCACCATCACGGATAATAATAATGAAATTAATCCAACCTTTATTGGAGATAACCAGATAGCCCATTACCTGTTAGAAGCGTATCTGAGCAAAGAAGATAACCTAGACGTAACAAATTGGCATTTGACTTATCAGCTCACTTCAACATTATTTGTACTGCCATCTAGGAGTACTTTAATTTTTACATACGACAAAGCTAATCGGTATTATGACGCATTTGTTCGATTGACGGATGAATCAAAGGGCCTATTACAAATACCACTTGTACCATACAGTGCAAAGGGTAATTGTTCTCTTATCTATGATAACAGAATACATGATGTGCATGCAAATTATTTCTTTCCACAAGATGGGTATATTGGAAACATGGAAATCAATGAGGTAGTCAAGTTGAGTGAGATAAATTATCTTCTCAATCAAAGGTTGAATTTCATTTATGAAAAGAAAAATAACCTTATCGAGATTAAGGCTGATGATACGTTAATTATAAAACCATATTATCAGGTAAATGGTATTGATCTATTTTTTGGCGAGGCCGGTCTTTTTTTCAAACAAAAAAGAAAACAATACAGAAACTTTATTATTTCTTTATCCGACTACAAAAATGACACGATAGATAAAGATTTTCTATTAAGGATGTACATGTTATTTCTTGAAGATGATAAGACACTGGATAATGAGGATAGAGTTCGATTAAAACATAAATTGCTTGAGGATTATGATGAGTTAAATTTCTTGATGAAAGAAAAACACTCAAATCTCTTTATTCAATTCTACCCGAAGAGCATATATTATTTCTTTTTTGTATCCCGATTCGATAAGTTGCCTCTTTTCGTTGATTATATCAATGCTTTTGAACTTAATTAAACGATCTTAGTCACATTACCTCAGAGAAAAACATTAGGTTTTGTTATTGTTCTTCTATAGTACTTAATTATCCGTCTGTTTTCGTTGCCGGCGGCGTTTGAAATACATCAACAGGCCAACAACCGGAAATACATAATACAAAATCTTATATGGTACATCTAACCATGTAACGTACAACGCAACAACTAATAATGCCATGCTGATGATCAGCCAAAAAATTTCAAGTGCTTTCATTGCTTATTCGTCTATGTGGAAACTCCCTGTTGGGATAAGAATAACATAAGAATCAAAATTTTCATCCGCTATCATACCGTCTCCCGTTAGCATCCGATTTTTATCAATTATTTTTATAGGTCGTGTCGTATAAATCTTCTTTTGTTTATTATCCCAAATTAATTCTTCGGTAAATAATTTACTGCCATGTTCATTTATTAGCTCTACTTGCTCCTGAAAATAGAACACGCCGGATTTCTGCCAAATGGTTCCTTTCTTTGCCGTTAGCTTTGTTTGTATTGTTTGATCGGGATTATAAAAAGCCAAACGTATGCCTTCCGGAAATTCGCTTCGAATATCTTCGCCTATAAAATCCTTTCGTAAAGGGGCGGTGAGCTGTGAAGTCAATCTGGCTGAATCACTATAGGTCAGCACCACATCACGTGTAACGGCAGTAGGTATTTCATCCGTCTCATCAACCCTTACTTTCTCCAGATCATTTGTGCAGGATACCAGTATTGTTATCAACACAAATCCAAAATAGGAGCAAAGCTGCGTATGCATACGTACGCGCTATTTAATTCGCACGGTGGTTGTTTCGCCAATCCAGCAGCCAACAGTGTAAGATTCACCTTCCTTAAATCCGTCAAAAAAGCAATTGTCTTTGGTTGGGTAGTTGGCAGCAGACACACCTAATTTACGATTGGCTTCATCTGCACAAGATGGATCTATAGTTTTTGCATAGATATATTTATCAGCTGCGGCCCAAAAAACAGATCTGTCTTCACATGGATTACCAACAGCACAACGAGAAGCACTGCCGGCGTATAAGTCGCCAATGAAAATATATGGCTTACCCCAGTTTTCTCGAATCTTTGCTGCATTTCTCGCGGTATTACGCGCCTGGGTGTATTGGCCTTTTTCTGCTTGAGTGAGAGCTAACTCCATATACAATTGAGCTTTATCTTCTTTCTGCACCTCTAACTCAATGGCTTTTTCATAGTTAGTTTGCGCCTCATTGATATTGCCGATTAACACATACATACGAGCCAATTTTTTATATCCGTCAGAGCTGGGATTAAAATTGACATTAACCTCGAAGAGTTGTAATACAAATTCTTCTTTTCTGTATTGTTCTTCTTTCATACATTTCTTACGGTCTAAGGCATCAACCGTACGTTTCACCCATGTAGGGTTTTGCTTGTTGGCCTCAAAGCTTCGTTTTAGTATATCAATCAAATTATCACAGGTAAGACAAGAACCGGCCAGCTTATCCACGTTATCCTGAGCTTTCTGATTGTTGGCATACCTGATTGTATCTGTGTCTTCATATCGTTTCAGGTTACTATCTATATATTCACTCAATACGTTATATACATTAATAACATCATCGCATGTCAGCTTTTCTTTCACATTCAATAAGGCAGTGTATTGCATATAAGTACTCATGACACTGGCAGCAGATTCTGCACCTTCCAGCTCTACGGATTTCTTGGCCATTTCGTAAATGGGTTCCAATTCATCCTTGCGATAGATAGCATAATAGTTGGCCTTTTTGCCTAAAATAAAACCTTCATTTCCATATTTGGAATCCGTTTTGGCAATCTCTATTCTTTTGTCTAAAAGGATGAACAACGTATCAATCAATCCGTCTTTTTTGGTCTGATCTTTTTCCGCATTGATAAAGTGGTTCAGGAGCTCTTCTCCTCGAATGTAGAGACCGGTGCCAATATCTGTACAATTATTAATCAGAAAACGAAATGAGGGCATCGCGTATTCATAGTTCTTTGTTTTCATATTTTCAGTGAAAATCGAAAACTCTTTTTTGCAATCATCATTAGATGAATTGACAGAGGTAAGACTCATTGTTGCGCTTAGTGCAACCGAAATTAAACTGGAGGTAATCATTTGTATTGAGAATTTAATTAAACCTTCTTTTTATAAACCATTTGTCGCGAATGGTAACACCAATATTTAACCGAAAGAATGATTCGTTGATAATACCATTGTTTCTAGAACCGGCCCATCCGCCTTCAACGCCTAAATTTATATATGACAAAATTCGCCTACTCTCTGTTTCGGAAAAATATTTATTACCAAAAGCTAACGGTAATCCTAAACCAAAACTTATGCCAACTTCATCCACCGGATTGGCATCAGGCCTGAAAAAGCGATCTTGATAGCGTACGCCAAATCGGAATAACATATTTTTAAGAAATTGATTCTTTCCTAAATTCTTATTTCTGTACGGCGGATCAATCTCTGCACCTGCACTCAATCCCCAGGTGTCGTTATACACAACGTTCGGTTGGTCGAAATAAGCAAACGACGACCAGTTCCCCCAATTGACATCCAATGCCGCTGACCACCATTTGGCATTCGTTAGATGGAAACCGGCTGTGACGGCATGAGGTAAGGTAATGGTACCTTTAATACCGGGCGAGAGATCAAATGTATCCACGCCATATTCCGTATTGCCATACAAAAACTGAATACCGTATTTATCAAGTGTGGCCGGAATACTTCGACCAAGCGTATAATGAACACCTATATTTACATACAATCGGGATGTTTTGTATCGCCAATGACTGCGTGGAATTAACGAATCTTTACGCATCGCTTCAGGACGTATGCGATGTTTTGTTTTGAAAGAAAAATGCGATTGCAGACCTAAGTCAAAACCTACTTCCTGCACACGTGTCTTCTCTTGCACACGGCTGCTGAGATAGCCCTTGTCTAATGGCATGAGCAATGAGCGATTTCTATCAATCGAGCCAAACAGATAATGTACATTCAAGCCAACCGAAATGTATTTATAAATGCGAAACCCATTACCTACCGTCACTTGGTTGATACCACCGGTACCGTCATACCGACGTTTCACCAACACGGTATCATTTCCAAAATATTGAGTAATGGAATCGGCAAAATTATAACCTACCTGTGAAGTCGGGCTATAGCCCAAATACAAACCCCAACCGAACCATTTCTTCCGCAGAATGGGAACACCAAGCCCAACTTGATTAATATAAACGTTATAATCCAGAATATTCAAATTATTAATGGTTCTGTTATACACATTATTCTCTACGCCAAAGACAAATTGTGTAACATCAAGTGCTGTATAAGCAGCCGGATTAAGAAAATTTATTGTATTTGAATCGCGCAGACCGGCATAAATGCCACCCATGGCAAATCCATTTTGTAATGCATTGCGCTGAGGCATACCTATGCCGTAGAACGAATAAGGCGATTGGCTGTCGGACTGAGCATAAACCGAGATAAAAGGAATCAGCAAAAACAATAATGCAGAACCGGTTTTTCTCAATAGGAGATTATTTTGTTTCAAAATGATATTTTAATGTTTGTGCCAATCCGGTTAATACCAAATCAGGATGTGCAAAATTCTTATTTTTTAAGTATTTGCCAAAAAAGCTTGCATCGCCACCGGCTAAAATAATGTTAAGCGGGGTATATTTTTTCTCTATTTTCTCTATGAGAGCCTCTATTTCGGCTATCATACCGCCAATGGTAGCTGAAAGCATGCTGTCTTTGGTAGTTTTACCCGGAAAAAGACCTGTATAATCGCTTGCATTGAGTAAGGGCAACTTACCTGTATAATCATGCATCGCTTTGAGGCGTATTTGCAGGCCGGGCGAAATACCACCGCCCAAATATATCCCTTCAGACGCAACCAATTCATAATTTAAACAGGAGCCGCAATCAATTACGAAACTATGTTGATGAGGGAAAAGAGACCAGGCGCCTACGGCATCGGCTAGCCGATCGCTACCAAGTGTTTCGGGATGAGTATACGCATTTAAAATAGGAGTAGTCGTTGCTGTAGTGAACCGCCTGACTTGAATTCCTTTTAAAGACAGTTGTTCGGATAGTGCAAAATATAAATCATCGGCCGCCACAGAGCAAATCATGGCCGACGAAACAGACAATCCGGCTATTTTAGCTAAGAACAATGCCGGTGTTGCAGCGCTGAAAACCTCTCCCAAACAAAAGTCAGGTGATGCGACAATAGCCCCTTTGATATTGGTATTGCCTTGATCTATGACTAAAAACATATCATTCACTTCGATGTATTAGCGTTAAATGAGGGTTTTTATTGTCTGTAATGCAGGGCAAATTACCTTAATTATCTGCAAAAATACGGTATGATTGTATCAATTTATTTTTTTTTATACATTTGCGCTCCTTTGACGCGTTCTGAAAAACTGGTTTGGTAGCTCAGTTGGTAGAGCAAAGGACTGAAAATCCTTGTGTCGGCGGTTCGATTCCGCCCCAAACCACTAGCCCTCAGGGGCTTTTATTTTTTAGCTCATTGCGTATGATTGGTTGATTAAATCGTACTTTTATCCTAATGTTTGTTTTATGAATTCATCCAAATTTGCTGTTATCGGACTTGGCCGGTTTGGCTCATCCATAGCCACTGAATTATCAAATCGGGGTGCCGAGGTGATGGTTATTGACAATAATGAAGAGCATATAGATGCACTCAGCGGTATTATCACCTATGGTGTTACAATGGATGCGACCGATCGAAAAGCACTCCTGGCTCAGAATATTACGGATATGGATGCCGTCATAGTTGCCATTGGTGAAGACTTTGATGCCATGTTGCTTTGTGTGGTTATACTTATGGAGTTGAATGTAAAAAGAATTATAGCACGTGCCGAAGGTCGTCACCAACGCATGATTCTTGAGAAAATTGGTGTAAAAGAAATCCTCTCACCGGAAGATGAAATTGGGAAATTAGTCGCCGAAAAATTGGTTAATCCAAGTATCCTCTCCTGTATCAGCCTACCCGACGACCATGAAATTGTTGAGATTCTGACCCCTCCGGGCATTGCCAACCGTACGTTGGAGGACATCAATTTGCGCAACAAATATCAGTTGAATCTTATCACACTCAAACGTGAGTTTGAAAAGGAAAAAAATGGCAGTATGGTGAAAGAACAACACATCATGGGTGTGCCTTCGCACGATACCGTTATCAGGCCCAATGATACCATCATCGTATTCGGACAAATAAAAGATATCCAACGTTTTGTAGAAATTAACCAATAGTTTTTGGTGTTCTGAGAACTTTTTCATAATTTCATTGCTTTAATTTTTATTTTTCTCACATTTATGAAAACGTTTTTATCTATTTTACTCTTGGGCGGATTATTTAGTTTATCGCCTGCTCTTTTTTCTCAGCAAGAAGCCGGTTGGTGCGGCACCGACCATAAAATGAAAGAATATATCGCAGCTAATCCTCAATTGGCAATTGATTTTGATAATCTGAATCAATGGATAGCCGAAAATAGCGAGTACATTATGAGCACATCAGAAAGTGGCGAATATTATATTCCCATGGTGGTGCACGTGATACATAACTACGGTACTGAAAATATTTCCGATGCACAGATTGTAGATGCTATCCGTATTTTGAATGAGGATTTCAATAAACAGAATATGGATACGGTCAATATTGTACCTACATTTAAACCTATAGCCGGTAACGCCAAATTTATTTTCCGTCTAGCTACCAAAGATCCCAATGGCCAATGTACAAATGGTATAACACGTACGCCGTCATTACTTACATACGATGCCAATGATGATGCGAAAATCATCAGCTGGCCTAGAGCCAAATATTATAATATGTGGGTAGTTTCCAATATCTACTCCGAGAGTGCTACTGCTATCACCGCCGGTTATGCCACATTACCCAGTTTTGGCGCTGAAGGAACGGATGGTATCCTTCTTGATGATAATTACGTAGGCAGCATAGGTACGTCCAACGGATCTAATTTTAATAAGCGTGTGTTGACACACGAAACAGGCCATTTCTTCAACCTTATGCATCCTTGGGGTTGGGGAGAAATTGGTTCTTCCTGCACCGGTTCTGATTTAGTAAATGATACCCCTCCCACAAAAGGGGCTTTCAGCAACTGTCCGCTTACTAAAGACGAATGTGGACAATTGGAAAATGTACAGAACTTCATGGATTATGCCAGCTGTACAAACATGTACACCAATGGGCAAGTTGCACGTATGACAACAGCCATAAACAATAGTGCCGGCCAGCGAAGCAGCTTATGGAAAGCTGCCAATCTGACGGCTACAGGAACAGGCAACCCATATACCTATCCAGCTGAATGTGCTCCCATCGCTGACTTTAAAACCAATCGCTTTTCTGTTTGCGCCGGCACATCTTTCACGCTAACTGATCAAAGTTACAATGTCACACCAACATCCTGGAACTGGACTGTGACCGATGGAACACATACCTTTAACTCTACTACACAAAATCCGACATTTACTATTAATGATCCGGGCACATATAATGTAACCCTTACTGTTAGTGCACCTGGTGGTAACGATACCAAAACACTGAATGCCTATATTTATGTTTATAATGCTACGGCCGATTTCTCCAGCTTCTTATATGAGGATAACTTTGATAACGGCCCTATCACCAACGGCAGGTGGAGCAATCAGTATGACTGGGCGCCAACAGTAGGCTGGGAAGAAACAACTCAAGCGTCTTACTCAGCACCCAACGCACTTCGCGTTAACGGCTACAACTCTGATAAAGGCATTAGCTACAGCATTATTTCTCCTTCTTACGATTTCTCGGTTATTGACGGCACACCTACATTAACCTTTAAATATGCATTTGCTCGCAGAACCAATGATGATAATGACCGCTTGCGTGTGTATATCTCTAACAGCTGCGGCCAATCATGGAATGTGCGTTGGACAGCTCTCGGCACGAACCTGGCCACAACAACCAATAAAACATCAAACTGGGCGCCTGCTTCTGCTTCCGATTGGAAAACCATTACTATTACCAATCTAAATGCATGGGCGACATCAGATAATGTAAGATTCCGTTTTGAATTTAACAGCGGCGGTGGTAACAACCTCTATCTTGATGATATCAATATTGTTGGTCCGAACGTAGGTGTAGAAGAACTGAATACCTCTGCGCTGACCGTAAATATCTTCCCCAATCCGGTACAATCTGAACTGACCGTTAATTTTGATGCGCCGGCTTCAGGCACTTATCAAATCATATTTTCAGATATGACAGGTCGTACGTTATTAACTACTGCTGAAGAAAAAGCCACAGCCGGCGCCGTTAATTACAACCTGACATTGCCACAAGGCATTGCTGAAGGGATGTATTTCCTTACCATTCAGATGGGAGGACATACCACTACGACGAAAGTGATGATACAACCATAGTATCTCTTGTATGGTTGGGAAAGTTGAGCATATCGGTATTGCTGTATCAGACCTTCAGGCTTCCATACAGCTTTATACTAAATTGCTGGGTATAGCACCTTATAAAACAGAAGAGGTGGCATCCGAAAATGTGATGACCGCTTTCTTTCTTACAGGTGTAAATAAAATTGAACTGCTTCAGGCAACAAACCCTTCCAGTGCCATTGCTTCCTTTATTGAAAAAAGAGGCGAGGGCATTCATCATATTGCCTTTCATGTGGAAGATATTGAGGCGGAGATGCAGCGCATGAAAGATAATGGATTTCGCTTGTTGCAGGAAAAACCCAAACCGGGCGCCGATAACAAACTTATCTGCTTTGTACACCCCAAAGATGCCGGTGGCGTCTTAATGGAACTATGTCAGGAGAAACCTTAAGCATATTGTATTTACAGTACAATATTTACAATTCGTCCGGGAACCACAATCACCTTTTTGGGTGTTCTTCCTTCCAGCCATTTGATGGCTGAGGCGTGTGTTAATGTAGCAGCTTCGACCGCCTCTTTCGATGCGTCTTTCGGCATATCTATTTGGAACCGCACTTTGCCGTTAAAAGAAACCGGATAGGTAAACGTATTCTCAGTCAAATACTCGGGATTAAATACAGGAAATGTAGCATGTGCGATGGAGTCTGTATGCCCGAATCGTGACCATAACTCTTCAGCGATATGCGGTGCAAAAGGGGATAAGATAATCAAAAACGGTTCTAAGATTTTTCGCTTTCTACAGCCAAGCTCTTGTAAATCATTCAAGCAAATCATAAAGGCCGAAATGCACGTGTTGAAACTCAAGGCCTCAATATCTTCCGTTACCTTTTTTATCAGTTTATGTAACGCTTTATATGCTGCTTTTTCCGGTTCGTCATCTGATAGCAATACTTGATCATCCTGAGAAATAACCAGTCGCCATAGTTTTCGCAAAAATTTATGTACGCCCTCAATACCTTGCATGTTCCAGGGTTTACTTTGCTCTATCGGGCCCAAAAACATTTCATACATACGCAACGTATCCGCTCCGTAATCCTTACAAATCTGATCAGGATTCACCACATTCCATTTTGATTTTGACATCTTCTCCACTTCGCGCAAACAGATGTAAGGCGCTTGCAACGACTGAATTACCCCATCCGCCAAATCAATAAAAATGGCCTCTTTAAATTCGGTATTGGCCGGATCGGAGCGGAATGCCGCTATCATCAACTCATCTTTCTCCAAGCCGTTCTCCGCCGATTCGCTGACAAACTCAATGGGGATATTGCGCTTATAAATCAACGGCAGATTATTATTGGTGAGATAATGCACGTTGCCATGTACTGCCGATACATTAAGAATTATATTTAATGCCTGTTTTTGTTCATTCGATAGCAAACCGGCCTCAATATGTTTTTTTAGTTTTTGCGTAACGATAAAGGGCGGTATAGCATCTGTGTCTTTCCGATTTTCAGTACTTGCATCCGTATTATCTATACCTGTTGCCAATAAATAAATAAATGCCGAAACGCCCTGAATCATCCCCTGATTAATGAGTTTCTTAAATGGTTCGGATGTGGGCACATACCCCAAATCAAACAGAAATTTATGCCAGAAACGACTATATAAAAGATGGCCTACGGCATGTTCGGTACCGCCAATATACATATCCACATCTTGCCAATACTGAAGCGCCTCTTTAGAGGCAAAACAAGCGGTATTTTGAGGATCCATATAGCGTAAGAAATACCAGCTGCTGCCGGCAAAGCCCGGCATGGTATCCGTTTCAATCGGATAGTTGTTGTATGTCCAGTCTTTCAGCTTTGCCAATGGCCCTTCCGGATTGCCGGTCGGTTTGAAATCGTCCATCTTGGGCAACATCAGCGGCAAATCCGCTTCGGCTATTGCTGTCGCCATTTGATCATGATAATAAACAGGAAACGGTTCGCCCCAATACCGTTGACGGCTGAAGTTGGCATCGCGCAAACGGTAATGTGTTTGGCGCTGGCCCAAACCTTGTTCTTCCATACGTTGAGCTGCTGTTTTCAACGCTTGCTGAACAGAAAGTCCATTAAGAAAATCGGAATGGATTAACGTTCCTCTCTTCTCCTCGTAAGCTTCCTGAAGTGGTGTTTGAATCGTCGGGTCTGTGATAACCTGGTGAATGGGCAATTGAAAATGTGCGGCAAAACGAAAATCGCGTGCATCGTGTGCGGGCACGCCCATCACAGCGCCTGTGCCATAGCCGGCCAAAACATAATCGGCTACCCAAATGGGGATTTCTTCACCTGTAAACGGATGCAGGGCATACGTACCGGTAAAAACACCCGATACGCGCTTCACATCGGTTTGGCGCTCACGCTCACTGCGGTTGCCGGCTTCGGCAACATACGCAGTCAAGTCAGCCATTCTATCCGATGTGGTCAGGCGTTTCACCCAATCGCTCTCGGGAGCTATACAGATAAAGCTAACACCAAAAATGGTATCAGGTCGGGTAGTAAACACATCAATTTTTTCTGTAATACCTTTGATGGCAAAATCCAAGAGCACGCCTTCGCTGCGTCCAATCCAGTTGCGCTGCATCTCTTTCATGCTCTCAGGCCAATCCAGTTGAGCCAGGTCGTCGTGTAGGCGGTCGGCATAATCGGTTACTCTAAGAAACCATTGGCGCATCTGCCGGCGTACCACCGGGTGGCCGCCGCGTTCGCTCACGCCATCTTTAACCTCGTCATTGGCCAGTACCGTACCTAAGTTTTCGCACCAGTTTACATAAGCGAAGCCCTGATAGGCTAGGCGGTAATTCATCAATATGCTTTGCTTTGTTTGCTCCGAATAGCTTTTCCATTCATCGGCGCTGAAGATTTGGTTAATACCTTCCACGTTGCCACTCAGCGCAGGTTGTTGGCAATCGGCGTTACCGAGTGTTTCGAAATGATGGATCAGCTCGAAGATGGGACGGGCTTTTTTCTGACGGTGGTCGTACCAATGTTGGTAGAGCTGTAAGAAGATCCACTGTGTCCATTTATAATAATTGGGGTCGCTGGTATTCACCATTCTGTCCCAATCGTAAGCAAAGCCGATATGTTTCAGCTGGCTGATATAGCGGTTTATATTCTGTTCAGTAGTCTCGGCCGGATGGCGGCCTGTTTGGATGGCGTATTGTTCAGCCGGTAAGCCAAAGGCATCAAAGCCCATTGGATGCAAGACGTTAAAGCCGTTTAGGCGCTTATAACGCGCGACGATATCGGAAGCTATATAGCCGAGCGGGTGGCCGACATGTAATCCGGCGCCGCTGGGATACGGAAACATATCTAGAACATAGTATTTAGGCAGGTTACTATCATTATGGGCTTTGAATGTTTTCTCACATTCCCAGTATGCCTGCCATTTTTTCTCAAATGCTTCAAATGGATAATCCATAGCTCGAATTAAACAGCAAAGATATAAACCCTTTGGATATTTAGACGTTTTGCTTGGTATCAATACATCGCAAAGATATATAGATCAAAGATTTGGGATATAGATTGGTTTTATGAACTTACCTCCCTTTCAATGATAGTTAGATCATGGTTTGATTGAACGCTATTTGAAATAGGGTATTTTAGAAATATCTACTTTTGAAAAGAATAAGATACCCCAAAGCTAAACCAATCTACCAAAAAAAGGACGGATAGGGTAGGTTGATGAGAGTTATATGTAAGTTGGCGGTCAGTTTAGGGCGACGCTGCAAACAGACAGGTTAGCCGACAACCCCACCCCACCTACCACCCCCAATTCCCGACTTTACAACGAAAATTGACATACTGACAAAAAATATCATTTTTTTAATTTTTCGTCAATAAAATTTTATATCTTTGTCAGGGACAAGACAGAAAAAAATGATAAGTCGGGAAACATACTTGCAAAAATTACGGCGACTAAAAGACCAAAACATCATCAAGGTTGTTACAGGCATCAGACGTAGCGGGAAGTCCACGCTTTTGGAATCTTTCAAAAGCGAATTGATTAAAAGCGGTGTTGCCAAAAAAAATATTGTGTTTTTAAACTTTGAAGAACGTGAAAACCTACATCTAACTGAATGGACAACGCTTTACGATGAAATCATAAAAACCGTTTCTTCCGACAAAAAACACTATATATTTTTAGACGAAGTGCAGTTAGTGAACGATTTTGAAAAATTAGTTAATGGATTGTTCCGCAAAAAAAATATTGACTTGTACGTTACAGGCTCAAACGCTTATTTGCTTTCGAGCGAACTCGCAACCTTGCTTACAGGCAGATACATTGCCATAAACATACAGCCTTATTCGTTTTCGGAATACGCTTTGGCATACAGCAAAGAAAAAAACACCGACAGGCTTTTTCGCCAATACATCAATGCAAGCAGTTTTCCCGAAGCCGTTACATTGGCTCAAAGCGATGAGAACTTAGTAAACGATTACTTGCAATCTATTTACGATACTGTTATTATCAAAGACATTGCGGAACGTTACAAACTGCGAAATTTACACAACTTACATCGTGTTATCAGTTTTGTGTTTGACAGCGTTGGTTCTTACGTTTCGCCTACTAACATTGCTGTTGCACTCAACAAAAATTCCAAGAAAACCATTTCGCACAACACCATAAGTAAGTATTTGGACTTTTTGACCAATTCATACATCATTTACCCTGCACCACGCTACGACATTAAGGGAAAAGAATTGCTTACTACCAACCAAAAATATTATTTGGTGGACTTGGGCTTGAAAAACATTACCACTACCAACAAATACGATGCTGACTTAGGACGAAAATTAGAAAACATAGTTTTCTTTGAATTGCTAAGACGTGGCGGAAAAGTGTATGCAGGGAAAAACAACGACAAGGAAATTGATTTTGTAGTACAGAAACCGAACAACGAACGGGAGTATTACCAAGTAGCGTTTACCGTTACTGACGAAAAAACTTATGAACGCGAAATTTCGGCTTTTAAAAACATTAAAGACAATTACCCGAAATACTTGCTTACGCTTGATTTTGACAACACAAGTATTGAAGGCATACAAAAAATAAACGTGGTTGATTGGCTTTTAAAAATCGCAAAGTAATAAGTAAAGCAAAATAGCATTAAGTTGGAACGAAATAAAAGACCGAGCATTAAAATTTTCAAAAGAATGGAAAGGAACTGAAAACGAAGAAGCAGACACAACCAACTTAGAAAACCAAATAGACCAATTGGTTTACCAACTATACGGCTTGACGGAAGGAGAAATAAAAATAATTGAAAATGGATAAATCCATTGATGAAATATTGCATACATTTCATAGCCCACGAATTAATTCGTGAGCTATGATGAAAATACAAAAACAAAAACCGTTCAAACGGTTTTAATTCAACATTAAAACAATCAATTATGCACATTCATTCAATAAAATATGGATACACGCCATTTGGGCAACCAAAGAAAGATTACCATTAATCCATCAAACCATTGAACAAAAAATCTATCAATTTATTGCGGGGCAATTGCGGGAGCAAGGCTGCCCGGTAAGAATCATCAACGGAATGCCCGACCATATTCATTGTTTGTTTTTATTGAATCCACAAAAATCAATAGCCGAGGTAATTAAACAAATAAAGGGAAGCAGTTCACATCATATCAACCAAAACAATTTAATTACCGAAAAATTTGCGTGACAAACAGGCTATGCTGCATATTCGGTTTCAGAATCTCTTGTTGACAAGGTGTTTCTATACATTCAAAATCAGAAACAACACCATTCAAAGAAAACCTTTCAGCAAGAATATGATGAGTTTTTAGAATTGCAGGGTCTTAATAACTTGCAATGATATTGAAACCCAAATATACCAATTGGTTTATCAGCTTTATGATTTGACCGAAGAAGAAATAGGAACAGTAGAAAAAAACATTAACAGACAGAAATGTCACAGCCACACAATTACTCACTATTTGTTTGTTTTAAATGGTGTTGGTGAATGCTTCGCATTTGCCTAGTCGCACCAGCCAACACGCAAGCCAAAACTTGGCAAAGAGTGTGTCTGCCCCAATGCACCAAAGACAGTTTAGTGCTAAAACAAAGTGAAGTGCTTCGATTGAAGTTTTGTGCTCCGAAATCCGCCCGAACGCCAAGTCGCAAACTATTAGCAGCAACTGTAAATGACTTAGATGCTTTTTTGAGGACTGAAACGTTGAAGTTTAGAACCAATTAGATGCTGAGTTGAAGAAAAACAAGCCATAACAGTCGCCTGTCGTAAGTGACGGTGTTGTAAGCTCCTCCAAAAGGAGTGCGCTATATTACAAACTAAAAAAGCCGGCATAAGCCGGCTTTGAGACCATCTTGTTTGGATTAGGCGGCTACAGGCTGGTTGTATTGTGCATCGCTGAAAGCCAACATTGGAATGAAAACGATGGGCAGTAAAATCAAACCAATAGCATACCCTACATCTTTGCCAAAAGCTTTTGCCAAATTTACAATGACAATAATACCAACAATAATATTGGCAATCGGAATCAGATAAAGCAGAATCCACCATACCGGTTTATTTACGATCTCAAGCAATACGATAATGTTGTAAATCGGTACAATACAAGCCCATCCGGGTTTGCCTGCTTTGGTGAAAATTTTCCACATACTAACCAGCATGATAACAATGATGGCTACATAAATAATTAGCATAAATGCACCTGCTGCAATAAGGTTTCCCATATAAATAGTTTTACATTAGTGCTTACTCTATAACATGGTTTTCAGCTTCCCCATATATCAAATATAAAATGATATTAGCAAAATCAAAAAAAATGTTAAGAAAACATGTACAAGATGTGTTAATATTTAGTTTTTGTGGGCCTATTATTTGAATAATTGATCGATGATTTGCATTGCAGCATGATACGGATCTGCCTTGCCGGCCATGATTTCCGATTCAGCCTGCTTTATTTTATTAATCATTGAATCTTGTTGCAAAAAACGGATCTGTAATGCTTCTTGCAGGGTTTCGCGAAACCAATATACCTGTTGTGCCATACGCCGTCTTTGCTTATACCCCGATGCCTGAATAGAAGCTTCATAAGCTGTTATCAGCTTAAACGTGTCTGCCACCTGGTCCTTCTCAAATGCATCACAAATCAGGACCTGTACAGGCATACCCGATGGATGGGGCGGGAAGAGATGCAGAATATTGCCTATTTGTGCGTTTGTCAGCTTGGCTTTATCAGCTTGTTGAGAGGCTTTATTGATTAAAATCAGATCGGCCATTTCCATGATGCCTCGTTTAATGCCTTGTAATTCATCGCCTGTGCCGGGTATTGTTACCAAAACAAATATATCCACCATGGAATGTACGGCTGTTTCAGATTGACCTACCCCCACTGTTTCAATAAATATTGTATCATACCCAGCTGCTTCACAAAGAACAATGCTTTCGCGTGTTGTTTGTGCCACTCCTCCGATATTGCCGGAAGAGGGTGAAGGGCGGATAAATGCCGAAGCGTGGCGGGATAATTTTTCCATTCTTGTTTTGTCACCCAAAATGCTTCCTCCGGAGATTTGACTACTCGGATCAACCGCCAAAACAGCTACTTTCCTGCCATGTGATACCGCCTCCATCCCGATAGCTTCAATTAGCGTGCTTTTTCCGGCGCCGGGAATACCCGTTATGCCAATACGTGTGGAACGGCCGGCATGTGGCAATAGCTTAGCCATTAATGTTTCTTGCTTCAACCGGTCGTCAACCAACACACTTTCGATTAAGGTAATAGCTTGTGCCAAAGCCTGCCTGTCGCCGGCTATTATTTTACGGGCTAAATCCTCCACGGCCTGTTCTGTTTTTAACTTAGGTGTGAACTTGGGATTTAAGGATTTACCGGCTGCCGAATCTGCCATTATCGTTGGATTTTTTTAATGATGTTGACCAAATCAAGTTCTAACGTCTCTTTTGGTGTTTCCACAATGCGGCCTATCTCATCATTGTTGTAATAAACAATGAATGTCGGCACATTGGTAATGTTCAACGCTTTAAAGCCTTCAAAACCGGCTTGCTTGTTTACATCCACACCATAAATTTTTACCACCTGATCATCTTCCACATCCCAGCCGGCATCTTTTAAAACCTTGAGCATGCGCGGTACATAGATCTGGCTGTCTTCACACCAAAAACCCATCACAATTTTCATTCTTAATCCTTTGCGATTAGCCTTTAAAAATTTGACAAGATCTGCATCCGGTTTATACCCATTAAATTCCGGTTCAAATACGCCTTTATTTTTTGAGTTAAACAGGATTGAATAATTAATCTTACCCTCAGGGTATTTTTTATCGCCATTGTCTTGTGCCATTAATGTACCACAAATAAATAAAAGTATGAAGGATAAGAAAAGAGTTTGTTGCATAATAGATATTTTATGGTTGTACAATAAGTTTATGAATAATCTGTCGGTTAGCTGACATAAGAACGACAATATACATGCCGGGCTGAAAATTACCAAGAGAAAGTGTATAGTTTTGAAAAATACTTGGATAGGTTGATACCGTCCTGCCGGCCATGTCGTAAATACGACATTGAAACGTTTGTTCAGGCCACCTGATATAGGTTGTTTCCTTAGCCGGATTTGGCGCCAGAGTTGATTGTGTAGTTGGTTCGTCATCCGGTAATCCGGAAAACCCTTCGCCACCCCAATATAATGTTAATCCGCCGGCGCGGTTTCCGACTACCAAATCAGGGAATCCGTCTTGGTTGATATCAAAAAGTGCCGGACTACTGTAGGTGCCCGGATCAATATAACCCATATTGGGTTGAATGAGTGTAAAATCATCCAACAGATGATGGTTATTATCATGTAGCTGATAATAATGGGCTATCTCACCGGTATAAGATCCCACTGCCAGTTGCCATTGACCTTGATACATAAAGAAGTAAGGTATGCTATGCCCGAAATTACTGAGTTCGGGATGAAGTACGGATACACCACCCAAATTGGCTATTTCCGGTAACGCAGGGTTTTGATTCAATGGATTGAATTGGGGTGAGGAGGCAGAGCCTTTATTTTCATAATAGTTTAATGTCCCCTTTCTATTTCCACAAACAATATCCGGCAGGTTATCATCATTTAGATCAGCGATAAAAGGCGCGCTGAAGGCGGTCTCCTTTATACTTTGATATTGCATGACGGGTGCAGCAAAAAGCGCCTGCATGTTGAGTTGCACAGCTGCAATATTTTCAAAATAATGCAGGTAGCCGGTGCTCTCACCAATAATCATATCCATATCCCCATCTGCGTCCATATCGGCGAAAGCAGGGACGATATGAGAAAGCTGCAATGACGACAATCCGGCAAAATCTCGTGTTTTGAGCGTAAAAACCGGATGTTGGGCTGTGCCGGTATTTTGATAAAGCGCAAGTTGAGAAAAACCATTCCATTCATTGGCGTTGCCAACCACTAGATCCATCAGACCGTCGCGGTTATAATCAAACCATCTTGGATAAGCGCCTAAGCCAAAATCCATCATCTCTCCTTGGAGAAAGTTGGTTTCCATAAACGTAAAATCAGGCCAGTTATTGGCGCCGTTGTTTTGATAGCGCCAAACGCCGAAACGGGTGTTTGAGTTTTCCGGGTCATTGGGACATACAATTAAATCCTGCTTTCCGTCGTTATTCACATCTAGATAAAATGCAGCCGGGAAAAGGGAAATAGAAACCGGTATGCTTGCCTGATGATATTTAGGAAATTCAAAATCAACCGCCCCAATATGGGCTAATGAAGCGGTGCCGTCATTTCTCAGAAGACTTATATGCATCGCATCCACATCACCTACTACCAAATCTTTATCGTTGTCCATGTCGACATCCAATGTCAATAGGGTAGAGCCGGAATGTCGCCATCCGTCTGGCGATCCACCCGGTGCGTCACAGCTATCATTAAGCGTGATATCATAACCAGACGAACCCTCCCTAAAAAATCCCCAGTTGTCGGATGCCATTTTAAAAACCAAGCTATCGCTATGGCCATACAATTCAACAGAAAGGTTTTTATGAAACTCAACGCATCCGCCCATGAAATGAAAGGTGAGAATATCCAAATCGCCATCGCCATCTATATCATCAATGGCAGGAATATCAGCTGCACTCACAAATAATGGCAGCATGCTATAGGTATAAAATGAACTGAGCTGACTTTTGACTAAAGAAAATTGAAGACCATTAAGTGCATCGCCTGTTTGTCGGTAAACTCTGACACTGCCATTCCAATAATGAAATAAATCGGCTTTTCCGTCTTGATCATAATCTCTCATCAGCAGCCATCCGCTTATTTTCGGGAAGGCTTGCGCATAATCAGGGCAAGGTGTATAGTCGGTACTAGCCGGTGTGCTGTTATGACAAAAGGTAAGAATACGATCGCCTTCACGATCAAAAACAACCAAATCCTGCACGCCGTCAAAATTTAAATCGACAGAAGAGAACTGTGCAAAATTTAATCCGCCGCACCAAGGTAATACCAGCGTTTGGTTGTTCTCTGTAACCGGTATGCTGTCTATGCGTTGAAATGAAATAGGTTGAGCAAAGATAATTGTCGCCGAACACAAAAAGAGACCGCTGTATATAAGTCTATATAACATGAAATAAAGATACAAAAAGCACGGAATCGGACAAGTTAGATTGTAACAGAAGCAAGGAGTTTTGTTTCCCATTCTTTGGGTGTAAGTGCGTCGGTAAGCAGATATTCGCCGATAGCCGTGCGAGTGAGTGAAGCCAAGTAAGCGCCTGATTGTAGCGCGATGCCTAAATCATGGGCTAATGAACGAATATATGTGCCCTTGCTGCAACGAACACGAAATATAATTTGATAATTCTCCTCTAAGCGTGCGTCAAATGCTGTAATCACAATCGGATGTGCGTTGAGTTGAACAGATTCACCTTTTCTAGCTAAATCATAAGCCCTTTTCCCTTCCACCATTTTGGCGGAATAGATGGGAGCGACCTGCATTTGAGTACTGATGAATTGCGTAATGACTTTTTGCACTTTTTCACTGTCGATGTGTTCGGTAGGAAAGGTCTTATCCGGCATTGTTTCTAAATCATAGCTGGGCGTCGTGGCGCCAAGTTGAATAATACCGGTATATTCTTTTTCAGTATCCTGAATAAATTGAATTTTTTTAGTTGCTTTGCCCGTACATAGGATCAGCAATCCGGTAGCATAAGGATCAAGCGTACCGGCATGTCCAACTTTAATCGTTTTTCCCTCTTTTTTTTCTAACAGACAGCGGATCTTTTTTACCACATCGAAAGAGGTCCACCCAAAGGGTTTATTAACCAACATGATTTGGCCGGATTCGAAATCAGCAGGGTTTATCATACGGGCGCCAAGTTATATCCCAAAAAATAGAGCGCCAAAATAAGTAACCCAAGTGCTATGCGATAAATACCAAACACTTTAAATCCATAACGGGTGAGGTAATGAATAAAGGCTTTGATGGTAACTAGAGCCACAAGCAAGGCTACTATATTGCCTATGGTCAGTATGGTTATATCTGAGCCGGTAAAACCGATTTTGGTATGATACGCATACATCTTATAGGCCGTTGCTGCCAGCATGGTAGGCATGGCAAGTAAAAAAGAAAATTCGGCAGCTGTCTTACGATTAAGCTTCTGTGTTAAACCACCGATAATAGTAGCAGCGGATCTGGAAACGCCCGGTATCATAGCAATAACCTGAAAGAACCCTATCACTAAAGCAGAGCGGTTATTTACAGGCTTATTTGTTTTCTCGTTAGCCGCGAACCATTTGTCAATATATAATAAAATAAAACCGCCCAAGACCAGAGAGATCGCCACAACTATAACATTCTCAAGCAAGGCATCAATATAATCTTTTAATAAAAAACCTATGACGGCAGCAGGTAAGAAGGCAATAAGCAATTGGATGTAAAAAGAAAGAGACTGAAAGAAACGTTTGTAATACAATATCATTACAGAGAGGATGGCACCAAATTGAATGGCAACCGTAAACATCTTGACATAATCGTCACCGGCAATACCAAAAAAAGTGGATGTTAGAATCATGTGCCCTGTGGATGATACGGGCAAAAACTCCGTAATACCTTCAACAATGGCTAATACAATAGCTTCAATGAATGTCACTAGGAAAATTATTCTTTGAATTTCTTCATAATACCATAACCAATCACCACAAATCCACTGAGTACAACAATGGGTGCTAGTGTGATACGACGAGGATTAAATACGTCTGGATTATAGACATTCGGGTCATCACTTCTACCACCTATCATTAACAAGAATCCAATTAAGACAATTAACAAACCTATTCCCATCACCATCATATTTTTACGACCTAATGGGAACATACCTGATGTACTATCAGGATTTGCCGGCATTGTTTTCTTTACTTTACTCATCTGTCTAGTATTATCAATGGTCAAAAATATATAAATTGATTGAATAATCGTATGCCTTTTTTATTAAAGCTACGGGTATTATGTGATAATCTGTAATTTTGTTTGTTTAGAAAGTATTTTGAGGAAATGAGACAGTTCAAGAATCTGTTATCAGTTGTTTGGGAGGTTATTTTCATTATTCAGTTTATAGGCTGGTTGCTTATTTTTTATTTTCCGTTACTGATATTGTTTACAAGAGAAGCGTGGTGGCCGGCATCAATGAAAATACAACGATTTTGGGCCGGTTGGCTTCGTGTGACAATGGGTATTTGTACACATATTGATTATGAAATACCTTTGGGGAAAGATCAGTCTTATATTTATGTAGCAAATCATAGCAGCTTTCTCGATATTTTGGTGGCATACAAATATATCCCCGGCTATTTTCATTTTATGGCTAAAGGCTCATTGGCGCGCGTGCCGTTGTTTCGTATCATGTTTTGGAGAACACATATTCCGTTTGAACGAGGAAAGGTATTGGAATCTTCGCGTGCTTATCAACGTGCAGTTAATGATTTGGCTAAAGGATATAGTGTGTTAATTTATCCGGAAGGCACACAAAATAACAAGCGCTATACGTTGTTACCTTTTCGAACAGGAGCTTTTCGTATGTCTGTAGAAACAGGCACACCCATTGTACCGGTTACTTGTCTGAATAATTTGGATATATTACCACATCAATCGGATCTGTTTAGACCCCATCCCGGTGGGCCGGGACATTTGTATATTAAGGTGGGCAAACCGATTTATCCGCATGAATGTTACCACGATATGGTGAAATTAAAAGAAAAAGTATTTACTATTGTCATGCAAAACTTATCAGACTATGCAGCACATCAATCAAAATACCGTGGCAAGATTGGCTGAACTGGCTAAATTGGAATTTTCCGAAGCGGAAGCTAATGAACTGCTGCAGGATCTGAATCGTATCCTTGCATTTGTAAATAAACTTCAGACGTTAGATACCGAAGCCTTAGATCCTTTGGTGTATATGAATGAAGAACCTGTTATTCTACGACCTGATGTAGTGGTTGAGGAGCTGACACATGAAGAGATTCTCTGCAACGCACCCAAAAAAGACTCGGACTATTTTCGAGTACCAAAAGTGTTGGATAAATAAATAGTTTCTGCCTTTACTTAGGTAAAGAACAGCATTGGGGAGAAAAGATTTTCGATAAGATTAAAGTTGAGTCAAGTGATCGGCCAGTCGTAATGAAAGCGCCATTATGGTCACTTGTGGATTAACGCCCGGCGATGAAGGCAAAACAGAGCCATCGCAGATATAAATATTTTCAGCACCATTTAATTTCAATGATGTGTCCACTATGCGACCTATCCCGGCTGTTCCCAAGGGATGGAACCCACTTAGCATAATATGATGTGGTTTAATAGGTGGCAGTTTATTTAATTCTTCGACAGAGTGTATCTCAATCGGTTTTATGCCGCCATAAGGCATCAGCACGCTATCTGCGCCGGCTGCAAGAAAAGCTTCAGCCAAAATGTGCAGACCGAATGTCAGATCATCCGTATCGTCAGGATGAAGATTGTATTTTAGGAATGGTTGACCGGAAAGATATATGACACGACCAACCGCTCTGTCGCGCACCATAATACCAAAACTGGCTAAGGACTCTATCCGGCTGCGCCATATATTAAATCTTTCGCCGCCAACTGATAGAATCGGTGATGTTAGACTTTTGGGTGTATGAATGCCTTCTAAAGTCACACGAGGTCGTTCGGATACTCTGTATCCCATACCTTGTGGAATACCGGCAAAGCCAATATATTGATTAGGGAAATATGCAAAGATTTTTGTTGCAGGATGAATTTGCAGATGATGCCCTGCTTTGCGCCACGCTGATCCTAACTTGTTTGTTTGTAATAACCTTGGTGTAAGGAGTGCACCGGCAGAGATGATAAGTTTCTTTCCCTTAAAATGATATGTTTTCTCACCCCGTACAGCTTGCACCTCCACCAATCCGGCTCTTTCCTTAATATGATTCACCTCTGTTTTTGAGAGTAGTACGGCACCGTTTTGGATTGCTTGGGGTAAATAAGCTAAATCAGTGCTTTGTTTTGCCCCTTTTGGACAACCAAAAGCACAACGCCCGGTCCCCTTGCAGTCTATAATATTACGCGGTAGCACATACGTATCAGGTCTGCCAATCCGATTCATGCCTTCACGAAACAAACGCGATGATTCGCTTTGAACGTTGTCATCCGGCAAGCAAATATGGATATCGTCTTTTATGCGGTCAAGATAAGATTGCAATGCGCCATTGGAAAAATCAGTTCCCCAGTTCTCATCCCAATGTATAAGGCATTCATGTAAAGGATTTAGTGATGTACCCGAGTTGATACTTGTTGTACCACCTACTGTTTGTCCGGCAAATACCATCAGCGTATTACCGTTGAGTGTAGATACAAAACCTTGTGAGAGATATTGTTTTTCCAAGACCATGCCCGGGGGGTCTATTTGTACCAGTCCGCCTTTCTCAATGATGAGTACACGTTTTCCTTTCTTAGCTAACTCAGCAGCAACAGGTGCTCCACCAGCTCCCGTACCGATAATGATATAATCGGCTGTTTCGTATTCATCCCAGGAGGGGATATTTTCACAAACCGCATGAAGCGGATGGCTATAGGTTTTCTTCTCTTCCGGTTCTTTTTCTAGAACTTGTGATAAGGGATAAAATATAAAAATGGCCAGTAATCTAACAAAGGCGAATTGGTGTTCTCGAAAAAGGCTGCAAAATTTTAGGAATTCTGTTTTGTCTAATGTATGTGCCCGACGTAGTTTTCCCATTAAGAATAAGGGGCCAAGAAAATTGACAATACAAATAAGTACAGGATACCCTTTTGCATGATAATATGGGAATCGCTCAACACGTGAGTGTGCCCTCTCATATTGTTCGTCTAATAATTCAACAGGAACACCAGCCAGCCATAACCACTTCTTTGCAAAACGGCCTTTCTTCATGCTTTTTCTTCTAAGATTTCTTCAATCGGACGTTTGGTATTACCTTCTTTCTCTTTAATAAATGACATGGCATATTCACTTAATGCAGTGATAGTTAAGCTTGGATTAACGCCTATATTGCATGGTACGATTGAGCCGTCAAGAATATAAAAATCAGGATAGCGGAATACCTGCATCTTATCGTTTATCACTCCATTTTTTTCATCTGTCCCCATAGGGCAGCCACCCAAGATATGTGCCGTTGATGACATGTTGAACAAAACCTCTGTAATCGCATTCTGCGGTATGCCGTTCACCTTCTTGGCATAATCATACATGACTTTCTGACCAATATCAATATAAGCAGGCACTTTGTTTTCTTTTTTAGTTTTCATCGCAATACCGGGGAACGGAAACCGCTTGTATATCATCTTCATCGAACTGTCAAGAGTTTGCATGACTAAAAAGATAACCGATTTTTCCGCCCATTTTCCGTCTGTTAGCATCTTAAAGAAACGCCACGGATGCGTGATGATGGTACCGAATAAACGCAGTGTTCGTACAATCGGATGACCAGCGCCGGAGGCCAATGTGGAAAACAGCTTCATACCATTAGAACCGTTAGGATATTTGACAACCTCAATATGCGTATGATCATCCGGATTGAAAACAGAGGTAATGGCTAATCCATGATTTAATTTTTCATTTCGTGCGGTTACACCGAGTAATGATTCAGAGTTGGTGCGAATGTTTTCACCAAGTTTCTCCGAGAGATGAGGCAGGGTATTGTATTTATGTTTTTGTTTTAATAATAAATCCATTGTACCTAATACGCCACCCGACACAACAATTCCTTTTGATTTATATACCTTCTTCTTTTTATTAAAGACGGATGTGCTGGATTGGGTATGGATATGATAATAGGTGCCATCAAACTGTATTTTTACGACTCTTGTTTTCGCCAAAATCTCAGTGCCGTTTTTCTGAGCAAAGAACAAATAATTTTTATCAAGAGTGTTCTTGGCACTATGCCTGCATCCGACCATACAGCCGGCACATTGTGTACACCCTTTTCGTAATGGCCCTAATCCTTTGAAATAAGGATCGGTTTCTTTTTCGGTGTTGCCAAAATACACACCTACATCTACGCCTTTGTAAGAGGAGGCTCTGCCCATTTCTACGGCCAGTTCTTTAAGCACCTGATCGGCACGATCGAACGATTGGTTTGTTACCGTACCAAGCATAAATTTGGCCTTTTCATAAAAAGGGGTTAATGTTTTCTTCCAGTCTTTGAGATGCGCCCATACCGGATTCTGAAAAAACTCATCCGGCGGAAACATGTGCGTATTGGCATAGACTAAGCTGCCACCGCCCACGCCTACGCCGCTCAGGATGAAAACCTCCCTGAAAAAGGATAATTTCTGAATACCAAACCAGCGAAGTGCCGGCGCCCAAAAATAGTTTTTAAAATGCCAGTTGGTGCGAGGAAAATCTTCTGAGCGATAGGCTTTCCCCTTTTCAATTACCAGTACGCGATATCCCTTCTCACTCAATCGCATAGCCGATACCGCCCCTCCAAAGCCTGAGCCGATAACAATATAGTCTAAAATATATTCATTGTTTGCCATGGTATAAACGTCATTTGGCTGTTTTATAAATCTATTGGTTGCGAAGGCGAATGGCGTGTGACAATTTCAAACGCAGCCGTATTCCTTGCTTCAAGAACACGCACATTTTTGGTTTTCTTGTTTATGAGTTCTAAAGAAAGCTTACTGAGTTTACTGTTATGACACCAAAGTTTTGAGCCGTCTGTATCCGTATATTCAACGATTGCGGGTGATTGTAGCATAGCCGTTCCTGAAATGATATACTCGGCATTATCTGCTTTAAACTGCCAGCATTTTTCATCTTCCTGTATGGTTGAGGTGGCGTGTAATAATGTTTTTATCGTTGTAAAATGATGCTTTACTCCATTCTCAAATAATACAAAGGATGATAGCGGTCGGGTAATCTTGCCTCTTTTATTTAATCTGGCAGATATACCTTCGAATACGATACTGTCTGCATTGTCAAAATGATTACAATGTGCCCAAGCCCAGAGATGCGGACTTTGCGTGCCATATATATGACCGATATTTCCTGTTTTGTTTTGGAACGTATAGGTTTTATCCTTGATAGTTATGGAGCCGCTGAATCGTAGATCTGTATAGCAAGAATCGTAAGTACTTTGTGTAATACCTAATAAATGAATTAATCCGGGTTTATGCCTGTGTGATGCACCGGTTGATTCAAAAGAAAGATTCCAGACAATATCGCCGGCAGAACCGATGGCATTTGCTTCATCCAAATGCTGATTTCCGATATGAAATACTTGTCTCTTATTATAAAAACGTGTGGGGTCTGATGATTCAGGCAAAATGACTATATTGCCGGGTGTAAGGGTTTCTATCGGCCATACGTTTTTTCCAGTTTTAATGTCTCCTTGATCAAAACAAATAGCCCATGTATTAGCTGTCTGCTCTTTTCCTTTCAGTAGGGTGTATCGAAACCAGAAAGCCATGTTGGCATCAATATCTATTTTACCATACCATACTTCAGAAAATTTCTTCTTTTTGTTGTTGAATTGCTGAAGAAAATAATGATTCTTATCTTTTGTCAGATTGTGTGATATAATTAGTGTTATCGCTACAAAAAAATCGGCCAAGGCTGCCAATAACCAAACGGATCCGGCGGTGATGGATGCAAACAAAAACCCAAAAACACTGATAAATTTGGCGGTTACCAACATGCGGCATAAAGTTTTATTTTCTGGATTTGATGCGCTATACCATGATAATATGGTCAACAATCCCATTAAGGAAAGTGTGAGATAAAACCATAGTGTGCCGCTTGCTGAAACGATATAGCCTTTAAGACCCATGGTAAGGCCTAAGCTATTAAGCTGCATGCCAAGCTCTACAGGAAAGAGAGCAAATAATAAACCTACAATCAGAAAAACGATACTCCAAATTCTTGCTACAAAAGCGTACATGCTAATCGTGTTTAAATAGGTAATAAATGTAGCATGAATTTATGAGATATGTATTTCTACTTCATACGCACCTGAATATAATCTGGAATTTGTTTTTCCTTCTTTAATTCTTTCATCTTTGCAACATAAGCGGTATATAGCTCACCGGCCTTCTCTGTTTCCTTTATCAAATAGTACGCATCTGCCTCTTGCAGTAATAAGCCTGTTGACGATGGGAACCATTTTTTATACGTTTTACAGAGTTTAATAGCTTGATCAGACATTCTTGCTTCGTTGATATACAGTAGATATTCAACCAGGATATCATGAAACTCTGTAAGCGTAAGACCAAACAAATTCTTTCCAAAATGGTTCTTCATGTCTTCCTCAGAACTCATCTCCTCCGTCCACTTCCATCCACGATAATTTAGTACAGATTGTAATAAAGTGATCGCCTCCTTAAATTTTTTCTTCTTGGCTTGTTCATTGGCAATTGGACGCATAGCTTTAAGTAGTTTGGAGCCAATCTCCTCTGTATTAATATAGCTCTCAGGAAATCTCAAAGAATCATAGGTGCGTAACGCTTCTTCAGCTTTTTGTTGTTTGAGCAGCAGAGAGGCTCGGTTCATAATACCGATTGACTCATCTGTACTCTCATATCTTTCAAAGACAAGCGACTCGTCAGCCCAATTAAAGATACCACATACAATTTCTGTTCTTTTATCCAGCATGGAACAAAGCGTCACTTTCCCGTCGTTGCTATATGTACAGCTTCTAAAGCCTTCAGGATTAAATGGCATGTCGTGCTGAACTTCATGAATAATGATAATATCGTTATCATTGATTTCTCCGTACAAAAGAAGTTTCTTGTTTTTCTTGTTATAAGCAATGGCGGCTCCTTTGTATTTTGTAAAAAGCTTTACCCTATTTGTTTCAATGCTGGTAATGAAGATATGATCCGGCAATTCGTGTCTGTTAACGGCGGCTTGAGCTGATAGCATAAAAGGAAAGAGCAGAAATGAAACCAGAACAATTATCTTACGGAGATTGAAATTAAATCTTATCATACTAGCTATATTTATCAATCAACTATTTAGGGAGGTATTGTTAAATACTTCTATATGTAAAAATAGAAAGCATGTCTGTTAGACAAAACGAAATTAAGATTTATATTGAAAAAACCAAATTTTAATGAGTATAATAGGCTGAATCCCTGTATAGCAGGAGCCGAATATTAATTAAATCTGATTAATAGTGTTTTGAGGAAAATAAAAAAGCCCCGAATTTTCCGAGGCTTTTGGCGGTCTGGACGGGACTCGAACCCGCGACCCCGTGCGTGACAGGCA
>JAIXKU010000146.1 GCA_026936045.1 Flavobacteriales bacterium
GAACTCATGCGCGCACTCAAGCATCCGTTCTCGATTTATATGACACATCAAGACTTCGTCATCCTTTGCAAAAATCCGGTGACGATTTTAAAGAGGTAACCTCTTTTGATGCTTTTGATAAAATGGTTTTAGATGGTATTAATAATACAGGTGGGAAACCTGTTGTATTGTTAACCTCTTCAATAAATTCACCTACTACACGGGAAGTTATTGCCGGCTTTTTGGCAAAATATCCCGGTAGCCGACATGTTCAATATGATGCATTTGGCAATAGCGCTATGCTGTTGGCTAATGAAAAAGATTATGGAAAAAGATTTATTCCCTCATATCATTTTGAAAAAGCTAAAGTTATTGTAAGTCTTGGTGCTGATTTTTTGGGCACATGGATTAGCCCGGTTGAGTTTACAGTACAATATTCTAAGGGTCGTAAAGTAGTTGATAAAAAACCTGTACTTAGTCGCCACATCCATTTTGAAAGCTTTATGAGCCTTACCGGTTCAAATGCCGATGATCGCTTTATGCACAAGCCCTCCGAAACCGGTGCGGTAGCATTAGCTTTATTGAACAAGTTGGGAGGCAACGTTTCTGCACCGAGTATTTCTGATGCAGGATTGAAAAAGGGAATTGATCTTGCTGCTTCTCAATTATCTGCAAATAAAGGTGAAGCGTTGGTTGTGTGCGGAAGCAATGATCCGGCTATTCAATCTATTGTAAACGCTATTAATGAAGCCATAGGCGCAAATGGTACTACTATTGACCATGGTGTTTCTTTAAACTATCGGTTAGGTATAGACGCAGATATTGTTACCCTTGCCAATGATATGGCTGCCGGTAATGTTGGCGCACTTTTGGTTTATGATTGCAACCCTGTTTATAGCTATACTGATGGTAAGAAGTTTGCTGAGGCTATGGCAAAGGTTCCGGTTACCGTTTCTTTTAATGGTACAATGGATGAAACCACCGAACAGTGTAAATATATATCATCATCTCACCACTGGTTGGAAAGTTTTGGTGATGCTGAGCCTAAAACCGGATATTTCTCATTGATTCAGCCACTTATTAATCCACTGTTTAAAACCCGTCCTTTCAAACAGCACTTTTGAAATGGTCGGCCGCAACTGTGGATGATTATGATGTGTTTTTAAATCTTATTGGGAAAATAAACCTGGGAGGAGAAACGAATTATTATAAGGCATTACAAGACGGAATTATTGAACCGCAGAAGGGGCTTCATTTGTAACAGGAAGTTATAGTGGCGCCGGAATGGCGGATGCTGCATCAAAAGCAGGAGCAACAAAAGGCGGTAACCTGGAAATTGTAATGTATGAAAAAGTGGGTGTAGGTAATGGAGCCCAGGCAAATAATCCCTGGCTGCAAGAATTACCCGATCCTGTTTCTAAAGTAACCTGGGATAATTATGCTATGATTAGCCCGGCATTAGCAAAAACATTAACAGGCCTGGATGTGTTGGGGCATCAAAGAGATGCAGATAATTATGAGGTGCATCCTGAAAAACCGGTTATTAAAATTACCGCTAATAATAAAACAATCGAATTGCCGGTAATGATTCTTCCGGGTGTTCATCCTAATACTATTGCTGTGGCTATTGGATATGGACGTCAAAGCGCAAACGCAGATAAAAGTATTGAACGTATTGGCCGCTCTGCAACAGGTGCAGGTAAAAACGCATATCCGCTTTTGTCTTTTAACGGTGTAACCTTTACTCGCTTTGCCGGAGTTACTGCCGAAAAACAGCAACAAAATATATAACTGGCTCAAACACAGGTCAATACTATGCAGAAGGCAGGCCTGTTTTATGAAAACTAACGTTGCTGATTACGGAAGAATCCGAAAAAATTATTATCACATATCCGTCAGGAGAAATTAAATACTACTGCTAACGGAAGTACAGACTTTGTTAAGGATGCCACTATTTATCCCACACATGATAAGCCGGGAATTAAATGGGGAATGTCTATTGATCTAAACGCTTGTACGGGATGTGCAGCTTGCGTAATTGCCTGCAATGCCGAAAATAATATTAGCGTGGTGGGTAAAAACGAAGTTGCACGCTTTCATGATATGCATTGGATGCGTATAGACCGCTACTTTACCGGCGATCCAAACAACCCTAAAGTAGTGTATCAACCCATGCTATGCCAGCATTGGATAATGCACCGCGAAAACGTTTGTCACAGCAGCCACTAACCACAGCAGCGAAGTTAAACCGATGGCTTATAATCGTTGTATCACTGTTATTGTGCTAACCGTCCTATAAAGTAAGACGCTTTAATTGGATGGACTATACGTTCGATAGCTTTAAGTGTCAACGCCCAATGATTGGCTCTTTGCTGAATGAAGTAACTGAGCATGAATGACGACAACACGGATGGTGCTAAATCCTGATGTTACAGTTCGCTCACGTGGTGTAATGGAAAATGCTCATTCTTGCGTTCAACGGTTACAAGAAGTAAACTGGAAGCTGTGAAAGAACAAGATCTTCAATGGTGCGAAATGTACAAACAGCTTGTGCACAGGCGTCTACAAAGTATTGTGTTTGAAATGTGAATGATCCAAGAGTGATGTAAGCAAGATTAGAAAAGATACTAACCGTAGTTTTGTTTTGGAACAAATCCATACGCTTCAAACATTAATTGGCGGCGGCTAATTTAGGAATACCGAAAGAGCAATAGGGGATCACGAAGCATAGAAATAATTATTGAACAGGCATACGCTTGTTCATAATGATAAATAAAAAAGAACAGGAATTTAAACAAGCCAACTTGCCCAATAAATGGGAATTGGTTCAAAGTTTTTGAATATGTCATTACTCAAATACGAATCGCAACAACGGGAGCCGTTAGTAAATGGTGATAAGAATTATCATCAGATAACGGAAGACCTTATTGGTCCTATCGAAATGAAGCCAACCCGTTTATGGTATATAGGATTTTGGCTTAGTGTGGCGCTTTTGTGCTTTGGTGTATATAGTATTTATATAGAAGTGGTATATGGGGTGGGTGTATGGAACCTGAATAAAACCATCGGATGGGGTTGGGATATCACCAACTTTGTTTGGTGGATTGGTATTGGTCACGCAGGAACCCTTATCTCTGCTATCCTTTTACTCTTCCGTCAGGGATGGAGAACGGGGGTAAATCGGGCTGCAGAAGCGATGACTATTTTTGCAGTAATATGTGCAGGCCAATTTCCGGTATGGCACATGGGACGGGTTTGGATGGCATTCTTTGTATTACCCTATCCCAACACGCGCGGTCCATTGTGGGTGAACTTTAACTCTCCATTGCTTTGGGACGTATTTGCGATTTCAACTTATTTTACCGTTTCATTGCTGTTCTGGTATTCAGGTTTATTACCAGACTTAGCCACTGTGCGGGATAGAGCCAAAACAAAATTCCGTAAGCTGATGTATGGTGTAGCTGCATTTGGTTGGACAGGCAGCACAAAGCACTGGCAACGTCATGAATCTCTTTCATTAGTACTTGCCGGCTTATCTACACCATTGGTATTGAGTGTACACACTATTGTATCATTTGACTTTGCTACTTCTATCGTTCCGGGATGGCATACAACCATTTTCCCCCCATACTTCGTTGCAGGAGCAATTTTTAGCGGCTTTCCATGGTGCAAACACTGCTTATTGTAGTTAGAAAAGTAATGAATCTTCAGGATTATATTACTATTGGACATATTGAAGCCATGAATAAAGTGATTGTACTCACAGGTAGTATTGTGGGCTGTGCATACCTCACCGAATTGTTTGTAGCCTGGTATGGACAAAATCCTTATGAATGGTATGCCTTTAAAGAAAATAGAGCTAACATTATGTCGCCTTATGGCTGGAGCTATTGGTTGATGATGTTCTGTAATGTGGTTTCACCACAATTGTTCTGGAGCCGTAAACTAAGAAGAAACATTGCCGTTACTTTCTTTATGAGTATTATAGTGAATATCGGTATGTGGTATGAGCGCTTTGTAATTATTGTTACTTCTGTGTATCGTGATTACCTGCCATCAAGTTGGAGTACTTATTACAGCCCGTCATTGTATGAACTGGGATTCTATCTCGGAACATTTGGTCTGTTCTTTACCTGCTTCTTCTTGTTTGCAAAATATTTCCCGGTAATTGCGGTGGCAGAAATTAAGGCAATTCTAAAAACAAGTGGTGAAAATTATAAACATAAGATGACTGAACTGGAAAAAGCAGATCCGGAGAAATTTTATCACGAAGAGGTTGATCACGCACCGGTACATTAATAGCGGTAGCGTATAAACGAAAATTAAAACTGTTTAAACAGGAATAAATAAAAGCGATAGTATTATGGCTGGAGGAATAAAAAAATTTGTAGTAGGCGCCTTCGATGACGAAGCGGTACTTTTCCCCGCGGTAAAAAACGTACGTAAGGCCGGCTATAAAATTCACGATGTATATACACCATTTCCGGTGCATGGATTAGATTATGCTATGGGATTACGCCAAACCAGTTTGCATACCGTGGGTTTTATATATGCCGCCTTAGGAACGATTACTGCATTGGGATTTATGTCGTGGGTGTTTGTAAAAGACTGGCCCATGGATATTGGTGGTAAGCCATTCTTTGCCCTGCCGGCATGGATACCCATTACATTCGAATTAACCGTATTGTTTTCGGCTGTGGGAATGGTGCTTACCTTTGCTACCTATGCCTTATCCCCTTTGTAAAAAGCATCATTTTCACCCACGGGCTACCGATGACCTTTATTATGGCCATTGAGTGTACTGAAAAACCAATGATGGTGAAGTACAACAGTTTTTGCAAAATGCAGGAGCTAAAGAAGTAAATGTGCAAGAAGCAGAAACCGGTTGGTGGCTTGGCCGCTATGACCGGGAACAAAAATTATACAGAGAAGAAAAAGGATATTAATTCATGATGGTATCATCATATCAAGCGAACAGGATGAAAAAAATAAAGATCATCAGTTTCATGACACTGGCATCAGCTATTTTTATGCTGGCAGGTTGCGGCGCCGGATCGACGATGATGGATTCGCCACGACGACCCGAG
>JAIXKU010000327.1 GCA_026936045.1 Flavobacteriales bacterium
ATTGTCCACAGAACCTAAACTAATCTAAGTTACAGAAAATGAACACAATACCAACACCCTTATTTGACTTTCATGCCCACACTACTGCTTCTGATGGGACATTAACGCCAACCGAACTCGTCACGCTAGCCAAACAATTGGGTCTAATTGCGATGGCGATTACCGATCACGATACAATCGCTGGTTTACCTGATGGATCTGCAAAAGCAAAAGAGTTTGGAATTTATTTTTTACATGGTGTAGAGCTGAATACAGATGCCAGCGGTGTTGAGGTTGATATACTTGGCTATTTTGTCGACATTGAAGATCCAACCTTTATTAATATGGTTGAGTATCGTCAAGGTGAGCGGATCCGAAGAGCAACGGAAATGGTTTCAAAGCTCATTGAGTTGGGATTCAACATTACCTATGAAAGAGTGCGCGAGATTGCTGGCGGTGTGATCGCAAGACCTCATATAGCCCAAGCACTAATCGAGAATGGGTATGCATCGAGCCAGAAAGATGCTTATGCTCGCCTAATCGGTTTTGGCGCCCCGGCTTATGCAAAACGGGATCCTCTCAAACCAGAGGTTGCAATAAAACATATTAAATCCGCTGGCGGTGTGCCGATTATTGCTCATCCGGGATTAATCGGTGACGATTCTATTGTGCACGACCTCCTGAACCAGGGTGCAGAAGGTTTAGAAGCATATTATGCTTATCATACCAAGGAGCAACAGGACAAGTATCTGGCAATAGCAAATGACTATAATGTGATCGTGAGCTGCGGTAGCGATTATCATGGTCCAAATCGAAATAAAAACAAGATGCTGGGTAGTGTAGTGACTCCAATCCAAGTAATGGAAACTCTCGTTGACAAAGTGCAAGAAGCTTGGCATACATATAAGATTAAGGCGGTCAAATGATTCTCCTCGGTGCATCAACCCTCCTTTTTGATTACAAACTAGCTGAAGTTATTCCGATGATGCGCGATTTAGGGTACGACGGTGTTGAGATCTGGCATTTTCATTTAGAGCGAACCCGAGAAGACATAGGAAAACTGTCTAGGCTGGCTGAGCAATATGAAGCGCTAATAACGGTGCACGCCCTTAGCTGGGATCTTAATTATTGTTCACGTTTACCCGATATTCGAGAAGCTTCTCTCCAAGCCCTTCAAAAAAGCATCGCCTTATCTCGTGATTTAGGTGCTAAAACCGTAGTTGTCCACCCGGGACGAATTACAGTGCCAAATGATACACCTGAAGCAAACTGGCCTTTATTAATTGAAGGTACTCAAAAGTTGGTTGATTATGCTGAAAGTGTGGACGTAACACTCTCATTAGAGGTTATGGAACATATCCCCAGGGAGTTTTTTATTCAGCCGCAAGATGCAACTTACATTCTGGAGCATATCACTTCCCCTTCTTTTAACATCACCTTTGATGCTGCCCACGTTCCATATAACATAGGGCTGATTGATTATTTTCAGGCAATGCCTCGAGTTGGACACATCCACCTTAGTGATTGTAGCAAAACTAAATACCATTTACCTTTGGGCGAGGGGACCCGTGAACTAGATCAGTTTTTACAACACTTGAACAATATCAAATGTACATTACCGATTGTGATTGAAGGATTGGAATTTGAACGCACGCCTCAGCTGGCGGCAAAAAACAAACTTCAATTTGATAGGTGGATGAACTTAATTAGGGAAACATGAAAGGAGGTCGTCAAATCAAAGAAAATCAACATTATCATCAAGATTGTATAAAAAAACACATTTAATTTTTTTTGAGAGGAATAAGATGAAAAACAAATTACTAATAGCTTTAACCATCCTTATGGTCGTATTAGCCGCCTGTACTCCCAAAGAGGTTGCAAAGCCTGAAGAACCTGCAGTAGAACAACCTGCGGTAGAACAACCTGTGGAAGAAGTCGTCGAAAAAGTCGAAGAAGTCGTCGAAGAAGTCGTCGAAAAAGTCGAAGAAGTTGTTGAAGAAGTCATCGAAGAAGTCGAAGAGATTGTTGAACCTGCTTCTGGCACCATCACTCTTTACACCTCTGAACCGGAGGGCAAAGTCGCTGAAATGGTGGCTGACTTTAACAAACTCTATCCAGATGTCACTGTGGATGTTTTCCGCTCGGGTTCAGGTGAAGTGATCGCCAAAATCCAGGCAGAAAAAGAAGCTGGAGAGATTCAGGCTGACCTCATTTGGTTTGCCGATATTGATTTCTTCGATAAGTTAGCTGACGAAGATTTATTCTTGGTCTACCGACCTGCTGGGAGTGATGTCGTTGACGAGATGTTTCACTATAATGGCGATCGTTACCAAGAAGTTCGTTTCATCTTCAATATCATTGCCTACAATACCACTTTGGTTAAAACTCCACCAACCAGCTGGAAAGATCTTTTAGACCCACAATATGCTGGCATGGTTGGTATGCCAAGCGCATTATATTCTGGCGCAGCCTTTAATCACGTAGGTACCTTTGCTAATATGCCTGGTTTTGGCTGGGAGTATTATGAGGCACTCAACGATAATGGGGTTGTTGTTGAACGAGCTAATGGTGGCGTGCAAGCCAAAGTGGCATCCGGCGAATTTGCTATTGTACAGGTTGTCGACTTCATGGCAAGGGATGTCAAGAACGAGGGCTCGCCTGTGGAACACATCTGGCCAGAAGAAGGCGCACTTTTAATTCCAACGCCTATTGGTATTCTAAGCTCCACAAAAAATCCTAATGCTGCAAAAGCCTTTATGGATTACATGTTCACTGATAGTGCTCAAAAACTTTTTGTGAAGCAAGGTTATGTCAGTGTCATTGATGGTGTCGAGCCACCTGCTGGTGTTCCCGATATGGCCGATTTCAAAGTCTTAATGCCTGATTTCGAATACATTGCTGCAAACCGCGACCTGATCCGGAGTGAGTTTGAACGGCTTTTTGGTGCTCCAGTAGAATAATATAATAACCAAAAACAAGAGGAGGGTAATCAATTACCCTCCTCAACTAATAACTGAATTAAACGATAGGACAAGTGGATGTGGGAATGAAAACAGCAACATCAAAAAAACAGGTTGACCGTAGTCGATTAATTCAATCGACCATCTTCTTTTTGGGCATTATCATTTTTGTCCTTCTATTAGCTCTGATCATTTTCCCATCTTGGACGCTCATAAAAACCAGCCTAACCGCAAATAAGCAATTTTCATTTCAAAATTACGGTGAGCTACTGAGTGATTCCAGCACGTATTTAGCACTAAAAAACACATTGTTTGTGTCGAGTTTGGGTAGTATTGGAGCCACAATCATTGGCGTGCTTGTTGCTTGGTTATTAGCACGAACAGATATCCCTTATAAGCGTTTCTGGCAAACCTTATTGATTGTTCCTTACTTGATACCACCATTCATTGGAGCAATAGCCTGGGTTTATTTAGTTGGGCCAGTAGGTTACATCAATAAACTCTGGATAGCAATCAGTGGAACGATCCGGCCGTTAATAAAAATTTACAGCAAGTGGGGCATAATCTTTGTCATGGCTTTTTATAGTTATCCAATTGCCTATATGATGACACTAGGACCACTTCGACAGATGAATCCCTCATTAGAAGAGGCGGCACGTATATCTGGAGCCTCAATTGGGCGCACTTTGCGAGATATTGTTATACCTTTGATGATTCCGAGTATTGGTGGAGCGTTTTTGCTTATTTTCATGTCAATGATGGCCAACTTCGGGATTCCAGCAGTCATTGGAATGCCAGCTCGGTATTATGTCATGACGACTAAAATTTTCCTGACCATATTAAATTATGACAAAGCCAATAATTTGGCGCTCGCGGCTGGCTTGTCGATGCTTCTGGTGGTCATCGCAACAATTATGATGAGCTTGCAACGTTTATTACAAAAGGGTAAAAGTTTTTCGATCATCAGCGGAAAAAGCTCACAGCCACAGCTCGTTGCTTTGGGTAAGTGGAAGCCTCTTGCCGTCACTTTTTTGTCTATTATGGTCATCGGAACGGTTATCGCACCACTGACAGCGATCTTTCTCACATCAATCACGCGTGTCATTGGCATCCCACTTACAGCCGACAACCTGACCTTAAACAATTACATTCAAGTTGTCGTTGGTGTGGCAAAAGTAAAACGAGCGATAAGAAACAGCTTGCTTATGGCGGCCGGTTCGGCGACTGTGATTGTTATAATTTCTTTAATTCTTTCTTACTTGCTCGTGCGTGTTCGCGTAAAGGGGAGTCAGTTAATTGAAACGATCACTCTCTTGCCTTATGCAATACCAGGAACCGTAGTTGCTCTGGCTTTGATCCTAGCTTTTCTAAAACCTTTGCCGCTTATAGGCATCTCAATATACAACACGATATGGATCATTGTTATTGGCTATATTACTAGGTTTTTAACTTTGGGTATCAGGTCAATAAGTGCCGCCTTCGAGCAAGTACATGTATCTTTGGAAGAAGCCGCTCGAATGTCGGGCGCCAATTTTATTACAGCTTTTAAGGATATTGTCATCCCACTAATCAAAACGAATGTTTTTGCAGGCTGGTTTATGGCTTTTATTCCTGCTTTGACAGAGTTGACCCTTTCTATCTTATTGTTCTCAGTCGGCAACGAAACTCTAGGAACAGTCGTTTTTGGCTTGCACCAGGAAGGAAAAGTCTTAATGACAGCTGCGTTAGCGTTTATGGTTACTCTGATTGTTTTGACACTCAACTTTATAACTAACAAAGTTACAAAAAATCAGATGGGATTCTAATTCTTATTAAGGACAATTAATTATGGCACAATTAGAACTTAGCAATATTTCTAAATCTTACAATAAAGTTACGGTTGTACAAGATTTCAATATAAAAATAGCAGATGGTGAATTTCTAACCTTGCTTGGTCCATCAGGATGTGGAAAGACCACAACCTTACGCATGGTTGCAGGTTTTACAGAGCCAACAACTGGTAGCATCTTATTGGACGGCAAACCAATTTTTTCTACAGACAAGAAAATATCTCTAGCCCCTGAACAGCGTGATATGGGTATGGT
>JAIXKU010000048.1 GCA_026936045.1 Flavobacteriales bacterium
GTATTTATATAGTTATATTTCTCTTATCATAAACTTACATTCCATGAAAAACCAACTTCTTCTCTTTGTTTTAGGTTTAGTTTCCTTTTCTCTCTTCTCTCAGAACTATGTTGAATACCGAAATGATTTCTTAGATCAAAATAACTCGCCTTATACCATAACATCACTTGAAAAGTTTAATACATCTATCGCAAACGGCAATTATATATTTAATAACATGGGTACAAGCTGGCGTTACCAGTCAACCGGTTATGCGTTTGCTAAGAATTTAGATTTCTCCTTTGTCGTTACCTTCTCAAAAACGGAAGGCGCTAGTGACAAATACTACGGTATGGTTTTCTTGGTAAATGATGTAGATAATCATAGTAAGTTTAAAATATCTAATGACGGCCATTTCGAAATTCATTCTCTGACAAAAGACGTACAAACCATTACCAAAACAGGGAAGTCAAAAGCTATAAACAAAACTGGTACCAATACGCTGCGTATGGAAACCAAAGCCGGAGTTTTTTACTTCTATATCAATAATGAAAAGGTGGCTGTATTAAATGACATCCCTTTTCATAATAATTATTTTGGTGTGTATTCTGATGGTCCCAATAAAGTATATGTTGATGAGGTAGTCTTTCATCAAGATGGATTTGCGCCCTTGAAAACCATAGCAGGTATTCCTACTACATTGAAAAAAGAAAATCTTGGCAGTAATATCAATACCAGTTATTCAGAAATTTCTCCAATCATTTCACAAGATGGGCAACTGCTTTTTTATTCTATTAAAAACAGCCCTGATAATACAGGTGGAAAGGATGATTTGGATGAGATATATATGAGTGAACGCCAGGCAGACAACAGCTGGAGTAGGCGTAAAAATATCGGTTCTCCGCTTAATAATGCCGCTCCTAATTCGGTCATCTCCATTACGCCGGATAATAACACGATGCTGGTGAGAGGCCGATACAAAGCGGATGGGACTTTTGCCGGTAACGGTATCTCTTTAACACATCGCACCGCCACCGGCTGGTCAGTACCTGAGCCGGTTGATATTGAAAATTATAAAAATAATGCAAAGACTTCCGAGTTTTGGTTGTCTTCTGATGGCCTATATTTGCTTGTCACCATTCAGCATCCGGATGTAAATTATGGTGATAAAGATGTGTATGTATGCAAGCGTAAGGAAGACGGGACATTTGGTGCACCCGTCAACTTGGGTCCAACTATTAACACCTGGTTGTCGGAACTTAGTCCTTTTCTGGCTGCAGATGGTGTAACACTCTATTTTTCATCTTATGGACATGCCGGCTATGGCTCTGCAGATATTTTTGTTTCCCGTCGCTTGGATGATACCTGGCAAAATTGGAGTCAACCGGAGAATTTAGGTCCGGCTATTAACGGCCCGGAATGGAACGCCTATTATGTTATTCCGGCCTCAGGCGAATATGCCTATATGGCTGCCCGTGGTGAATATGGGATTGAAGATATTTTTCGTATTCTTTTACCCGACGTACTTAAGCCTAGACCGGTAGTGCTTATCTCAGGGCGCGTGTTAAACAGTAAAACAAAAATGCCACTTGAGGCAACCATCACATATAGAAACCTGAAAACAGATGAAATACTGGGAACAGCCCGCTCATCACCGATGGATGGTTCTTATAAAATTGTACTTACGGCCGGCAACATATATAGCTTCTTAGCCGAAAAAGAAGAATTTATTGCTACATCAGAGAATTTTAATACCCAAAATCTGACCGAATACACAGAGATTAAACGCGACCTTCTGCTTACACCCATTGAGGTAGGACAAACCATTCGATTGAATAATGTGTTTTTTGATACCGGGAAATATGACCTACGTGATGAATCTTATGCCGACCTAAACCGTGTGGTAAAACTTATGAATCAGAATCCGAATATGCGAATTGAAGTGGCAGGCCATACAGACAATGTCGGTTCCGACGCATCCAATCTTACACTCTCGCAAAATCGGGCGAATGCCGTTTGTGAGTATATTACAGGAAAAGACATTGACAAATCACGTCTCACTTGCAAAGGGTATGGCAAAAGCAAACCCGTTGCCTCCAATACAACAGAAGATGGCAAACAGCAGAACCGGCGTGTGGAGTTTACCATCCTGAAAAGATAATTGAACCGTCTAAAATTTTAACATGGTTTGACGGATGGTCGCAGCAAAATCCAATACATCTGCTTCTGTCGTATTGTACGAACACATCCAGCGTACTAAGTTTGTGCTTTCATTAAAAACATAAAAAGGGAATCGCTCTTGCAGTACTTCAATAGCCGGCAGCGGTAATATCGCAAAAACGGCGTTAGCCTGCACTGGAAAAGGGAATTGTATTCCTTCTATGTCACAGATTTGCTCAAATAATAAAGCTGCCATCCGATTGGCATGACTTGCATTTTGATGCCAAAGATTATGTTGAAGATAGCTCTCAAACTGAGCGCCCACAAAGCGCATCTTAGAGAACAATTGCATATTCTGCTTTCTAAAATATTTTGTTTCAGATGTCAGGTTAGGTTGAAAAAACAATACAGCCTCTCCCATCAGCATGCCGTTTTTAGTGCCGCCAAATGAAAGGACATCCACGCCAAGATCGCGCGTACAAGCGCGCAAGGATAAGGAAAGCGCCGTCGCCGCATTAGCAATACGTGCACCATCAATATGTAATAAAAGATGGTGTTGATGGCAAAAATCAGCAATGGCTTTTATCTCCTCCGGCGTATAGAGGGTGCCAAACTCAGTAGGTTGAGTGATGCTAACCAAACGTGGCTGCGACCGGTGTTCATCGTCCAACCAGGTGAGATGAGCTGCAATGGATTCAATTGAAATTTTACCGTTTGTGACCGGCAGCGGAATCAACTTACATCCTACAGCCATCTCAGCAGCACCACATTCATCTTCGTTAAGATGGGATGTTTCTGCACATAATACAGATTGCCAAGATCGCACCAGCGATTTAACAGCTAAAACATTAGCACCCGTTCCGTTAAATACAAAGAATGTCTCAATATCATCTCCAAATACATTTTTTAATGCCTGTTTGCCACGTTCGGTTAGCGGATCACTGCCATAAGCAAAACAATGCCCCTCATTAGCCTCTTCTATCGCTTTTAGGATATTGGGATGTATGCCCGAATTATTATCACTGGCAAAACTGTGTTTCATTAAATTCATAGTCGCTGCGTTGTTGTTGTATAATTTCTGAAAAAAAATTATGTAGGTTTGATATTATTTCGAACAAAACCAAAATGCAAACGAACTTACGAAAAATCAACACTTGGGGAATCGGTATCTTGCTTATTCTGTTTTCCGTTTTCCCGCTTGTGGCACAAGACAGCCTCAGCGCCGATACGCTATCAGCCATCCAAACACCAATCTCTGCTTCTGATACCAACAACGAAGGCTATCATATCGGCAGCGCCGGGCTTTCTTTTCAATCTGTCATGCGAGGGTTATTTGGTATTGCCTTTTTGATAGCTATCAGTTATCTGTTAAGCGCCAATCGTCGAAAGATTAATTGGCGACTTGTTCTTTCTGGTATCGGCATTCAGATTCTTATTGCTGTTTTGGTATTAAATGTGCCGCTGTTTCGCCATATCATTGATGGGATAAGTTCGGGATTTCTAAAACTCCTTTCTTTTACAAACGAAGGGGTTAAATTTCTTTTTGGATCTTTTGCATCAGGCATAGTGGAAACGCCTTTAGTAAATTTTGCCATTACCATTCTGCCTACCGTTATTTTCTTCTCTGCTTTCACCAGCTTGTTATTTTATTTTGGCATTTTACAGAAGTTGGTTTATGCTTTAGCATGGTTGATGAAAAAAACCATGCGGCTCTCCGGCGCCGAATCATTGGCTGCAGCGGGAAATATCTTTTTAGGTCAAACCGAAGCACCCTTATTGATTAAACCCTATATTGAAAACATGACACGCTCCGAAGTGATGTGTCTGATGAGTGGCGGCATGGCTACCATAGCCGGTGGTGTTTTGGCGGCGTATGTTAGTTTCTTAGGCGGTGACGATCCTGCTCAACAACTCTTTTATGCCAAACATCTTATCACTGCGTCAGTGATGTCGGCACCCGCTGCGATAGTCGCTGCGAAAATGATGCTGCCGGAAACAGATTCGTTCTCGGATGAAATGAAGATCTCCCGCGAAAAGATTGGCAGTAATTTTCTTGAAGCCATCAGCAATGGTACAGGCGATGGGCTGCGATTGGCTGTCAATGTAGGAGCTATGCTTTTGGTCTTTATTGCTCTGGTGACATTGGTCAACTATTTATTTGAAGGCGTTGTAGGTCATTATACCGGACTGAACGACTTGATTGCATCGGCTACATCGCATCGCTATTCGGGATTAAATATGCAATGCCTGCTGGGTTATATCGGTGCACCCATTGCCTGGTTACTTGGAGTGCCGGATAGCGATATGCTGCTCGTTGGGCAGTTGCTTGGAGAAAAAACTGTACTTAATGAATTTTATGCTTATACCCAAATGGGTGAATTAAAAAATGCCGGCATGTTTGTGTATGAGAAATCATTGGTGATGACCACATATATTCTTTGCGGGTTTTCTAATTTTGCTTCGATAGGAATACAGATTGGTGGTATCGGTGCATTGGCGCCGTCTAAAAAAGGTATGTTGTCTGAACTGGGGCTCAGAGCTATGATTGCCGGTACGATTGCTTGTCTGTTTACGGCGGCTGTAGCCGGAATGTTTTATTAATTATTGTCTCTTTACTTAATCAACCTTTCAAAGGTTTGATTTGCCAACATGCAAAATGACAATTACTTTTAGTGCATGTTATCGTTGACCGTTTGCTGGGGATTAATCGTGTTGCTGTGTATAGCTACACAAATTGGCTATTTGATTTATTGGCAATTACCACCAATAAGCAGACATAGCCAAACTAAAGAACAGCCATCCGTTTCTATCGTCATCTGTACTCATAATCATCTAGCGGCTCTGCAAAAAGGATTACATACATTCTTAACTCAGACATACAATACATTTGAAGTTATCGTAGTAGATGATCAATCAACGGATGGCACTTATGATTGGCTGCAATCTCTCCATGCCGACAAATTAAAAATTATACGACTTGATGCCTCTGCCCCCGGCAAAAAAGATGCTTTGGCCACAGGTATTAATGTGGCCCAATATGATTGGATTATGCTGACAGACGCTGATTGTTATGTGCATTCAACATTATGGATTCATACACTCATATCAAGATGTGAAGAAGATAAAATAGGGTATGTGGCATACGCGCCTTACGAAAAAGAAACAGGATGGCTCAACAAACTGATACGATACGATACCGCATTCATTGCCATGCAATATCTCTCCATGGCGCATAAGGGTAAGGCGTATATGGGTGTAGGCCGGAACATGGGCTGGAAACGAAACATGACAGATGATTTGCAAAAAGTATTGACACTCCAAACTACATCTTCAGGCGATGACGACCTGCTTCTACAACGTATCGGCATCAAAAAAGATATACAAGCCGTGGTGCATCCCGATACTTATGTTTTTTCCAAACCACATCAAACATTCACCAACTGGATAAGACAAAAGAGCCGCCATCATACCACCGGCTGGTATTATCCTTTTTCCACTCAGCTCTTATTAATGGGGTGGTTTCTTGCCGGAACTTTGCATTATGGTATGGTGGGCGTTTGGATTTTATTTTTTCCCTCTACGGCGCTTGTTGCACTCTGTACCATTTTACTGCGATGGATTCTAATTATTTTAGGCAGATATCGGGCTTTTAACATTCTGTTAGAAAAAGACCTGATAGTATTTTCGCCACTGCTGGATTTTATTCATATTTTCGTCATTCCGTTTTTTACCCTCAAATCACGCTTTCAAAACAAAAAAAGATGGATGTAAAAAATCCGTTATCTTCAAATTCTCCAACCGACCATGAGTTGGTACGACGTGCTGTTGAACAATCCGACCAATCCGCTTATGCCGAATTATTGGAAAGATACCGTGATTCTATTTTTTTTCTCTTGCTAAAAATGGTAAACAATAAAGATGATGCTGAAGATCTTACTATCGAAACCTTTGGCAAAGCCTTTCGCAACCTATCAAACTACCAACCAACGTTTGCCTTCAGTACCTGGCTTTATCGCATTGCCACCAATAACGGTATTGATTTTCTTCGCAAAAAGAAACTACCAACGTTTTCTATTGATAATCCACTCAAAAATAAAGATGGAGAAGCATTTGAAATCAACATATCCGGCGATACCCCCGATCCGGAAGAAACAATCATTAAACAGCAAAAAAAAGAATCGCTGCGTCTGTTTGTGGATAAGCTTAAGCCCCGCTACAAACAACTTATCGAATTGCGTTATTATGAAGATCTGAGTTATGAGGAAATAGCATCAAAGCTTCAATTACCGCTTGGCACTGTTAAAGCACAGCTCTTTAGAGCCAAAGAGTTGCTCTATCATATCATTTCTAAAACTAAAGGAAGGCTTTAAACATGCAATTGATTGAATCGTATTTCCCTGATCTCACGGCAAAACAAAAATCCCAGTTCAAAACAGCTATACAAACCTATATCCATTGGAATGATAAAATCAACGTGATTTCACGAAAAGATATTCTCAATCTCGAAGAAAGACATTTTCTGCATACTTTATCTATCAGTAAGTTTGTACAGTTCGCTAATCATACCCGCTTTGCCGATATAGGTACAGGGGGCGGATTTCCGGGTATCCCGATGGCAATTTTATTACCGCATTGCACGTTTACATTAATTGATTCCATTGAAAAAAAATTACATGTGGCATCCGAAGTTATTACGGCTTGCAAACTTGAAAATGTGACCGTTCTCAGAGCCCGTGCAGAAGCTGTTGATATCCGCGTTGATTTTGTAACCGGACGGGCTGTAGAAAATCTAGGCGTATTTGTACAACGTGTTCAACATATGATAAGGCCAGGTCATCTTTCCTCCTTGCCCAACGGTATTTTATATCTTAAAGGCGGTGATACACCTTCTGAAAACAAAATAAAAGGACAGGTTCTCGAATATAATTTATCCTCTGTCTTTAAAGAATCATTCTTTGAGACGAAAATGCTCGTTTATATCAATCCATTTAAACGTTTGTAATATCAATGTATCATTTCTAAATAAAAAACCCGGACGAAAACTCATCCGGGTAATTTATCCGTTAAGACATTACGGTTTATGGTTGAAGTAAACGGAAATGATAGGTGTTTGTGCCTTGTATGACACGGATATGATATATACCTGAAGCAAATGTTGGTTGAATGGTTTGTGTGCTGCCACCGATCATCTCAGTGCAGCTCATCACCTGACCTGTTTGGCTGATTACTTCTATCATAACAGCCGTAGGGGCTAAAGCATTAAGATCAATAACCCAAAGTCCATCACTCAAATAGCCACTTACCTTGCCGGTATTATTTTCTTCAATACCACTGCCTGGTGTAACAATAATAACAACCTCCGGTGTAAGTAACGTATCACCCCACGTATTAACAATCTCACATGTTACATATCTGCCACCGGGTGTGGCAAACTGTGGTGTATAGGCGCTATTAATTTCTGCCGGTGAGAAATCATTCCATGGTAAACTTGGGGCTGTACGGTATTGCCATTTATAAGATACCCCCGGATGTGTACTACTGGCATTTATTGTTGTACCAAGTGTGTTCACCATTATAGTTTGCGTGTCAAGCGGTGTGACACTTACTTCAAAGCGTACAATGGTTTGGCTAGCAGTACCGGTGGTACCGGTAAGCACAGGATCGGAAGATACAACACGTATTTTATAGTTTGTACCTGACATTAAATTATTAGGTATAGTAAATGGGATGTTACCGGATGCCGTAGCATTAACAGAACCAATGGCTATAGGTGAAGCAAAACTACCTGTTTCGTCTGATAATTCAGCCGTAAATATATTGCCTGAGCCATATACCACATCGGTTGTATAGTCAACAGAGCCTATTGCTGTGGCGCTTGGTGAAATATAGAAGGGCGAGCCGGAAATAGTGGTGGTTGTCAGTGTAATACTGTTTATAACAATACACTCCACTTCATTGCTTATCACTTCATCACCATATTGGTTGGTAGAAGCACATACCACATAGAAACTGCCTAAGGACGCAAATGATGGTGTATAGCTGCCACCGGTTTCGTTAGGTGAAAAGGCGGTATAAGGACCGCCGGGCGTTATGCTATAGCGCCAATCGCGTATTGTTGTGTTTTGAGATTCAGAGGCCGTAAGCATTGTGCCGGTACCGGAAACAGGGAATGTTTGCGTAGAATTAGGTGTTATTTGATTCTTATATTGATCAACTACTAAATCTGTACCATTATCACTACCTGAGATAGCCGGTGAGCTGGCTATCACACGAATACGGTATCCTGAACCATCAGGTGTGGAATGAGGAATGATGGCAGAAATAGAACCACTTGTTGTGCTGCTTACAGTACCAATATTAAGTGGTGAAGCAAATGAACCGGAAGCGTCGGATAATTGCGCCGTAAATATATTGCCCGAAACAAAACTACCCGAACCGCCTACTGTATAAGGCACTGTAATAGAGGCATCAGGTGCAGAAGGACTGAATTCGAAGGGCGAGCCGGAAATAGTACCAGTACTAAGTGTAAGGTTATCAACTGTTATCACAACCTCGTTACTGGTAACCGGAATACCGCTAATCACACTACGGCAAATAACATAATACGTGCCTTGTACTGCAAAATTCGGCATATACGTCATGCCGGTTTGAGCCGGAGCAAACGAACCATAAGGGCCGCCCGAAGTGGTAGCATACAACCATTCTCTGTTAGTGCCTGCAGGTGTTTCAGAAACCGTTAATAAATTGCCATTCTGACCTATTAATATACTTTGTGTTGCTGATGGCGTAACCACATTATCCACAACGTTGATAATCACTTCATTTGACACAATGGTAAGTGCACCGGGATAGGTGGAAGCGCATACAACATAGTATGTTCCGGCCGTAGCAAATAATGGAATATAGTTGCTACCTGTTTCTGCCGGTACAAAGGCCGTATATGGGCCTCCGCTTGTTGTAGCGTATTTCCAGGCACGTGATGTAGGCGGTGTTGATTCGGTAACAGTAAGCGGTGCACCGGCTACATTAGCTTCTATGGTTTGTGTAGCTGTTGGGGTAATGCTATTGGATACCAAATAAATAGATATATCGGTTGTATTAGGCGCAGCTGTTACCGGATAATTAGATGACCGCACACGCACTCTGTATCCTGTACCTGTAGGCGTACCGGCGGGATAGTACCGCTGATGGTACCTGAACCAGTACCTGCTAACGTGCCAAGCGTGATAGGGCTGGCAAAAGAGCCGGAAGCGTCAGATAGTTGTGCGGTAAAATATTACCGAGTTATACGTACCGGTAGCCGTAAATGGAATACTGATAGATGCACTTGACGAAGCGCTTACATAATACGAAGTAGGATTAATTGTACCGGTAGTAAGTGTAGGGTTATAAATCAGGCGATATCGTCAATATATAGGGTCGTATTATTTGTTCCCACACCGGCTTTATAGCTGGAGGTAAACGAGACCAAAATATAATCAGCGCTGACAGAGGCATTAAGCACCGTAAATGGTATGGCCATACGTTTGTAAACACCGCCTGTTCTGAAGTTTCTAATTGCACTGGCCCGAGCATGTGGAATTGAAGCAGCATTCATTGGATCACGAAAGTCATTGATACTATCATGTACAAAAGCAGATACCCGCGCAGAGTCATTGGCATCCTGAGGTACATACTTAGCCCAAAATACAATAGTATCCGGCTGAGAAACTACCGCTTCACTAAATTTCGTATCGCCGGTCAATGTATTGTTATAACCATCAGCGGGAGTCATAGTTGGTGCATTTACGCGGCCTATTGTCATCACACCATTCACGGGCGTACCCAAATAATTTCCGGTTTTTAATTTGGCTGAATATGTACCGCTGTGTACGTTAGCGGCGCCATTCTCACGAAAAACAGTTTGTGGCCCCCATGTGGCAAAGCCTGTTCCTGTCTTATTAGAATTCCATTCTGTTGGCTCTTCCGTGGCAGAACCAACATTCTCCCAATTTTCCATCCCGCCATTTGGAATGGGTGTTTGAGACATAAGAAAAAATGGGAAGGTGATTAACAGAGGTAAAAGTAGTTTTCATATTAAAAATTTTGAGAATTTTAACAAATTTTATGCCAAATTAAAGCTTTCGTCTATTCTAAAATATTTCAATTTTGAATAGATAATAAATATCAGTAGATGAACTAATTACCTTTTGAATAGAGTTAGCGCTCTAAAATAGCGGCATCGTTATCTGATAATTGGGAAAGATAATGGGAATTTATTTCATAAATCTTTAATAGATTGATTTCAAAACTCTTACGTGTTGGTTCTAACAATAAATCACCGGCTTGGGCTAGGCCTCCAAATAAAATAATCTTTTCCGGGCTGGTAACAGCCACACAATTGGCCAATGCTAATCCCAACCATTCACCGGTTTGAGAAAAAGCCAATTTAGCCGCTTCATCACCGGCCCGAGCCCATTCGGATATCACTTTCGCGTCAATTGAGGAATGACTGCCTGCGCAATCTAAATATGTTTGGCGAATGGCCGTAGCCGAACAATACGCTTCTACACACCCAAGTCGGCCACAAGCACATAGACGACCTCCGGGTATTAAGGTCATATGCCCAACCTCGCCGGCAAAGCCATCATGCCCATATACCATTTCACCATTGCAAACCACACCGCTTCCAAGTCCGGTTCCTAAAGTGATATATAAGAAGTCTTTTAATCCGCGGGCGACGCCAAACAGCATTTCACCCAACGCAGCCGCATTAGCATCATTGGTTAAGACGACGGGCAACTTTGTAGCCCTCTTTACCATATCGGCCAATGGCACCTCGCCTTGCCAGATCAGGTTTGGTGCAAAAGCAATATGTCCGGTGCGGATATTACCATTCGGTGCGCCAATGCCAACTCCTTCAATAAGGTATTCAGCATTGTCAAGACGATATTCGTTTATTGTCTGTGCTACCCAGTTTACCCAATCGTCAGGCTGTTTAAATTGGTTTGTAGATACTGTTTTTTTGAATAAAATATCCCCCTGACTATTTACTACGCCAAGGATAGTATTGGTACCGCCAAGATCTACGCCAACGGCTACATTCATATGTTTATGTTTTTTGAAAATCTTTTTGCTGAAAATCAAAACCCTGTTTCTTCAATACCCGTGTCGATTGGATAGCATGCCATGCCAGATATAAGAAACACAACAACGCGATAGCATACGATAAATGGGTGTAACGCATGCCTGCCCAGCCTTCAGGATGAGATAAATCTAAATCACAAACAGCACCTTGAACGGGTGGTATTAAGGCGCCGCCTAGAATCATCATAATTAAAAAAGCAGAGCCTTGTGAGGTGTATTTGCCTAATCCGGTAATGGCCGTTGCAAAAATACAAGGCCACATAACGCTACAGAAAAGACCGGCACTCAGAAAAGCATAGATAGCTATTCGTCCCTGCGTAAATAAACCGATCAGCATAGCCAAAGCTGCCAGTATGGATACAATTAACAACATCTTAATCGGATTTTCTCTGCTGAATCGAATGGCCGCTATCAAGATCACGATACAAATCACATACAGATATAATTCATCAATGGGGTTCCCCTTTAAGAAATTAACGCCCAATATCAAGGCAAAAGCTAAAAACGGCACTACGACAAACAAAATGGTTTTTGTTTTCTTCGACAATGAAAAAACGGCCAACGCGCCTGTCCAACGTCCAATCATCAAACTACCCCAATAAAGAGATATAAAATGCGATATATTGCTTTCTTCGTAAGCGCCGAAAGACGGTAATTTTAATAACGCACCCATATTACTCTGCACCGTTACCTCTACACCCACATACACAAAGATGGCTATCATGCCTAAAATAAGTTGTGGGTATTGCATGGCACCCCAACCTGATGGATTTTGAGATGAAAGACGAAGGGAGGTAAAAAGTAAGGTCAATGAGAAAAGTAAGACGCCAAGCACGAGATGAGATTTATCAATACCGGTTAGATCCTGTACTGTATTTGCAAACAGCGCAACAGGGACAGTCAAGCCCATCAACGAGAGCATATATAAGGCTTTGGGACTCCGCTCTAATGGCTCATTTTGCGTCAGCTTTGGCATCGTTCTGAAGAGGAAAACAGCTGCTACCAATGTAAATAAGACCGCTAAAAACAGATATAAAATCTTTATGGATGAAATGGTAGCATTATTCAGATCGCCTTTTAATGAACCGAATAACATAACACTTACGATTAATGGTCCAAGCAATGTGCCTAACGAATTAACGCCTCCGGCCAAATTAAGCCGATGTGCTCCCGTTTCGGGTTTGCCTAATGCTACGGCAAAAGGTTGAGCAGCTATCTGCTGTAATGAAAAACCCAATGCAATCACAAAAAAACTAAGCAGAATCATGCCAAAAGTAGGATTGGGCATAGAGCTGGTATAGGCCAAGCCAAGTGCACCGGCAACAGAAATAAAAAGACCGGTTACGATACCGCCTTTATATCCTATTTTATTCAAGATATCAAACTTTGCAAAATAAGATACAATAAAAAGTAATAAAGCACCATAAAAATAAGCGCCATAAAAAGATGTGTCTATCAGCTGAGATTGGAGTTGATCCAGTTGAAAATAATGTTTGCAAAACGGAATAAACACCCCATTAGAGGCGGCTACAAATCCCCAAAAGAAAAAAACCGAAATCAATGTGGTAAAAGATGATTGAAAATGGTGTTTAGGTGGATTCATAGCATGTTAATTTTTTAGTTAATCGAAATGACGATAATAGGATTTCTGTGCCATGGCAAGCATAGGTTTATCGCCATGTGTATCACCGTAAGCATAAATCAATTGGTAATCTTCCGGTGAAAGAAATTGCCGAATACGGTTTATTTTTTCCTCTCCATTACAATTAGGTGTAGAGAATTTTCCGGTCAGACGATTATCTTTCACCTCCATCTCGGTTGTGATCCATTCTATACCCATTTGTTCAGCCCAAGGGCTTATCCATTCTCTGACAGACGCCGAAACAATAATTACTCTATGGTATTGGGACAGATGCCATTGAATTTTTTCAATGGCATCCGTTCGAAGTAAGGATTGTAGTCTTTCGTTGCAAAAATGCTCCCCATGTCTTTTAAAGGTGGCATAATTCATTTTTTTAAAAAAATAACCCAATATTTTTTCTTTTGCTTTAGCATTAGATATGATTCCTATGCGATTGATAAACAGCCATGGCAAGAGCCGTATCATGCCCCAAAAGAACCGAGAGCGGCCTTTGGTAAATCGTATAAAAGCAAACAACGTATCTTTTTTGGTAATTGTACCATCAAAGTCGAACAACGCCAGGGTGCTGCTTTCGCGATAATACCGATTAGCGGACTCCATGTATTTTGTTTTTTCCATCAGCATATTAATTCTGCTTAACGGGTTGGCATGGGTGTAAAAATAAAAACCTGCGGTATGGAAAGTATCTAACGCATTGAATAATTATTAACAAGACTAGATGAAGAAGGATAAATGAAAACCTGGCAACAAATTCGATAATTATTTAAATGCTTACCAAGCGCCTTTTTGTTCAGTTATTCTAGATATGACCGGCATGGTAATCAGTAAAAATGTAGCTAATCCGGCATAAAATATAGCCTGAGCATAACCGGTATTTTTCGCACCGGCAATAATCGCTGTGGCACCGGCAATAGCAACAATCTGGCCAAGCTGCATACCCAAAGAACGTACCGCTGCGATATTAGCCGATTGATCAGGCGCTAAAGATATGCCCGCATTTCTACCCGCAGGGCTCATCGTACCTATTCCTACACCAATAAAAAAGGCCGAAATCATCATCCAGACATAGGGTGAGCCAAACAACGGCTCAATAGACAGCAAAGCAATCCCTGCAATCATAATAACGCCACCTATATACAATGGTTTTCTATAACCTGTACGATTAATAAATATGCTCATCAACACAGATAAAATAACCGAAGAAACACCATTTACCACCAAAAGCATACCTGCTCCCATCTCGCTGATGCCGTACCGATTGATGGCATACAATGGCACCAATGCATTCGCTCCGATAGCCATGCCCAAATGAATGATATTAAGCAAATTGACCGCTCCAAATCCTTTTCCAGAAATGAATTGTGGCTGAATAAACGGATCTTTTACGTTACGCAAATGCCTTGATAAAAACAGAAAGGACATAAGAAATAGAAGTGTTAGACCTATAAAAATCGGTGAAGAAAATGTACTACCCGGCTCGGCCAAATATGTGGTAGCAAACATCACCGAGAGAATAGCCATACCCATTAGCGCCAAACCTGTGAAATCCAAACGGCCATGATCGGTATGACTGAGATTATCTTTTGGCAGAAAACGAATAGATAGAAGTAAAACGGCCAATCCCAAGGGCAGGTTGATAAAAAATATCCACGACCACGGCCAATAGGTCGCAATCAGCCCGCCAAAGACCGGGCCTATCATGGCGCCAATCGAAAATATGCTACCAAACAAACCTAAAAATTGTGCTCGCGCCGAACCAAAGTGAGAAACAATGATGCCTGTTGCCGATGGTGTGATACCGGCGCCACCAACAGCTTGTATAACACGCATCACAATCAAAAGATAAATATTTCTCGAAAGGCCACAAAATAAAGACGCCAGACTAAAGATTAAAACAGACAGTCTAAACACACGACTATGACCAAAGCGCGTGCTGAGCTTGGCGCTTAATAATAACATCAAAACAAATCCGAATGAATACGCCGTGAGTGTCCAACCAACCCAACTGATAGAGGTGCCCAAATCTTCTTTTAATGTATGAAGGACTGTTGCCACAATGGTCGAGTCAATCGTAATCATGAGCAAGGCGAGTGATATGATAAGAAAAACGACCCAACGTTGCACAGGCTCAGTTTGTGCGGATTCAGCCTCTTCTCTATTTAATTCTTTATCCATAAAAAGTTACAAAGTAATTATTTGAAACGCTAGGTTCATAAAAAATAGACTATTTTTTACAGTTCTTTAGTAGTTCACGCTGTCATCTGGAAAATCAATTTATAGTCATGTGTGATTTATATATTTTCGGTATTACTTATAAAATAATAGTATCTTTATTTCTCCTTTACGTACTTTCATTAAAAAATCATCTCAATGGAAGGCTTGAAAATACTGATTGTTGAAGACGAGGCGCGTGTCTTGCAATTCATTAAGCAAGGATTGGAAGAGAACGGTTTTGACGTTGACTTTGCTTACGACGGTGAATGTGGTCGAAAGCTGGCCTTTTCAAACAAATATGATTTAATCGTATTGGATGTTATCATTCCGCAGCTCAACGGGATTGAATTATGTAAGAAAATTAGAGAAACGGACTCAAAAACAAAAATTCTGATGCTGACGGCATTAGGTTCATTGAACGATAAGCTGGAAGGGTTTGAAGCCGGTGCTGACGACTATCTCATAAAGCCTTTCGACTTTCCAGAATTATTAGCCAGAATCAAATCACTTTTAAAAAGAAATCTACAAGATGATGATACGAAAAATGAAGATCATATTCTCAAGGTAGTCGATATGGAGCTTAACACGCATACCAAGCGCGTGAAAAGAGCCGGAAAAGAAATTAAACTCACCGCCAAAGAATATGCTTTGCTGGAATTGCTTACCCTAAATAAGAATAGGGTGTTGAGTAAAGCCGAAATTGCCGAAAAAATTTGGAATATTACCTTCGATTCAGGTACCAATACCATCGAAGTTTATATTAATTTTCTTCGTAAAAAGATAGATAATGATTATCCTGTTAAACTTCTGCATACGTTGGTAGGCATGGGCTATACTATAAAAGATATCTAATCAATGAAAATCAGAACGCGGTTCACGTTGTTGTTTGGCATTATTGTCAGTGTCATTCTGTTCTTTTTTTCATTTTCTATTTATTATATCTCTGATAATTACAGGCAGAACGATTTTCATGCACGCCTGCAAGACAGGGGCACAGCGCGTTTAAAATTACTTTTAGCAGAAACAGACAACGCCCATATGCCTTCCAACGATCAAGTCTTTGAGAATAGCTTTCATTCCATCAACAACGAAAGTTTGGTTATTTACAAGTCAAACAAAACACTGCTGTATCGTGATGTTAATGCCCCCTTGCCGCCGGCTGTGGCATTAGATGCCACCAAGCCGGATAAACCTTTCATCTGCTCGTATGCCCAAAACGAATGTATTGGTTTTATTTATCCATATAAAGGCGAAAATTATGTTGTCTTTTCATCGGGTTTTGACAAGCATGGCATGAGCTATATAGCCAACCTGAAGCAAACGCTTTTAATTCGTGGCCTTATCTTGCTTTTGGTCATATTTTTATGCGGTTGGCTGTACGTAGGACGCCTCCTCAAACCTATCTCAGATATTGTGCAACAAGCCAGCAGAATCACATACAAAAATATGAGCCAACGGTTGAAAAACGGTAACACGAATGATGAAATCGGACAGCTTACCTCTACCTTCAATAAAATGCTTGAGCGATTAGAAATCTCTTTTAATATCCAAAAACGTTTTGTCTCAAATGCATCACATGAATTGCGCAATCCGCTAACCGCCATCAACGGGCAGATTGATGTGGCCTTGATGAAAGACAGAGAGGTGCAAGAATATAAACACGTTTTACAAAATATCTCCAAAGACATAAAAAATCTAAGAACGCTAACCAATAATTTATTGGAGTTAGCCAATAATGACGAAACGCTCATTCAACATTTTGAAGACATACGTATTGATGAAGTGCTTTGGAATATCCAAGCCGATATGGCTCGTCAGTCGCCTGACCGCACTGTACGTATTGAGTTTGATAAAATATTGGAGAGCGATAAATACCTTACCTGCAAAGGCGATATCAAATTATTGGAAACAGCATTTATCAATATTATTGATAATGCCTGTAAATTTTCTGATAATAAAACGGTAGATATAAAAATTACTACCGACAAATCAAATATCATTTTATTCTTTACAGACAAAGGGATTGGCATACCCAAATCGTTTCTCAATCATATTTTTGAACCGTTTTACCGAGGCAGCAATGTTATCGGTATTCAAGGTAATGGCATTGGCTTGTCTTTGGTACGACGTATCATCAAGCTGCATGGTGGTAAAATATTTGTAAAATCGGAACTTCATGAAGGCACCATATTTGAGGTGGTCTTACCAAATTTAAGCCGGTTTTAATATGACTTAAAAAACGCCGTTCTTTTTTAAGTTAATTTTAAGGTTCCCATGATTTTTTGCCTTAAAACCGCCTAAATCTTAATTCTTTTTAATGCCGTTTTAACTGCAATTTAAGCTTCATTTCTGAATCTTTACATAGTTAAAATGGCACAGACAATCACACATATTATAACTGAGAAAATAAAAAGTGGCATTGCTCAATTTTTCCCAAGCTACTTTGCGCTCACTATGGCCACAGGTATTGTATCCATTGCCTGTTTCCTTATCAACATTCCATATCTTGGCGAAGGTCTTTTTTATTTGAATATCTTTTTTTACTGTCTGCTTTGGATACTGCTCCTTAATCGTCTTGTCTTTTATTTTTCCGAGTTTCTGAAAGACTTTTCCGATCATGCACGCAGTCCAGGCTTCCTCACTTTGGTAGCCGGTACAAATGTGCTTGGCAGTCAATTCATCATTATACAACAGAATTATCTTATCGCCTCTATTTTGTATTATCTCGGTTTTGTCCTTTGGGCTATTCTTATCTATTCTTTCTTTTTTATGATTACCGTGAAGCGCGGAAAGCCATCCCTTGAAAAAGGGATGAATGGTATTTGGTTATTGATGGTAGTGTCCACCCAATCCATTTCAATATTGGGCACACAATTAGCAGAACATACCTTCTTCTCAAAAGAACTGACCTTGTTTCTATCATTTGTGCTTTTTCTCATCGGATGCATGTTGTATATCATCATCATCACACTTATCTTTTATCGTCTTACCTTTTTTGAGCTTCGTGCCGAAGAGTTTGCGCCGCCTTACTGGATAAATATGGGTGCGGTAGCCATCACTACTTTAGCCGGTTCTGTACTGATTATAAGTGTAAATCAATGGCCGTTTTTGGTTTCTCTCAGTCCGTTCCTGAAAGGATTCACACTGATGTTTTGGGCCATCGGTACCTGGTGGATTCCGCTTATTCTCATCCTTGGCGCTTGGCGACATTTTTATCAGTTTATCCCCATTATTTATCATCCACAATACTGGGGTATGGTCTTTCCGCTGGGTATGTACACGGTTTGCACCTACCGATTAGCTCAGGCAACCAATATCGGGTTCCTCTTTGACATACCCAACCTGTTTGTATTTGTGGCCTTATTTGCATGGACCATCACCATGGCCGGCTTAGTATATAAAAGCATTTCGAATATTTACAAGCTTATAAAAAATAACAGTTTACTAATTCTTAAAAACAAACATTATGAACACAAAACAGATTTCAATCGAGAGTCAGTATGTGTCAAGCATACTAACTGATACTACTACAAGCAAAACCGCTGCATCTCAGAAAGAGCAGATTCTGAACGCCGATGAGGTAACCATTGACACTTCACTGTCTCTACAAGAATTGACAGAGCGCTTGCGTTCCTTAACAATAACTGATATTTCGCAAATCCATAATTCGCCTCAGGCAACTTATTATGGAGAAATCAACAGTTATAATTTCCAAATCATGAACGTGAAATATGGTCCGATGAGCTCTTTTCCGCCCATACAAGGTGAAATAGAAGAAGGTGCAGGCCGTACCACCATCAAAGTGAAAATGGATATTAAAAGCCATTTCAAAATGGCCCGCACCATGTATTATACCACATTATTACCTATTGGCCTTATTGTTTTATTGCTCAGTTTCTTAGTGCTTGGCGGTACAGCCTATCTGCTGCATGGTATCTTATTCTCAAGCTCATTTATCTTATGTGCATTATTGGTGGTGGCGCTTACAAAATCATCGCTTATCAATACAAAAAGAAAAGAACTGAAAAATTTTGCCTCCAAGATAGACGGCAGTATCATAGGTTAGAACAGCCCGATGGGTGATATGGAGACTGACTAGAAAATCTGTACGGTTTCTTTGTTTTGTACCGGAAAACCGGAGAAATTTCTGAATTAATGTTTCATGATCGGTATGCCTGAAATTATCTTTTGGCAGAAAACGAATAGATAGTAGAGGTAAGTGGGAAATTGGTCAACCCACCATTGCCCCGAACCATATCCTAAGTCTGTTTCCAAACCGGCACTTGCTGTTTTATTTGATATATCCTTCCTCTTTCACCCATTCCAATGTGGGTTTGAGAATCTCTTTAGCCGAGCGAAAATTTACACCCAGCTCGTTACGTGCTTTGCTGTTATCCACAAACCAATATTTTACGGCATAAGGGATTACATCCGGCTCAAAGCCCATGTTGATAGCAAACGTTTTGGATATCCATGCCAATCCTATCAGTACGCTTCTGCTGATTGTTTTAATCGGTTTCTGAATACCGAGAATATCTAATGTCATCCGGGCCAATTGCTCAAATTCCATGTTTTCTCCGCCTAAAATATAACGCTCACCGGGCTTGCCCTTTTCAAAAGCGGCTACAATGCCTTCGGCCACATCATCTACATAGACGATAGATGTGCCGCCCTTAGCCAACTGTACGGTTTTTGTAGTGGCAAAATCAATCAGGTTGCCGCATGTAATCCGATCGTAATCATGCGGGCCATACACCTCCGTTGGATTCACAATGATCACCGGAAAGCCTTGCCGGGCATGTTCCTTGCAAAATTCTTCCACCTGTTTCTTAGCATGTGCATATACGTAATGGTGGTTATCGGGCAAGGTAAGCGGTGAATCTTCATTTAGTATCACCGGTTTGTCGGTACCGTCCACAGCGGTGGATGAACTCACATAAACCATTCTAAGGTTGCCGTTGGCTTTGGCTGCTTCAATGATATTCTTTGAGCCTTGAATAACCACATTCGGCATTTTGGATGATTTGATATCTTTCCAGTTTGACAAACTGGCCAAGTGCACCACGCCGGTACATCCCTTCATCCCTTCCATAAGCGTTTCGGGATGGATAATATCGCCCTCAAATCGTTCATAAGCTAACCCTTCAATACGACGGGTTTGGGTTGTGCTGCGCACCAAGCAGCGTACTTCATAATCATGTGTCAATAAAGCTTTTACTACCTTGGAGCCAATAAATCCGGCGCCGCCTGTAACAAAAATTTTTCCTTTCATTATTATATTGGTTTTGGAGTTATCCGCCTATCATGGATTTAGGGAAAGAGACATCTGCCATATCACGTCTGATACGTTCCAAATGGACTGCACATTTTTCCACCGTTTCATTAATTTCTGCCTCCGTATGATCGGTTGTGATAAAAAACCTAAGCCTGGCTTCATTATCAGGCACCGCCGGATATAAAATGGGCTGTACGTTAATACCGTCTTTAAACAACGCATCGGCCAAAATCAACGCATGAGCTGAATTGCCCGTAATAATTGGAATAACGGCTGAATCTTTACTGGGACCGGTGTTTAATCCTTTTTGTTTTGCTTTATCTAAAAAATATCGCGCATTGGCTTGTGTTTTCAATGCTCTCTTTGGCTCTGATTTCATAATTTTGGCAGCAGCCAGAGCCGCTCCCGCGTTAGCCGGGCTGATACCCACACTATAAACAAAGCCGGGGGTATTATACTTCAAATAATCTATCAACGTCTTTTTACCGGCAATGTATCCACCACAGCTGGCAAAGGATTTACTGAACGTTGCCATCCAAAGATCCACTTCTCGGCCATCCACACCATAATAATCACGTATGCCCAGTCCATGTGGGCCGATAACACCCATTGAATGTGCTTCATCCACCATCAAAAGTGCATGATGTTTCTTCTTGATTTCTATAAATTTAGGTAAGGCTGCGATATCGCCGTCCATGCTATAAACCCCTTCGATGGTAATTAAGACCCGCTCGTAATCGCCGCGCACCTCTGTAAGTATCTTATCCAGCTCTTCCCAATTCTCGTGAGGGAAAGCGATGCGTCGCGCACCGGACAATACACAACCTTCAATGATGGAATTATGACTTAAGGCATCATATAAAATCAGGTCTTTGCCCGGACGCATCAAATGACCAATCACCGTTACATTGGTCGCATGTCCGCTTACCATCACAATGGCATCTTCCACCCCAAGTAAACCGGCTATTTCTTTCTCCAGTTCCTGGTGAATAGGTCGTTCACCGGTTGCAATACGGCTGGCCGATACAGATGTTCCGTATTTATCCACCGCCTCTTTAGCCGCCTGACTAACCCTTGGATCACCCGATAATCCGATATAATTATAACTTGAAAAACTAATCAGTTCTCTGCCTTCAATCCTTGTTTTATCGTTGACAATTCCTTCATTGACACGAAAATACGGATTTGATACTTGCAACATGCGTAGGGTTTCAAACTGTGCCGCCAGGGTTTGTACTTCCGGGAAATGCTCGAACTGTGTATATACGGAAAAGTCGCGATTAGCTGCACTCTGTGTCGCTGCTGATGCTGCACCTTGTGCCTGCTTAGCTGATTTCTCTTTCATTAATCTTTTCAGCAATTCTTTCTTTTCTTCAACAGAAAGATTTTTTCCATCACTCATATAGCTATATTTTTCACAAACCTAATTGATTTTTATGAAATTTTTGTCTATTTTCCGTTTGTAAATTTTACATCTTTGTTTATTAAAGCCTATTTATTTTTACACTTGTTCTTTGCGAGATTAAGACTAACACATATCATTAAAATTAATAAACTTTAAACGCATCTTGTTTGATCCTATATTTTGTTTGTGTAACATTGTATTGCTAACTTCTTGAAATGGGAGAAATTATTCGTACAGAAAATATCATTCGTGATTTTGTGTTGGGAAAAGAAATTATTAAAGTGCTGAAAGGTATTTCTATTTCAATACAGAGGAATGAATATGTGGCTTTTATGGGGCCTTCAGGCTCGGGCAAATCCACGTTTATGAATATTATCGGCTGTTTAGACACCCCATCCGGTGGTCATTATTTTCTAAATGGCGTTGATGTAAGCAAAATGAACGATAATGAATTGGCCAATATCAGAAATAAAGAAATCGGATTTATTTTTCAAACATTCAATCTTCTGCCCCGATATACCGCTCTTGAGAATGTAGCATTACCATTGGTGTATGCCGGCTATGGCAAAGCTGAACGCATACAACGTGCTACGGAAGTTTTAGATCAGGTTGGGCTGGCCGACCGTATAAAGCATAAACCCAACGAATTATCAGGCGGGCAGCGCCAACGTGTGGCCGTTGCACGAGCATTAGTCAATAACCCTTCTATCTTATTGGCTGACGAGCCTACAGGTAACCTTGATACCAAAACCAGCTATGAAATCATGGCATTATTTGATGAACTGCATCAGAAAGGCAATACCATCATTGTAGTAACCCACGAAGAAGATATTGCCCGCCATACAGGTCGTATTATTCGATTACGGGATGGGATTATAGAATCTGATATACCGAATGAACCCGAAAAAACGTTTGAAACCTATTTAACTAATTTGGCATCTAACCCCTCTTAAATGTGAAGATTTATACCAAAACCGGCGATAAAGGCTCAACTGCATTATGGGGCGGCATGCGTGTATCCAAACACCATCCGCGTATTGAAGCTTATGGTACCATTGATGAATTAAATGCCTGGATAGGTTTAATCCGTGATCAGACGGCCCTTGAGAAGCAAAAAGAAGAGTTAACAGCTATTCAAAATCATCTTTTTGAGATCGGTTCACTGCTGGCTGCTGAGCCGGGCAATACTAAAATTTGGTTGCCCGAGCTGAGTCTAACTGCAATCAATGAATTAGAAAACAGTATTGATCAAATGGAACAAAACCTGGCACCATTACATAATTTTATTTTGCCGGGCGGACATCCGATTGTCAGTCAGGCACATATTGCCCGTTGTGTTTGTCGCAGAGCAGAACGTTTGGTTGTGGCTATTGCCGAACACGAAATGCTGCCTGATGAGATATTGATGTTTCTTAACCGTTTAAGTGATTATCTTTTTGTGTTTTCCCGTTTTCTTACCTCGTATTTAGGTGCTGCCGAAATTCCATGGAAGCCGCGTGGGAATCCGTCGGTTTAATGTATTTGGTATGCAAAAGCTATTGTGCGCTTTTTAAAAATATATCGCTATTTCTCTTTTTTCAACCTTGATATTGTTTTTGGCGCTCTCGCCTTTGCTTGGTTAGGGGCACAAGTATCAAACATTGAACTTCCCTCATATCATTATAGTCTTTTGGCTATGGCTGTTTGGAGTATTTATACACTCGACAGACTGATGGATAACTATTTGCCCAACACACCAGAAACTACACGTCATGCCTTTTGGAAACGGCATGCCCGTTGGGGCTGGGCAGGTATCGTCTTAGTATGCATTGCAGCTTTGGCTATACTGTTTTATTTTAAACCGTTGCACTTGCTGAAAGGCGGCTTGATGCTGGCTGTTTGTGTCGGCATATATCTGCTTTCAAAGCAATACCAAAGCAAAGCAAAGCAAATTTGCTGGTGGAAAGAAGTTGTCATTGCGTTAAGCTATGTGCTGGGTATTACCATTGCCTGGTGGAGCGTGTCCAATATCTGGTCTATCGAGATGTATGTGTTTTGCTTATATCTTTTCTTATTGGCTTTTCTAAACCTGATGGTCATCGGAAGACTAGAAAAAGAAGAAGGCTTAACCTTAAGCGAAAAAAGTTTGGTTGATCTTTTATCTGAGAAATCATTTAATATTTTGATAACAATCATCGTAGCATTTTCGGCTATAGTAGTTCCTTTTCTTTCTTTGCCATACAGCTGGGATATTTTATTGGCTGCCTTGCCTTGGCTCATATTGTTTCCTTTGTTTCTAACCAAACTTTTCTTATACGAAAACTTGTATAGGTATTGGGTAGATGGATTACTAATATTACCGCTCATTTTCCTGCTTTTTTAATTTGATGTATCTTTACGACTGGGTAGTCTCTGGCTATGTTAAGAAAAACCAAATATTTAACCATATACATCGGACTGGTTCTAACATTTTTGTTATCCCTTTTATTATTACTTCAACCTTATTTTTCTTCCCATCCGTCAAATGGCTTGTCGCAAGTCTTTTCAAATGATCTGATTTTTTCGAGTATCAAACAACATTTGCATTATCCGCTTTCCATTTTACTCTTGCAAATCATTATCATTTTAGCTGTCTCGCGCACGTTTGCATTTCTGTTTACCAAGTTAGGACAACCGCCTGTGATGGGTGAAATCATTGCCGGCATAGCGCTTGGGCCATCTCTGTTAGGATGGATCTTGCCGGAGGTCAGCCATTTTGTTTTTCCACAAGATTCTCTTCAGCCTTTACAGTTTTTAAGTCAGATCGGATTGCTGTTTTTCATGTTTATCATTGGTATGGAGCTTGATGTGATGGCTTTTAAACGTCGACTTCAGCAGTCGGTTATTATAAGTCATACGGGTATTTTTATTTCATTTTTTATTGGTACATTAACTGGTTTATGGATTTATGATCAATTTGCACCACCACAAACCGGTCCTATTGCCTTTGCTCTTTTTGTAGGCATGTCAATGAGCATTACGGCCTTCCCGGTGATGGCGCGTATTCTGCAAGAAAAAGGATATATGCGTAAATCATTCGGTACGATGATGATTGGTATTGCCGCCGTGGATGATATCACCGCCTGGTGCTTGCTGGCAACATTAATAGCTTATTTAAAAGCCGGCACCATCGTAGGCGCATTACCCACAATCTTACTCTCAATCGGCTATTTAGGCGTGATGTTTGGGCTGATACAGCCTTTTTTGAAAAAATTAGGCAGTATTTATGTTTCCCGCGAAAATCTGAGCCGTTCCATTATGGGTATCATCTTTGGTATTCTTCTCATATCATCTTATATCACAGAAGTGATCGGCATACATGCATTTTTCGGTGCTTTTGTAGCCGGCGTGGTGATGCCGCCTAGCTTTAGTTTTAAGAAAGTGCTAACCGAAAAAATTGAAGATTTTAGTTTGGTACTGCTTTTACCATTGTTCTTTGTTTTTACCGGTTTAAGAACAGAAATTGGACTGCTCAACAGCGGCTCACTTTGGCTTACTGCTACCATTATCATCGGCATTGCTGTTTCGGGTAAGTTTCTAGGTGGTGTAATTGGTTCTAAAATAACAGGTCAACCATGGAAAGAGGCCTTTATGATTGGCGCCTTGCTTAATTCGCGTGGCTTAGTGGAATTGATTGTGTTGAATATCGGTTACGACATGGGGTTATTGTCCGCCGAGATATTTACGATTCTCGTATTGATGGCCTTGACGACCACTTTTATTACTGGCCCCTGGATAGATTTCATTGAATGGATATATAAAAGACGAAACATTAAGAAAGGGCTTCCGCTTGAACAGCATATCTTCAAAGTACTCATCTCTTTCGGCCCGCCACGTATGGGTGCCAAACTAATGAAAATAGCAGGCGCTATCATCGGCGATGATAAAAATCAATCGCTGGTATATGCATTACACATGACACCTAATATTGAAATTACCCATCAAGAAGCTACCGTGTTTGAAAGAGAAGGGTTTGCTCCAATAAAGAAAATGGCAAACAGCTTAGGTTTGCCTTTGAAGACGTTGTATAAAGTAGCTGATCAAATTGAAACCGAGATCATACGCACAGCAAAAAAGAAATCGGTTAACCTTTTAATGATGGGTGGAGCGCGTTCATTATTTACCGAGAATATTACAGGCGGTAGAGTTGATTATATTCTTCAGAATTCTCCTTACGACACAGGTATCTTTATTGATAAGGGTTTGGAGAGCCCCGATCGCATTCTTGTTCTGCTTTCTTCTGATAGCGAAACGACTGTAACAGCTATAGCAGAACGACTTAGCAAAAATCCCGATGTTCGTGTGGATGCCATTGATTTAAATTCGTCCTCATCTAATATCTCAAATAACACACCCATTACAATGATTGAAGCAAAAACAATTGATAAAACATTGCTTGATCGTTATGACTTACTGCTTATCGGTATTGATTATTGGCATAAACTAACTTATTTTGAGACCGCCTGGCTTAATTACAGTCCAAGTATTCTTATTCTATCTTCGGCTAAGAAAGATTTGGAAAATCCAGGATCAAAAAATCAAATGGATGAGATTCCCCGTCTGAAAGAAATTTAGAATGTATTCTGAACACGCTTAAGCAGGCCGGTAGCAAATACGAATTCAATTAATTCTTTATTGTTAGAGTTAACAATATTTGTTCCGTCACCTTCCCAGTGTTTGTGCCCCTTGTAAATGAAAATAACTTTATCGCCGATTTCCACCACCGAGTTCATATCATGTGTATTGATGATGGTAGTTGTTTTAAATTCTTGCGTAATTTCTTTGATAAGGCGGTCTATCACAATACCTGTTTGCGGGTCAAGACCTGAGTTGGGTTCATCAAAAAATAAATATTTGGGATTTAGAGCAATGGCGCGTGCTATGGCTACACGTTTTCTCATCCCACCACTGAGTTCAGCCGGATAAAGCTGATAGGCATGAGACAGATTTACCCTGTCTAAACAAAATTTTACCCTATCGGCTATCTTTGCTTTATTCCAATTGGTAAACATGCGTAAAGGGAATGCCACATTTTCCTCACAGGTCATGGAGTCAAAAAGAGCACCACCTTGAAATACCATCCCAATCTCTTGTCGGATACGTTTTCTTTCTTTCTCGGATGCTTTGGTAAAATCTGTACCGGCATAATATACACCACCGGTCGTTGGTTCTAACAAACCTACCAAACATTTCATCAGTACTGTTTTCCCCGATCCGCTTTGGCCGATAATCAAATTGCACATCCCTTCCTCAAAAGTAGCGTTGAAATCATACAACACCTGTCTGTCGCTAAATTTCTTACTTATGTTTTTGATTTCAATCATTTACAAAAGCAATAATCGGGTTAGAATAAAATTCCAAAGTAAGATAGATATGCTGCTGTTCACCACAGCTTGTGTACTGGCTTTACCAACCTCCTGCGATCCGCCGTTGACATAATAACCACGATAGGCCGAGATAGAGGTAATGATAAACGCAAAAACAAAACTCTTGATCAGGGCATATACCAAATGGAAAGTTTTAAAATCAAGCGTAATACCATAAACATACGTTGTTGCATCCAGCAGGCCAGTCGTTGTACACGCCACATATCCGCCAAAAATGCCTAAAACGATACTTATAATTGTAAGAACCGGAATAATTAAAACAGAAGCAATTATTTTGGGTAAGATCAAATAATTGGCTGAGTTTACACCCATGATTTCTAAAGCGTCTATTTGCTCTGTCACGCGCATGGTACCGATCTCAGACGTAACATTGCTTCCCACCTTACCGGCTAAGATCAAAGCTATAACGGTAGGAGAAAATTCTAAGATAATTGTTTCGCGCGTACCAAACCCTACGGTGTACATGGGAATAAGCGGCGTTTCAATTTGTGCTGCCATTTGAATAGCGATAACAGCACCCATAAAAAAGGAAATAACACAAACTATAAATAATGAGCCAATACCCAATTTATCAATCTCACGAACAATGAGTTCACGCACAATTGCCGGTTTAGGGCTTTTGGCAAACGAGCGGGCAATCAGCAAGCAGTATTGTCCAAAATTATATAAATATCTCACGCTTTAACTCCGGATTTACATTATGCAATAATAAGCCAAAAATAAACAAAACGAATAAATCATCAGAGTAATTAACTTTGCATCGTTTTATGGTATCGGTAAAATGGTCATAGCGCAAATTATTTTTTGGGTGTGTCTTGGTATAGTGTTTTATACTTATATAGGCTATACGCTATTCTTATTTCTTATCAATGCATGCCGTAAGAAAGCCCCATTCGATGCTTTACAGGCATTACCAAACATAACTGTCATTATTCCTGCATACAATGAGTTGTCTGTCATTAGTAAGAAAATTGAAAACACGTTACAATGCGAATACCCCTCAGATCGTATGTTAATCATATTGATAACTGACGGCTCCGACGATGGCAGCGAATCATTATCTTTTACCGATAACCGTATCATGCATCTACATAAGCCCGAACGATTAGGCAAAGCTGCAGCCATCAATCATGCTATGTTGCATGTCAAATCACCTATTGTATTTATCACTGACGCTAATACATTTATTCATCCGGCATCCTTTCAAAAAATGGTTCTGCATTATCAAAAGGCTAATGTAGGTGGTGTGTCGGGAGAAAAGAGAATCCAAATGCAAAGTCTTGATGCCAGTGTAGGCGGCGAAGGTCTTTATTGGAAATATGAATCAATGCTCAAAAGAGAAGATGCAAAATTTTATAGCATTGTGGGTGCGGCTGGTGAGTTATTTTCTTTCAGAAGCAATCTGTTTCGGCCGCTGTCAAACAATACCATCTTAGATGATTTTATACTTTCGATGCGTATTGTTGAACAAGGATATGTAATTGCCTACGAACCCGAAGCTTTTGCCGCAGAAGCACCCAGCCAAAGCATAGAAGATGAATTTACCCGTAAAGTGCGAATTTCTTCCGGCGTTTGGCAAGCCCTAGGCCAATTGCCTTTCCTCTTCAATCCGTTTATAAATCTCAAATTGTTCTTTCAATTTGTATCGCATCGTTTACTAAGATGGACGTTGGCACCCGCTGCCATGATTGGTATGTTTATAGCCAATCTTTTTCTTTTGTCGGAACCATTATATATACTCATTTTTATTTGTCAAACCCTCTTCTACACATGGGCTTTATTAGGTTTTTTATTAAAAAACAACAGGCGCTTTCCTGCCTTTTTGTTTGTTCCATTCTATTACTGCATGATGAACATAGCTGTAATCGTGGGACTTAGTATTTTCTTTCAGAAGAAGCATACGGCATTGTGGAAAAAAGCCCAGCGATAATAGTCTTTTCATAGCTAATTTTAAGTTATTTTTGTAAACTTCCATGCAACTTTTTGAAACAAGTTGGACTCTATAACGATATAATATAAAAACGTTTTTATTTTCTTTCCCAGCTACTATGAAAACATTTAAGCGTAGAACCCTTAAAACAATGAGTTATGGAAAAAGTAGCGCAAAAAAACATGAATACCCAAGCATGGGTTAAGGTTGTAATCTTAGCAATCATTTTGTTCTCCGGACTTACCTTTGGCATCATGACTGCCATAAGATTCTAAATCGCCATTACTCAACCGTAACCGATTTAGCCAAATTACGTGGTTGGTCCACGTTACAACCTCTTAATACCGCAATGTGATAAGACAATAATTGTAGAGGTACTACCGTGATAAGCGGTGACAATAACTCATCAATATCCGGTATTTCTATGGCATAATCTGCTAAACGAGTCACCTCTTTATCGCCTTTTGTAACAATAGCAATAACTTGCGCTCCACGTGCTTTTACTTCTTGTATATTGCTAACGATCTTTTCATAGGAAGTATTGCGGTTGGCAATGACTACTACCGGCATTTGTTCATCTATCAAAGCAATAGGGCCATGCTTCATCTCGGCAGCAGGATAGCCTTCTGCATGTATATAACTGATTTCTTTCAGCTTTAAAGCGCCTTCCAATGCCACCGGAAAGTTAACGCCACGCCCTAAATACAAAAAGTTACGTGCATCTTTAAAAAGAGCGGCTAATCGCTTAACGACCTCCTCCGTTTTAAGAACTTCAGATACCATTTCAGGCACACGGTCTAATTGTGTTAATGTTTTTCGATAGGCTGTTTCGGATAAGTTGCCATTTTTATTGCCTAAGGCTAAAGCTATCAACGCCAAAACAGAGACTTGTGCCGTAAATGCTTTTGTTGAAGCCACACCAATTTCCGGCCCGGCATGTGTGTAAGCACCTGCGTCCGTTGCTCTGGCGATAGAAGAACCCACAACATTACAAATACCAAAAATGGTCGCGCCTTTTTGCTTGGCCAGTTGGATAGCAGCTAACGTATCGGCCGTTTCTCCCGATTGAGAGATGGCAATAACAATATCATCTTCATATAAAATCGGATTGCGATAACGAAATTCCGATGCGTATTCAACCTCTACGGGTATGCGGGCATATTCCTCAAATAAATATTCCCCAACTAATCCAGCATGCCAACTTGTGCCACAACCAATGATGATAATACGGCGCGCTTGTAAAAATTTCTTTTCAAAATCAATTATGCCGGCCATGCTAATACGTCCTGTATTGGGATCCATCCGGCCTCGTAAACTGTCTCTTATCGAGCGTTGCTGTTCATTAATTTCCTTCAACATAAAATGATCATAACCGCCTTTTTCCAAGAGCTCTAATTCAATCTGCAACTGCTGAATATAGGGTGTGATCTCGTGATTGCCGACCGTGATAATGCGTAAATCATTACCCGGCTCTATTAGTGCCACTTCTTCATCGTTTAAATACACCACATTGCGCGTATGCTCTACAATGGGTGTGGCATCGGATGCCATATAAAATTCGTTTTCTCCAATACCAATTACCATCGGGCTGCCTTTTTTTGCTGCAATCAGATGATTTGGTTCGTTTTTGCTCATTACCACGATAGCATAAGCACCAACAACCTCCGATAAAGCTAACCGCACAGCCTCAAAAAGATTATAATTACCCTTTTTTTGTATATCTTCAATAAGATGTGCCAATACTTCTGTATCTGTTTCACTTTTAAAAATATAGCCTCGTTTGGATAAGCCTTCTTTTAGCGTAGCATAATTCTCAATAATCCCGTTATGAATAATCACCAGGTCTTCTGACATGGAATAATGCGGATGGGCATTCACATCATTTGGTGAGCCGTGTGTAGCCCAACGCGTATGACCAATACCAACATTCCCCTTGGTATCTTTGTTAGAAATATATTGTTCCAAGTCAGAAACCTTGCCTTTGCTTTTATAAAGACATATCTTATTGTCATGCATCAACGCTACGCCGGCGCTATCGTATCCTCTGTATTCAAGACGATGAAGACCTTTAATCAGAAGCGGATATGCTTGCTTAGGGCCAATGTATGCTACAATACCACACATGCATTAAGGTGTTACAGGTGTATAAACAAAATGAAGTTTCATGGGTAATGTGGGGTGGGTGGGGCTATGTAAAACCACACGGTTTACATCAGCATTTTTACTCAATATAGGTACATCAACATATAGCTCATTAGGCGAATGGGTGCCATCCATAATCTGTTGAAAATGTTGGGTAAGCAATACACGATATTGTTTTTTTATGTCGTCATAATAGCTGTCATAATACGTAAACTGAAAATCGTCTGTAAGATTATATGTTCTGTCGGCATTTAAAGTATATGTAGTGATATTGAGTGGTGCCGGATAATGTATATAATCTTGCAACGCATCCACGGGTATAATAAGTTCTGCTTTGTTTACAATGATTTTCTGATTTGAAATATAATTCATCAGATACGGGAAATTAAGTTTAAGGCGTATCCCCTGTCCCGATTGCAGGAATACTTTATCAACGGTTTGGTCGTTGGGGTCGGCCAGTTTTGTTATAAGCTCTGAAGAAGCGGTTGTATAATCATGCGAAAACTCATTGAAACGCTTGTTATTGGAGCCGGCTGTGAGTAATTTTATTTCTAATCCACCCGGATTTTGATCGTTATGGAAATAAACAGACAAGCGGGTTGCTTCAGAGCGTAGATCAAAAAATACGATGGCGCCTTGTCCCGGCGACTGGCTTTGAGTAACCCATGGCGCAATACGCACATAAAAGCCTTTAATGATTGAATGGATATTGGAAGCCGTGAGGCTATCCACATTCAAAAACCTTTGACCGAATGTTTGATTCAGTCGTATTCGCATTTGGGCGCCCTGGCTGGCATACGGATTAAAAATAGGCACAAAACCTTGTGTAGCCAAAGGTGTCGGGATAAATGGTATGGGAGTAAAAGAGTTGCATTCTACACTATCAACCGGCAAATCGGATTGCAGTTCAAAGACTTCGATGGTCTGATAGCCGTTTAGCTTAGCCGCATCACCATAGGTGCCGCGAAAACGAAGTATAAGCACAACGGAATCAAGAACGGGGTTAGAGCCAAAATTATCATAGTTCTGCGCCACATTAACCGTTGTATAAAAAGCTGCACGACTCTTGCCAAAAACAGGGTCGTAAGAACTGCCTACAGCGTAATAAATCGCATTATCCGTACGAACCGTATCATCCAATATAACGCTGGTTAAAATGGTCGTAGTATCGGAATAAACGGCATTTAATAAATCTTCAGGCGGGATGATACCCGGATCCGGATTTTCATTAGGCTGACAGGATGAAAATATCCACGCCAAACTTATTAAAGCTAAAACACCTTTTCTGCTCATCCGGTTCTTTGTATTAAAATCAGAGACTGCAAATCTAACCAATCGATAAAGTAGAAATGTATTTTTCGAAAAATTAACGATAAGATGATTGAAAAAATTAATCAGCGATTACGTTTTCTTCAATCAATTCTTCATAAAGTGTAAGCATCGGACCAACATAATCTTCGTCGGGATTATAATCCACCACGCGAAGATTACTGTCTTTAAGCTGTTTCTCAATATCCTTATGAATAGGCTCTCCGCCTTTTACCACCGCATCTGTATAATTCAGATAAGACTTAATTAGATTGGCGTAAGTAGGTTTCTCAATTAAATAATCTTTGGCACTCATATCGCCATATAACACTTTTGAGGCAAAGTTATCACACAATGTACTTTCAAAATTATCCGAGTTGTAAAGTGAGAGTACGACACGGGCGTTTGAAAACACAGGATCGTCTTTATACGCTGTTTTTAAATACACGGCAGCTAAACCCGACATCCAGCCATGACAGTGAATGATATCCGGTGTCCAACCTAATTTTTTAACGGTTTCAAAAACACCTCTGACAAAGAAGATGCTGCGTTCATCATTGTCTTCAAAAAATTGACCATTTTCATCAGCTAAGGTAGCTTTCCTCTTAAAATATTCTTCGTTATCAATAAAATATACCTGCATACGAACTGTAGGTATAGAAGCTACTTTAATGATAAGAGGTTGATCTGTATCATTGATGATGATATTCATACCGCTTAGGCGAATAACTTCATGTAATTGATGTCGTCTTTCATTAATACATCCATATCGCGGTATGAAAGACCGAATCTCATAACCTTGTTCCATGATGCCCTGAGGGAGTTGGCGTGCGATTTTTCCCATAAGAGTTTCGTTGGGCATGTAGGGCTGCATCTCTTGCGAAATGAATAGTACTTTACGCTTTTCCATAAAATAAATTTGATTTTACGTGATTAATAACTCTACCTCTTAGTCTTTCTAAAAAGGCAATTCCTGTCTGATTAAGAAACCTGTAACGAACTATTGAGGTATAATGGTTCATAAAAGAATATGCAAAATTAACGAATTTTCTGCGATAAATCAAAACAATATTGATATTTGCCTGCTATTTAGTTTATTACTTTGTGGCTTTAAACGCATTAGACGTGATTTTCGTCTATTTTATATGAAAATATTTAGCACTTCGGCCAGTTTGGTTTCGTATCTTGATACCCTTAAAAAACCGGGAAAATCCATAGGCTTTGTACCTACAATGGGCGCTTTGCATGAAGGACATTTGGCACTTATCAAGCAAAGTAAGGCTGAAAATGACTTTACGCTGGCGAGTATTTATGTTAACCCATTACAATTTAACAATATCTCTGATTTTGCCAATTATCCCAAAATGCCGGAACAAGACCGGGCGTTGCTTGAGCAAACCGGTTGTGATATCCTTTATCTTCCCACCAAAGAAGAATTATTCCTGTCCAGCAGTATTCGCACGTTTGATTTAGGTATCTATGACCAAATAATGGAAGGGAAATACCGTCCGGGCCATTTTCAGGGCATGGCAAATGTTGTCTTCAGGTTTTTCCAAATTATTCAGCCGACACGTGCGTATTTTGGCTATAAAGATTATCAGCAGTTTTTAATTATTAAGAACTGTATAGCGCCATTTTTCGATGGATTGGGCATACGGGGTATTCAGACATTACGGCTGCCTTCCGGCTTAGCCATGAGCTCACGTAACCTACGCTTAACAGCTAAACAAACAGACAAGGCCTCTCATATTTACGGTTTGCTGCAAACAGTCATTCGTCAACTTGGTAAAAACCCTTTAGAGGTTCTACAGCAAACAGTAGAAACAGCCTTTTTGCAATGGGATGAACTGCGTTTAGAGTATCTCATCTTTGCACATAAAGACACGCTTGACACTTGGAAAGGGAACGATGATCCAACACATTATCGGGTGTTTATTGCCTTCTATGCCGGCGAAATCAGGTTGATTGACAATATCGGCGTCGGAGAATAACGAGCCTAAGTATCTAGAAATAAGTACCAATCATCTCATAGCACATGAATCTATGTGCTATAACACATCTTGTAATAAGAAAAGGATTACTAAACGAATGACTATCCGCCGAAGTCATCAAACATAACGTGCTCTTTGGGTACGCCCCAATCGTCGCACATCTTAACAACTGCATTATTCATCATAGGCGGACCACAGAAATAGAATTCTATTTCTTCCGGATCCGGATGCTTGCTCAGGTAGTTATCAATAAATGCCTGATGCACAAATCCCAAAAAGCCATCTCCGTCATCATTCATATCTTTCTTAGCTTTCCAATTATCTTCAGGCAAAGGCTCCGAAAGCACGATATGGAACTTAAAGTTGGGGAATTCTTTTTCTATTTGTCTGAAGTGGTCAACATAGAATAATTCGCGTTTAGAACGACCACCATACCAGAAAGATACTTTTCTGTTTGTTTTCAATGTATGGAACAGGTGGAAGATATGCGAGCGCAGAGGTGCCATACCTGCACCACCGCCAATATACACCATTTCTTTGCCGGTATCTTTAATAAAGAATTCGCCATAAGGACCTGAAACGGTTACTTTATCACCCGGTTTTCTTGAGAAAATATAAGAAGAACAAATACCCGGATTTACATTCATCCAGCCGTTGCTTGCCTTGTCCCAAGGTGGTGTGGCAATACGAATATTCAGCATCACGATATTTCCTTCTGCCGGGTGATTGGCCATTGAATAGGCACGGAAAATCGGTTCTTTGTTTACCATTTTTAAATTCCAAAGATTGAATTTATCCCAATCTTCCTTGAATTTATCTTTTCCTGCCGGATCCTCAGGTGCAGGAGAAATATCCATATTCTTAAAATCTACCTCAGTAGCCGGTACGTCAATCTGAATATAGCCGCCTGATTGGAAATTGAGTGTTTCGCCAACCGGAAGTTTTACCACAAATTCCTTAATAAACGTGGCCACATTGTAGTTAGACACCACTTCGCACTCCCATTTCTTGATACCAAAAACTTCGTCCGGAACTTTGATTTTCAAATCGCCTCTCACTTTTACCTGACAGGACAACCGCCATTTCTCGGCTATTTCCTGACGGGTAAAAAATCCAACTTCTGTCTGAAGAATTTCACCGCCACCTTCTTGAACCTGACAACGGCACATGCCGCAAGTACCGCCACCGCCACAAGCAGAGGGTAAAAATATCTTTTCATTACTTAAAGTGGTAAGAAGAGAACTTCCGGCACTCACCTCAATATCTTTTTCACCGTTGATATGAATCTTAACCGGTCCGGACTGGGAAAGTTTTGCTTTGGCAAAAAGCAGAACTGCCACTAAAAGCAAAATAACAAAAAGAAAAACGCCAACAGCTACACCAATTTGTACTGCGCTGAATTCTAGCAAAATCATGATAAACAACATTAAAGTTTAATACCCATAAAACTCATAAAACCAATTGCTATTAGCCCTGTCAGGATAAAAGCAATACCCAATCCGCGCAACGATGCTGGAATATTGGAATATCTAATTTTTTCGCGAACGGCTGCAATGATTACAATAGACATCATCCATCCAACACCTGAACCAAATCCAAACACGGCAGCATGCGCAACGGAAGGATAATCTCTCTGTTGCATAAAGAGTGCGCCACCAAGAATAGCACAGTTTACGGCAATCAAAGGCAAGAATATACCCAATGAAGCATAAAGCGATGGAGAAAACTTCTCTACAGCCATCTCAACCAATTGTGTAAATGCCGCTACTACAGCTATGTACATCAAAAATGACAAAAAGCCCAAATCTATTGTTGCCAAAGAAGGACTGAGCCATTTCATGGCACCTTCTTTAAGCAAATAATTTTCCAGCAGATAGTTAATGGGAACCGTCATGCCCAAAACGAAGATAACGGCCATACCAAGCCCAACCGCTGTTTTAACGTTTTTAGATACGGCCAAATAAGAACACATGCCTAAGAAATAGGCATAAATCATGTTCTCAATAAAGATTGACTTAACAAATATGTTTATCAGTTCCATATAGATATTCTTTATTATATTAGTTGGATTCTTGTAATTTAGGTCTCCATGTGTGCCCATACAATCATACCTACCACAATCAATGCCATGGGTGGTAAAATCATAAGGCCGTTATTCACGTAACCTAAATCGTAAAATGATTGTGGAAATACATGAAGAACATAAACCGTATTAATACCGGTGGGTATGGTAAGCGTACCGGCACCAAAAATTTCTCTTATTATAGATACAATCATCAAAATGATACCATAACCTAATGAGTTACCCACGCCATCAAGAAACGAAGGCCAGGGTTTGTTTGCCATGGCAAAAGCTTCTAAGCGACCCATTACAATACAGTTGGTAATAATTAATCCTACAAATACTGAAAGCTGCTTGCTGACATCATAAACAAAAGCTTTTAACACTTGGTCAACAATAATAACCAATCCGGCTACTATTACCAGCTGTGCAATAATTCTTACCCTTGAAGGAATTAAATCACGAATAAGGGAAATGATTACGTTGCCCATAGCTATCACAGTAAGCACCCCTAAGAACATAAAGAATGCAGGCTTTAGTTGCACGGTGATGGCCAATGCCGAACAAATTCCCAATACTTGAACCGTAACGGGATTGTTATCGTTTAGCGGGTCGGTGATTAATTTTCTTCTTTTTGCAGAAAAAAGACTTTCTTTTTCCTTATTTTCTGTGCTCATGGTTTCAAATTTTATTGTTCTGTGATAACCGTTGTTGAATCTAATTGCAATGTATCATTCGTTATGTTGGCTGTAGGTGTAACCGGACTTAGGATGTTATTCTTTTCTACATAGTTTCTAAATGCCTGCAGATACCTATGTAACATATTGTGCACACCGACACTGGTAAGTGTTCCACCGGAAATACCATCTACACCATATTCATATCCTTCGGGTAATTTGCCGGGTTTTTCTACTGTAATACTTACAAATTGGCCTGATTCGTCCACAATTTTTTTATTAATAAATTGCTCTTGGAAAGGTGCCTTGGAGATCTCTGCACCCAAGCCTGGTGTTTCGCCGCTATGATCAAAAACAGCACCGGCAACTGTAATACCGTCATCTTTCAAAGACACGTATCCCCAAATTGGCCCCCACAATCCTTTTCCACGCATCGGTAAGATGAAATAGTTTCCATCTTCCTTTTTACATTCGTAGATAGGAAAAAGTTGTTGATCTTCCGGCTTCTTCAATTCGTTAGCAAGGTCAATGCCAAATGCATCAACCCCTTCTTGCAAGCTACCGTCCACTTTATATACTTCGCTTTTGGTAATATACTTATTGTATGTTTCCTCTGCGGTAGTACGGTCAACAATAATACCAACCGATGATAAGATATTTTGCATCTTTTCAAGGCGGATATTTGCATCCTGAAATGGTTTGGTAAACTGTGCCACAAAGGCTAAGCTTACGCCTACCACAACTACCATAATCACTGAAAAAACAATGATATATACGTTATTTTCTTTGTTCATTGTACTATGCTTTAACAGTTACTCGTTTCAATCTGCGCTTGATATTACCCTGCACAACATAATAATCTATAAGTGGGGCAACCGCATTCATAAATAAAATAGCCAGCATCATACCTTCCGGATAAGCTGGATTTAATACCCTTATCATTAAGCAAAGCACACCGATAAGGAAGCCGTAAATGATTTTTCCAAGTGGTGTCTGAGCGGCGCTAACAGGGTCTGTAGCCATAAATACAGCACCAAAAGCAAATCCGCCAAAAACAAGGTGAAGGTGTGGCGGTACCGCTAAATATGGATTATCGGGAAAAGAGGGAGCTAATAAAGAAAGTAAAGATGCCATGATATAACCACCGGCAAAAACAGAAAGCATGATTCGCCAACTCCCTACACCGGTTAGAATTAAAATAACAGCACCAATTAAAATAGCCAACGTAGAGGTTTCTCCTATTGAGCCCGGTATCAATCCAATGAATCCTTCCATGAAGCCCATCGGTTGTCCGACTGAATTGGTGATTTGACTCCCTTGTGTGATAAATTGTGAAAGAGCCGTCGCGCCGGTGAAGCCATCAACAGCCTTCTCGCCACCTAAACTAACCCATACCTTATCTCCTGATATAAAAGCAGGATAAGCAAAGAATAAAAATGCGCGAGCTGTGAGCGCGGGATTTAAAACATTCATACCTGTACCACCAAACACTTCTTTGCCAATCAAAACGGCAAAGGCTGTTGCCACAGCGACCATCCACAATGGCATATCGGGTGGCACAACCATTGGTATCAAAATTCCGGTTACCAAAAATCCTTCATTAATCTGATGTTTTTTGATAATACAAAAGGCAAACTCAATACCAAGACCTACAACATAAGATACAACGATTAAAGGCAGCACCTTTATCAAACCATAAACAAAAAGAGCGCCTGTACTTGCAGAAGCTAATTGGCCAATGGCTTGGAAATGCTGATAACCTACGTTATATATTCCAAACAACAAGGCGGGAAGAGCGGCTAAAATAACCGTTACCATGGTACGTTTAAGATCTATGCCGTCGCGAATGTGTGCGCCCTTTTGGGTAGGATGCCCGGGCACAAACAAAAACGTGGCAAATCCATCGTAAACAGGCCAAAATTTGTGGAGTTTACCGCCTTCTCGAAAGCTCGGCTCCACTTTTTCCAATAATTTCTTTAATGGATTCATTGTGAAAAAAGCTGTAATTAATGATGTGACTTTAATGATTCTAATTCTTCAAGATAGAGTGTTTCCAAACCTTTGCGAACAATTTCCTGACTATTAATCTTTGATGTACAAACATATTCGCAAAGCGCAAAATCTTCTGCATCTACCTCATAAATACCCAAATTTTCCTGAAGATCTATATCGTTGGTGATAATAGCTTTGAGCAATTGAACAGGATAGATTTCCATGGGAAAAACCTTTTCGTATTCTCCTGTTACAACAAATGCACGGCGCTCCCCATTCTGATTAGTATTTAATCTGAACTTCTTAGCGGGCATAGCCCAAGTGAGAAATGTATGCGAGTTGCTGAACTTATTAAATCCGGGAGCCAGCCAGCCAAACAACTCGGGCTCGTTTCCTTCCGGAAGGACCGTTATCTGTGTATCATAATAACCTAAATGACCGTTGGCTGATATTGTGGTACCGGTTAAAGCGTTGCCACTAATGAAACGATTAGTACCTGATTCAATATTATCATTGCTTAAGAAGCTGGATAGGTTTGCACCAACCATTGTTCTGACATACTTACGCTTCTTAACCTGAGAACCGGTAATGGCTATAATTCGATGTGCATCATACTTACCTTCTGTAAATAAACGTCCGATGATCAACACATCTTGTGGCGCCACCGTCCATACGGTTTCTCCTTTATTAATGGGATCAATGTGATGAATCTGTACGCCCACATTTCCTGATGGGTGCGGACCGGTGAATGTGTTGATACTAACACCTTTTGTATTGGTAATAACAGACGATTTATTCTTCTCGCTGTGTATGTTCAACTGAATATTAGAATGTAGTTTTTGCAGAGCGACAATACCTGCTTCCCAATACTTTTCCTGACCTTGTAAAACAAAATCTGTATCGGGTGCCAATGGTGCGGTATCAAAAGCAGAGATGAAAATGGCTTTGGGCGCTTTTTCTGGGTTGGCTACACAATTATACGGGCGTTGACGAATAAAACTCCAAACGCCGCTTTGACACATGATTTCAACAACCTTTTCACGTGAAAGCGATTCAATATTTCCGATTAGAAATGGTAAATATTGAATTTCGTTATCCGCTTTAATGGTTATGTTTTCCAACACACGCTTAGCACCGCGTTTGATGTCGGCAACCTCGCCACTTGCGCTGGCGCAGATCATGACCAAGGGATTGTTCTTATCATACATCAGAGGAGTACCGGCCTTTACTTTATCACCAACATTCACCAATACTTTGGGTTTCATGGCTACATAATCTGCCGGGCTAATGCTGATTTCTGAGGCGGCGTTGGCACTTACCAATACTTTGTCTGCCTCTCCAATCAGTCGGATGTCTAATCCTTTTTTGATTTTAAACTGCTTGCCCATTCTATTTTTTGTCTTCTTTGTAGTGAAAATATGGGGGCAAATTTGATAAATTTTAATACATTAAAAACTTTTTAGCACTATTTTTTTTTTTTTAGCTAACTTGGGTACGATTTTCTATTTCTTTATTTCATATTTTAAGTATGTTTTCATGCAGGGTTTCTCTTTCTTTATTTTTGTAACATTCTTATTATCAAGTGGTTTATTTGCTCAACAAATG
>JAIXKU010000142.1 GCA_026936045.1 Flavobacteriales bacterium
AACCAATACCCACTAGGTCTAGTTAATTTCACCTTCAATACTACCCAAACAGACAACCTAGTAACCCTAACCTTCATAACAGACCTAAAACCCAACCAAGTAAAACCCAGAAAGTATAACCCAGATACCAAAGCCTATACCGACATAACTAACTACACCCTAACTGAAACAACTATAAATGGACAACATGCCCTAGTACTAACCTATACCATTACCGACAACGGAGATCTAGACACCAACAAAACCACTGGCGTAATATCTGACCCAGTCGGACTAGCCATGACTAACTCTAGCTATGACCAGTTAGCTACAGGCAAAATGCTATCCCTAATAGCCGCAACCGGCATTGTCATGGTTATAGCTGGTGTAGCTACTACTAACTAAGTTGAAGACCGGGTATTTTTTTGGTAGGGACTGAAATAATAAAGTCAGGTATAATATACATATAATGCCGAGGTTGTTTTATTAGTTCCGTTTAGCTCGGAAGAGCAATCACGAAGATAATATGGGGTCATGTAAACAGTTGGCTCAAGAAACTCTGGATTACCCGATGTATATAGGAGAACTTGGTCGGACTCCTGGGCGCAGTGCAGTGGCTACCTACAATGCTTCATTAGCTCGTAATCATGCAGCCAAATTGGCTGGTGACTGGGATGTAGCTGTATTTCATGATGCCGACACGATCATAAACCCGCAACAAATCAAGGACGGCGTAGCCATGGCACAAGAAACAGGTGCAGTAGTTTACCCATATTCCGAACGCTGGGAGCTGGACTTTGATGGTACTAAGATGCTTCTTGAAGATGAATCGAGCGACTGGCAATCTCATTTAAACCTATACACGACAGGCCTCTGGTGGAAGCATAATTATTCAGCGAGATCTATGGGAGTTAGTTCGCGGTTTTGTACCAGCTTTGTGGGTTGGGGTCATGAAGACTTTGAATACTTGCGGGGTGCTAAGTGGTAAAAACTCAAACGTAAGCAGGTAAATCTATGCACTTAGAACATACTCTGGCACCTGGTAAGTCAAAAATAAATAAGCTATACCGCAATAATCGCATTAATTAATAAATATCTGCAAGCTATGAATATGGCAGACACTATTGATGCTGTCCGTATTTTGCGCAGTCATTCTATTTCAATTGATGCCAAACAAGGCATTATCTGGCCAAGCTTGGCAGCGCAAGAAGACGTTAGTTATTCCATAGCCCTAATTTTTGCTTAATAGCATCAAAGGATTAGGGCTGTTAAAAGACCCAAAATCTGTCACCTCACATTTTATTTGATGGTTTGGCTAATGATGACCGCTAGTGGCATTTCTTTAAAGTTGATTGCAATTGATTATAAAATATTGGCTAGGTTTATTTTTGCTGTTCTGCTGTAACTTGTTCATAAAGATTATTTATTACTTGACTACGCTGTTTATGGGTATTTTTATACTACATATGCTTTGCTGAGTGGGGTCTGCCAACAGGGTTACATAAAATATTCATGGGGTTTTCGGTATCAATTCGGGGATGCCACCCCGATTGTAGGCGATGAAATCACAGCCATGGTTGATCATCTCTATTAGTGCCATCGGGTGATTATCGGCTTTGTACGGTAAGCAGAATAGTGTATGTGAAGCCAGTTCATCAAGTGTAGACATTGCATCTGCGTGGTTTAATGCACGTATATCAAATTTGATACCTCGAGATTTTAAAAATTCAGTAAATTCAACATCAAGTTGTGCGCTACTTCCTCCAGCACCAAATGCGCATACTGATTTAATTTGCGGTAGATAGTACGGGCTTTCTGGGTTAACTATATTAACTATCATATTACAAAAATCATCGTAGCCCTTCAGAGGTTAGCCTACCAAAAATGCAATATTAGTGATGGTACTGTATTTTACGCCAGGCTGGGTAGTATATTGATAGGGTAGACGCCTTATTGCAACCTCCTTTTTGGGTTTAACTAAGCTATAGCCGAGTTGTGAATACATATCATGCAAATATTGAGTTGGAAACAAAACAATGTCAGCATATTGAACGCTCAATTTTTCAAGTTTGGCAACTTCTAGTCCAGCTGTATTTAATTGTTGATGTGTAGCAAACACGATTGAAGATACAGACGCATGGCAACGAACTATTAAATGTACTGTGGGCGGAAGCTCGCCTGCTAGTTTGGCTTGTGCGATGCCAGCGCTTACACCTCGGAAATCCTGATATTCGATATTAGTAACTTGATCATAATGAAATAATAGCTCTAATGTTGCTTGATAAACAGTCTGGCTTTGTTGACTAACGTTAAGTTGATTGAATTTTTTAACGTTGCTAACTTTAGAAATATCTACAACATTACCAGATTTATAAAGTGAATAATCAAAAGTTTTTGTACCACAATATAAAATAATTGGACTGGTACTTCCCATTATCGCCTCAACCTGTTCGATATATGCTCCAATACCGCCAGTGTATGATTGCAGAAGCATGTTCGGTGTGATATAGTGTGAGTTTTGGTTTGGGGAGTCCACTTCTTTTAAAGATTCCTGGTGACTTTACTCATCGGCGCTAACCCTATTAGATCTGGAAAATCTTTTTTGAACTACAAAGCCAGCATGTTCAAGAAACACATCTAGGATTGCTTGATTGCGGTGTTTTATTATGACCTTTCGTAGCTACTATAAGTCAGCTGGACGGTGGCGTTTCAGTAGGGCTCGTAACTCTAAGCAACATTCTTGGGTCAGAGTGTTTGAAGATTATCTAGTACAAATAATCGTGGAGTTTCATCTTCATAATTTTTAGTATCAACTCATATGACTCGGTATTATTTAGGTTAGTTCAAGATCTTCCAATACAATTACATTGGATATATTCAATTCAAGCAAGTCGTTGAGCATTTGCTGAAATTTTAGAATGATCAATACTACTAGATTTATTCTTGTAGATGTCGGCCGTTACTAGACATAGACACATGATATCAATGTTTACCTTAAATTTTGAAGTAATACTTTTAATGGTTCAGGAAGGACAGGCATATCTTTTGTTCGTTCTTGGATCATGCAACCAATTTTAGTAGAGGCAAGATGTTGTAGAAAAGGTAGCTTGACAAACTAAAAGTACCACCGGTATTTGCTTAGATTGAAATCGCCAAGAAAGCTTGTATAATAGGTGCATACGGGGTAGTATTAGTTCCGTTTAGTTCGGAGGAACAGTCTAGAATCCTGATATGGGGTCATGTAAGTAGCTGGCTCAAACAAACTCTAGATTATCAATGTTTATCGGTGAGCATATTCAGACGAGCCAGCTTTGTATAATTTGAGCTTGACACAATAAGCTACTAAATTAGCTGGTGACTGGGATGTTGGTAATTCATGATGCTGATACGGTAGTGGTCACAACAAATTAAAGACGGCGTTGCCGTGGCACTAGAAATGGAGCAGTCGTTTATCCATATTCTGAACGTTGGGAATTAGATTTTGATGGCACAAAATATTACTCAACAACGAGCAAGCTGGTTGGGAAAGGCGTATGGTTAAATACGATCGCAATCAACCTCTTGGAGGATGTATTATAGTGCGGAGAGACCTATGGGACTTGGTGCGTGGCTTTGATAGCGGCTTTGTGGGTTGGGGTCATGAGGATGGAGCTTTTGCGATGGCCTGCGAAGTTTTAAGTGGCAAGAAGTTAAAGCGCATTCCGGGTAAATCACTCCATTTAGAGCATAATTTTGCACCAGCTAAAAAACACGATAGCCCAATATATCTTGCCAACAAAGCCCGCGTGAGCAAGTATATGCAGGCAACTAGACACAAAGAAGCCGTTAAGTTGATTCGCGGTTTTAGAGAAGGATCAATTAAAACAGACGCAAAAGCTGGCATAAAATGGCCAAAACCCAGAATTAATAAAAAGGACATGGACTTAAGAGCTGCCTTAATTTTGTTAAAAGATATAACGAGTGTGTTAGATAAATATAACTGCACACATTGGTTGAGCGATGGAACTTTGTTGGGCGCAATTAGAAAATGACTTTTAGGGCATGATGATGACATGGATTTGGGGGTTTGGTTTGAGGATTTTTGATTATAAAGCAATTCACGAGTTGTTAAATGTTTATAATTGCGTCTTTAGGCTTCAGGGCAAGCCAGGACGGTATGATAATTACGTTAGGCAGAGCAGGAATTCACCTAGATTTATTTTTTTACTACCCTGTTAATAAATTGGGTCAAACGAATTCAGACAAAATATATTCGTGTTTATTTCAACTAATCAAGCCTTATAATACTTCTAATAAAGCCAGGCAGTACGATTGTGTGTTTTCTAATTACAAACCATTGAGCAAACGAGATTTTTTGGGGAGTAAATTTTGGGTACCGAATAATGCCGAAATGCATTTAGAATCTGCTTACGGCTCAGGTTGGAAGAAACCACAAAAAAGCTGGGATTTATTTAAAGATCAAAAGAATCTTAAACTAAGGGGTACTGCAAAAGATATGAAGACAGATAGAATGACAGTAGAAACATATCTAAAAATTAAACTATTCGCTACCAAAAAGCCACAGTCAAGTTAATGGAACTTACTTATACACAATTTGAGGTTTTGCAATTGGTGGTGCGACGCAAAGGACTGTCCAAATCTGAGCTTTGTTCGGGTTTGCCATTTACGCAAGAAGTTATTAGCAGAACTCTCAAAGAGTTAACTAAAAACAAACTTGTTAATCTTAGGCAAGCTGGAATTAAACCTACGCAAAAAGCGTGGGATGTATTAGAGCCATATAGAGTGAAACGGGCAGTAATATTGGCAGCTGGAATGGGTACACGCATGCGTCCAGAAACGCAAAATACCCCTAAGCCAATGGTAAGAGTCGGCAACAAGCGCATAATAGAAACACAAATAGAAGCCTTATTAAAAGCTGGTATAGACGACATTACGATTGTGAGAGGATATCTGAGCCATAAGTTTGATGTGCTTTTAGAC
>JAIXKU010000254.1 GCA_026936045.1 Flavobacteriales bacterium
TATCTATACCGGATCACATTTGGCCGGAACAGGTATAGGACTTACCTTTGGCGGTGGTAAGCGCTAATATTATTTCATATCTATTTTATACTGTACAAACGTATCGTTATTTATCATGATTTTACACATCACCAAACAGACCAAAATCAACCAAATTCAGGAAAATTTCAGTACACGATTCCCTAACCTGAAGCTTGAATTCTTTATTGATAAAAATAAAGATGAGCAACTAACAGCTAATGAACAAGTAAAAGATCCGTCTAAATCCATACAAGAAATTAGAGAAAATGGAAAAGATGGCGTCTATGATATTGATGGCTTGACTACCGTAGCTGAGCTTGAAAAGAATTTCTTAGATATTTTCGGTATCTACGTGCAAGTATTTCGTAAATCAGGCGATATTTGGTTAATGACCACTACTACCGATTATTTGACCCTTTCCGAACAAAACAATCTCGCTACGCAGCAAAGTAAAAAGATCATCCCGGAAGGCCCGGGCGATGCCGCTGACCGTAATGATTTAGAATAATACCATGTCCGGCATACCTGCGATATCAATCATCGTCCCTTTGTATAACGAGGAGGAATCTCTTCCTGAGTTGATTTCATGGATTACGAAAGTCATGCAAGAGCATGGATTTTCGTACGAAATTATTATGATAGATGATGGTAGCAATGATGGATCTTGGAAAACAATTCAAGAGCTTTCATCAAAAAACGCCCATGTCAAAGGGTTGTCGTTTAGACGTAATTACGGTAAATCAGCTGCGCTTAACACGGGATTTGAGCATTGCTCCGGGCAGGTTGTAATAACCATGGATGCCGATTTGCAGGACAGTCCGGAAGAAATCCCAGGTTTGTATAAAATGATTATGGAAGAAGGGTATGATTTGGTATCGGGTTGGAAGAAAAAACGCTACGATAATACCATTACCAAGAACATTCCTTCTAAACTTTATAACTGGACCACAGGAAAGCTAAGTGGTGTGAAGCTTCATGATATGAACTGCGGACTAAAAGCTTATCGTGGAGAGGTTGTGAAAAGTATCGAAGTATATGGTGAGATGCACCGCTTTATTCCGGTTATCGCCAAGTGGGCCGGCTTCAAGAAAATAAGCGAGAAAGTTGTTAAACACCAACCTCGCAAGTATGGAAAAAGCAAATTTGGTATGGAGCGTTTCATAAATGGGTTTCTTGATTTGTTATCCATTACGTTTGTATCAAAGTTTGGCAAGAAACCCATGCATCTCTTTGGGTTGTTAGGCATTATTATGTTCTTTATCGGTTTTCTTTTTACACTATGGATGGGTATCCATAAGCTTTGGGCACAATATCACGGTGTGCGTTTGCGGCTGATAACAGAAGATCCCCTGTTTTATATTGCCTTGGCAATGGTTATACTGGGCACACAACTTTTTCTAGCCGGATTTATGGCTGAAATGATTTCAAGAAACGCAGCCGATAGAAACCTATACAGAATAAAAGATAAAACCGAAGGATTGAAATAACCTGTGCAATCCGGAAATCCTACATATTCCCTTATTGTGCCAACATTTGGCCGCACTGACGAAGTAACGGAGTTTCTTGATAGTCTCACACACAGTCGTTTTAAGAATTTTGAAGTGATTGTTGCCGACGGCACTCCCGGAAAAAGCTTGGAAGAGGCCGTTAGCCCTTTTTGTGAAATGCTGTCTATTCAATTTCTTTATCGTGACTGCTTACCGGTAAGCGATGCCCGAAACTGGGGAGCAAAACAGGCGAAAAGTAACTGGTTTATTTTTCTTGATTCAGATTGTATCATCCCGTCGGATTATTTAACTCATGTAGATGAGTTTCTACAGAACAGCCAAGTGGATGCGTTTGGCGGGCCCGATAGCGCTCTTGATACATTCACTCCTATTCAGAAAGCCATTAGTTATGCCATGACATCATTTTTTACTACAGGTGGTATCCGTGGCAACAAAAAACATATTGGCACGTTTCATCCGCGTGGCTTTAATATGGGTATATCCAAACAGGCATTTGAAACTGTCAAAGGATATGATACATCCTTTTTGTGTGGCGAAGATATCGACTTAAGTATTCGTGTTTTAAAAGCTGGATTTCGTTCGGCTCTCATACCAAATGCCTTTGTATATCATAAGCGCAGAACAAACTTTAAAAAATTCTTTAAACAAGTAACCCGTTTTGGCGCAGCTCGGATTAATTTATATGTTCGGCATAGAGAGGAATTAAGTGTATTGCATCTTTTCCCATTAGTATTTAGCTTGTATCTTCTTTTGGGTTCTTCGCTGTTTTTAGCTTCTTCCTTATTAGGATTTATTTGGTTTGGGAGCATCGCATTTTACACTCTTCTTATCTTAGTTGACGCTAGTATTCAGAATAAAAATATCTTGATTGGTCTCTTAAGTGTTCGAGCATCCTTTACACAGCTTTTAGGCTATGGATGGGGGTTTTTGCGAAATGCGATTGAAGTATTTATAAAAGGAAATAAGAAAGGTATCAAACTCTGAGAAGCCTGAGAATCTCCTATAAGTTATCCTCCATTGTTCCATAGATTAGTTAAATTTGCAGAAAATTTTAAGAAATGCTGCCCATACAATACGTTCGCGAACAGAAAGTAGAAATTATTGCACGCCTTTCAAAAAGAGGGATTCCTGCCGAGCAAATGATTGAAGCGCTACTGGAGAAAGATGATTTTAGAAAAAAAACACAGCATACTTTGGATGAAACTCAGGCCACTTTAAATCAAACATCCAAACAAATTGGCGAACTGTTAAAGCAGGGACTGAAAAATGAAGCAGAATCTACTCGTAAGAAAACATTCTCTTTAAAAGAAGAAATAAAACAACAAGAAGAAGAACTTAAGGATATTGAACAATCGCTACAACAGATGTTATATGCTATACCCAATGCACCATATCATCTTGTCCCGGAAGGAAAGACAGCGGAAGATAACCTTGAAATACGACAAGGCGGCACTATTCCCACGCTAGATGAAGGCGCCATGCCTCATTGGGAATTGGCACAAAAATATAATCTGATTGATTTTGAGCTCGGCGTAAAGATTACCGGTGCCGGATTCCCGGTTTATAAAGGAAAAATGGCCCGACTACAACGCGCGATGATTAATTTTCTGTTGGATGAGAACACTCAGGCCGGCTATGTAGAATACGTACCGCCTCTTATGGTAAACGAAGCCAGCGGATATGGGACAGGGCAACTTCCCGACAAAGAGGGGCAAATGTATTATATGCCGGCAGATGATTTGTATTTAATCCCAACCTCAGAAGTACCTCTGACCAATTTCTTTCGTGATGAGATTCTGAAAGCCGAATCCCTCCCGGTTAAACTCACCGCATTCACGCCTTGCTTCCGTCGCGAAGCCGGCTCTTATGGCAAAGAAGTGAGAGGTCTGAATCGCCTGCACCAATTTGACAAAGTCGAAATTGTACAAGTCGTGCATCCTGATTCATCTTACGACGTACTTGAAACTATGGTTCTGCATGTAGAAAGCATATTACAAAAACTAAATCTCCCTTATCGTATTCTTCGGCTTTGTGGTGGTGATATGGGCTTTGCCTCAGCTATGACTTATGATTTTGAAGTATATAGCGCAGCCCAAAAACGATGGTTAGAAGTAAGCTCTGTTTCCAATTTTGAATCCTTTCAGGCTAATCGTATGAAATTACGCTTTAAGCAAGGCAATGAAAAACCCCAATTAGCTCATACACTTAACGGCAGTTCTCTGGCATTCCCGCGTATTTTAGCTGCATTGATGGAAAATAATCAAACACCGGTAGGCATAATACTCCCGAAAGTCTTACAAGCCTATACCGGATTCGACCAATTAGATTAAAATACGAATACAAACCCTGGAAATCCGTCAAAATATTCTTTTGACCTAGTTGGCATTTTGTTAATAACAAAATTTACAATATGCTGAATATCAATAAAATATGACGATTGTTAATAACTGTGTTAACAACCATGCGCCTTGAAAATTTATGTTAATACTCATAATAATTGTGAATTTACTAAAAAAAAACGACTTTCTACAAGATTAGTCTTGGGATGCCTTGATTCATGTATGATATTTGCACTGGAAAAAAACAGAATATAAAAAACAATGAAAACAAAATTCTTTTTCCCCATTTTAATTGCCTTTACAGCAGCCCTGACCAGCTGTTCTGTTGATAACGGTAGAGGTGCCGAAGAATTAGGGTTAGCCTATGATTTTTCGAAAAGCTATCAAGGTTGGACTTTTGACATAGCCGATTACAATAGTAATCAAGAACAAGAAATTGAGTTTGCTTGTAAATATACACGCCTGCCTCAACCTCTTAATACAGAAAAATCAGCATTATTACTTGCTGCTAACAATGTAGGCGGTCAACTGTTCTTCTATATCAAGCGTCCTGTTACAGATTTGATTCCTAATACAAAATACGCCATAAGTTTCCAATTAGAACTAGCTTCTAATGCTTCTTCTAATGCAGGATCTAATAATATTTCCCCAAAAGATGTTTTTGTGAAAGTAGGTGCTACAACCTTTGAGCCTCAAAAAGAACAAAATGGTTCTTTCTATCACCTAAACATTGACAAAGGTAATGGCAAGCAAGATGGTATGGATATGAAAATGATCGGTGACGTTGATAACGGCAGCAATCAAAGTAATTTCTCTACTTTCTTTCGCAGTAATTTAAATAAAAGTATTGAAGCTGAAACCGATGAGAATGGCAATATGTGGTTAATCATTGGTTTTGATTCTTCATTCCCAGCTCGTAGTATTATATATGTGAGCAACATTAAAATTAGCTTGAACGCAATTTAAATATAGGTTAAGGAAGTTGAATAAACGAGGCCGGCATACTTGCCGGCTTTTTTTTTACCTGCTTCTATCAATATATTAAAATGAATCTCCTTATTTTTGAAGCAGTATAGTTA
>JAIXKU010000090.1 GCA_026936045.1 Flavobacteriales bacterium
GTTCCAGCATGGCCAAAACGGCGTTCATGCTTGGAGGAAAACCGTCTTCTGTTGAAATGCCAGATGATTCTGCAACAATACCTTCCAAGTCAGATGTTTCCATTCTGAAAAGTTCCTCTGCCATTGGGCCAGAATTACCGACAGCGACAATGAAAGTATGCCTTGCATTGTCAATGTAGTTGATACATTTTTCCATAGCATTATGGTCGAGCACTTCCATCGTTGCCTGAATAGCCTGGATTGCACCTCCCATCACCTTTTCAGCAATCACACCAGGAGTGTCTGAAGTATTGATCGCTTCATAGATAAGATCACTGGTCATTGGTATAGACCGAGACAAAGATACAATAAACTCGACCCAACGCTTGTATCCCAGTAGCCGAAAAAATCTGACAACCGTTGCGTCACTTACACCGGCTTCATCCGCCACATCTGCTAGGGACATACGTATCACTGAATAGTAATTTTCCTGAATAAAATCAGCAATCTTTTTTTCAGCCATTGATAAGGAATCATAATATGCTTGAATCCTGTTTAGTGCATCATTAATTGTTCCGCTATTGTTCATTTCATGACTCCGTATTTTCAAATTATGGGCCTTGACTTAAATATACATTAATATTATACTATCGAGTAGTTCTACTTTTGTTGTAATTAGTCCGTAGTATTACTTTATGATGTGAATTAACCATGAAACTTTTTATATTGATTCAGAATCAGCCCCAATTTTCCTTCTTTCACCCTTGTATTGACTATTTAATGAATTATATAACAATTCGATCTAAGTTCTTGCTATCCTCGTAAAAGGTAAGAATATGTATACTGTCATTATTTTCAGCCATGGAGATTTTTCGAAAGGAATCTTAAATTCTGCCGAATTAATTCTTGGCAATCAGCAGGATGTGTTTGCATTTTCTGTTCAAGAAAACTGTGATTTAGATTCTCTAAAGTCCGAAATTGAAACGCTTCTGATTTCTTGTGAAAAACAAGGTGAGGATGTCGTTTTTCTTACTGATTTGTTCTTCGGTTCTCCATTTAATATTGTCAACTCGTTGATGCAAACTTATCACTTTGAACACGTGACAGGGATGAATCTTCCCCTTCTAATTGAAATTCTCAGTCAGAGGAACCATAAAAGCATAAAAGAAACACTTGAATCATCAATTCCGATATCAAAGGATTCAATAATTGATTGTATTAAATACTTCCAATCAAACTTGTGAATATTGCTGGGAAATTTTCAACTAAGCCCAGTGATAATAATTGGCGGAGGTATTGATTTAAGAAAGGAGTGGCCTATAGATGAGATAACGAAGTTGTGTTGAAGCAAGATGGAAAAAGGAGATTAATGTCACATGAAGAATATTGTTCTTACTCGTATTGATGATAGATTAATCCATGGGCAGGTAGTCGCTTTTTGGATGAAAGAAAATCCCATAAATAAGATTCTGATCATTGATGATCTACTTGCGTCCGATAATTTTATGAGCAGAATCTATAAAGCAGCAGCGCCCAGCGGTACAGAGGTGATTTTGTTAAACCGAGCCGAAGGCCAATCCTTTCTCAAAGAGGAGAACAATAAAGATGAAAGAATTTTTTTAATTGTCAAAGTTCCAGAACGAATTGAAGAGCTGATAGATGCCGGTATCCCTATCAAGAAGGTTGTCTTAGGCGGAATGGGAGCAAACAATCATCGCAAAACATTTAACCGCAATGTTTCTGCAAGTGCTGATGAGATCGCCTGTTTTAAGAGAATCCTTGAAAAAGGGACGGATATCGTTTATCAGATGATTCCAAGCGACAAGCCTGCGCCCATTCAGGCTTTCATCAAATAAGTCTTCAAAGGAGCAACAACATGACTGTTTTACAAGCTATTCTTATTTCCCTGCTCTACTACATATGCAATAGTACATGGGGTTTGGGCGTGGGATGGTGGACCCTGATGCGTCCGTTGGTATCTGGCTTTCTTACAGGCGTCATTCTTGGGGACCCTGTTATGGGTGCGATTGTTGGTGCCCAAATTAATGTTTTATACCTGGGCTGGATTGGCGCTGGCGGGGCATTGCCAAGCGACATTGCACTTGCCGGTGTCGTTGGAACTGCAATTGCAATTACTGCTGGTATAGATGCGAATACTGCAATGGCATTAGCTGTTCCTGTCGGCTTGTTAGGCTCTGTAATATGGGTCACAAAAATGACCTTGAATACAGGATATGTGCGTATTGCAGAGAAATTTGCTGAAAAAGGTGAAACAAATAAGTATTGGATTGCGGATGTCGCACTTCCGCAATTAATGCTCTTCCTGTTTTCCTTCATACCATGTTTCGTTTTGGTGTATTTCGGCTCCGAATACATTCAATCTATCCTAACATTTATGGGAGACAAAGTTGTTGGGGTTCTTGCCATCATTGGAGGCATGCTTCCCGCAGTAGGTATTGCACTCACCTTAAAATCAATTTTTAAAGGAATGGCGATACCCTTCTTCTTCCTTGGATTCCTCCTTGTCCAATTCTTCGGTTTAAACATGATTTCAGTCGGTTTTCTGGCTGTAGTCCTTACCCTTATTTACATGCAGATTGTAAATCTGGCGAAGCCAATTGAAATTCCTAAATCCGTAGATACAGAAAAAGTTGAGAAACGCTATGCACTCCTTGATAAGAAGACAATATGGCGTTCATGGTTAAACTGGATTATGTTCAATCAGGCCAACTATAACTACGAAAGGATGCAAGGCACCGGTTTTTGTCACTCGATGGTTCCCATAATTGACAAACTTTATCCTGATAATCCTGAAAAACGGGCTGAACGGATGAAACTCCAAATGCAGTTCTTTAACACTGAACCGCAATGGGGCGCCTGCATCATTGGACTTACAGCTGCGTTCGAGGAGAAGAAAGCTCAGGGAATCGAAGAAATTTCTGATGAGGTGATCACCTCCACAAAGACTGGTTTGATGGGACCCCTTGCAGGTATCGGAGATACGATTGATGGTGGCGTTGTTACTCCGCTGCTTCTCTCCCTGTTTATCGGTATCGCCGCTACTGGGAACCTGCTTGGACCAATCGGCTACATCATCGTCGAAGCGGCCTTTATGTGGTCTATTTATTGGTTCTCTTATAAATTAGGCTATGAGAAAGGAAGCGATGCAATTCTTAACATTCTCGAAAGCGGAAAGATCAATCAACTCATTCTAGGCGCGTCAATTATGGGTTGCACTGTCCTCGGTGCGTTGGTTGGCAACTTTGTAAACTTGAAATTGGGCATAAACATCCCCTTGGGTGCGAGCGGTCCATTCAACCTTCAGACCCAACTCTTTGACACAATCTTGCCTGGTTTACTGCCATTGCTTCTTACTCTGGGAAGCTATTTCTTGATGAAAAAAGGTTGGTCCTCAGTAAAAGTAATCGGCCTTGTGGTTGCAATAGGTCTGGTAGGCGGCTTATTAGGTATCTTAGCCTAAGCTCACCTAAACATTAACATGAAATGACGATAACATATGAGTGAGTCGTATAAATCTTTTTCCTATCAGGAATACTTACTACATGTGGCGAAGCTACAGAAGGAAATGAAAAAAGACAATATCGACGTCCTTCTTCTTTCAACGCCAGAAAATATCTATTATTCAACTGGTTACCGATCGTGGTATACATCTAGCTTGTTCCGCCCAGTATACGTTCTGGTTCCTCCTTCGGGTGATCCAGCGATAATACTTCGGATATTAGAGAAAACCACAGTTCAGTTTACGAGTTGGACACCTAGAATCTACTGTTCTGGCACAGCCACACGCAACCTTGGCCAACTGGATGCTGTTGATTCAACAGATGCTATCCACAAATACTTAAATGATTTTGTACCTGGCGCAAAAACCATTGGTGTCGAAGCCGGAATAGGACAACAACATTTCTGGTCCTTAAATTTACTTAAGGAGATTATTGACAGCCTCCCGCACATAACCTTTGTTGATGGTAGCTTACCAATTCAGCGGGCACGAATGGTGAAAACTCCTTGGGAAGTGGAAAAACTACGTACAGTGGGTCAGATTACTGAAAGGGCAATCCTCGAAACTGGGCAAACTATCATTGCGGGCGTTACCACAGAAAAAGATATTTCTAAGGGTATTGCAATGCGGATGTCAGCCAATGGAGTAGACAAGATTTCATACCTTACAGTCACTAGTGGCCCTGATAAATACCGGACCTTCAACACCTATGCTACTGATCGAATAGTTCAAAAAGGCGATTTTATCCTGGTAGATATTAGTGGCCACATTGATGGCTATGCTTCAGACCTGACAAGAGTTTTCTACCTAGGAACAACGCCTAATCTTGAAAGGGAAATGGCTTTCTTAGCTAGTGAATCAGTTAAAGCTGGCAAAAACGCAATGAAGCCAGGTAAAAAGGTATCTGAGATTAACCGTATCTGTGAGGAAGAAATTCGTAAGACTAAATTCAAGGATTTTCTTGTCCACACAAGTGGTCATGGAATCGGTTTGAATGTAGTTGAACATCCCGTTTTGCAAGATAATGAGGATACCGAACTAAAGCCAGGTATGGTCTTTGCCGTCGAACAAGGTGTATACCCTTTCGACATCGAAAAAGGTGTTGAAAGTATGTATCTTTCTTTTAGAATGGAAGATATGGTATTGATAACCGAGGACGGGTCTCAATGGCTTACTGGTCCTGGCGATCCGATTATCGAGATACTTAACTGATTTTTCCCATTAAATCACGTACCCCTGGATCACTTCCAGGGGTACGTAAATTATTAATAATTGGGGCTAAATCCGTGTGTTGCCAGTAGTGTAGGGTATTCATAAATATCTTTAACGTAAAAATGAATTTTTGAAACATCCTCCCGCCCATCTCTGCGAGCCCCGCTGGCAATCTGACATATCCTTGAATACCCCTGGAA